>JAKSUR010000099.1 GCA_024408765.1 bacterium | reverse complement strand
ATGAATAAACCATTGAGCAAGTCCAATGTCGTCATAAACCTCGACAAAAAAGTAGTCAACTTTTCCCTTGCCGTTAGAAAGCTCGGAAACTACCGCTCTCATATGACTTAAAGAAAAATCGAGATTGTATTTTAATTCGATGATAACAACATCGTCATACAGTTTAAAAATCGGTAATGTTCCCAGTCTATCAACCAATGGCTTTAAAATGGTTGCGGTATCGACATTAGAAATTGTTATGAATGATTTTCCTGCCTGTGCTTCTGTGAATTTAAAGTTACTCATTGCTAAAACTCCTTTTTTATTTGTTTTGCCCGTATATAAGCCGATAGCACAGCTTTTATGTTGAGTTATGCGATGCTAAAACGTTTGCTTGCTGTCTGCTTTACATATGCTTTATACATTTCAGCGTGTTCACGCTTAAATGTTGTTGTATCGAATCGGTTACTTAATACGCTTGTCCATCTAACAATGTGTCTGCCTGTTTCAAGCTCTTCTGTACCCTGTTCAAGCATTAAAGCCTTCAGTTCATCACGGATTGCCTCCGCTTCAGCTCTTGCCTCCTCTGCGATAGTTTCAAGCTCCTGAAGCTCTGCGATTTTCTTTTCTAATTCGTTTACTGACATGGTTCTTATCTCCTTATTTTTTATTTGTTGAGGAACTCAGTTGTCCGAGCTTGTATTCCGTTTCGCACCTTTGGTGGTATTCCCATTTCCTTCGGTTGTGCCGTTCCTCAACTCTATGTCTATATTTTACACCTAATTTAAGTGTAATTCAATTCGCAAAATGCACAAACTTTACACTTAATTTTAGTGTAATTTTTACACTTGATTTTAGTGTAACCATATGCTATAATGGTTATAGTGGAAAAGAGGCGATTAATAAATGTCATTTAGATATAAAACGGATGTTCTTGATTTATTGAAGTTAAAAGGATTTAATACAAATAAAATTCGCAAAGAAAAAATCATAGGTGAAGCAATGCTGCAAAAATTAAGAAGTGGTCAAATGGTGTCCTGGGCTGTACTTGAAACCATTTGCAAACTTCTTGATTGTCAGCCCGGCGACCTGATTGAATTCATTGATGATTAATTTTTGAAAGGATGGTTTGAATGCCCGTAATCATAATTGCAATAATTGGACTATGGTACTTTTTGCATTGGCTATATGAAAACTCCGGCAAAAACACAAAGCCGTACAACAAAGACGAAACCGACAAAATCATGATTGATTGTGTCGGCAAGTCTGAACAAGAACAGAAAAAAATAATTAATGATTATCAAAAACGAAAATAGTTGTAATTCATTTACAAGTTGTACAAATTAAATATGAATAATTTGTTAATGTTTAACAAAACGCTTGACAAGTTAGAAAAAACTGTCTAAAATAATAAATAGTTAAGCGTGTTACAAGCATGAAATGAACCATGTCACGCAATAGTAATTTAATCGTTCGGTGTTTGTTATTCTGAATCAATCCTCTGATAACAAACTATACCACTGGGGATTGAACTAACCTGTTCTATGATAGATAAAATAAACACAATCAGGTAGGGATATGTGTTGGCGTTATGCGCCTTAATGACTACCGCAGGGATTTTTTAATAACCTGTTAAATGCGATTGCCGTAGGAAATGACGGTTTAACAACGATTAAAGGCTGTTCTATTACTCTTTAAAAAAAGAGGATTAGAGCAGCCTTTATTTTTTTGCAAAGGAGGTGTTAATGTATGCCAATAAAAACACGTTGCGAAAACTTTATTAAAGATACAGGCGTTTCAACGACACAGTTTTGTAAAAGAATCGGTTTATCTGTGAGTGGTTTTAACCGTTGGAAACATAATGATTTAAAGATAGCCGATTCAACAGAAAAAAGAATAAGCGATTATTTAAAAAAATTTAATTATTGATAATGGGGAAAAATAAATGAAGAAAAAACAACTATTAACGACGGGCGAATGCGAAAAGCTAACAGGAATTAAGGCAAGAAAAATTGCCGAATTATGCGCTTGCGGTGAAATCGAAGCCGTCAAAAATGGAAAACAGTATTCTGTTTGCCTTGATAGTTTACTAAAATGGCAAGACAAACATTTGAACTATGTAAAAAAACCTACCTTTTTAGGTGATTCAACTTTTGCTTTCGGTGATTTGGAGTTAGATTTTGATACATTATTTAAGCCCATATTAAGTTATAAAAATGCCGATGAAATATTTCAGCCGAACAGAAATGAATACAGATTAAGATACCTCATATCAAACACTGGCAAAGTGTTTGACGTTGATACAGGCGTTTATTTAAAACCTGAAATAAAAAATGGATATTATTCGGTTAATCTTTCAAAAACAGCTTTTGATTTAGAACATAAATACGTTCATATACTGGTAGCTTATTTTTTTTGTAAAGGGTGGTTGATGAAAAACGAAGTTCATCATATAGACAAAAATCCGCTGAATAATCACTGCAAAAATCTTTTATGGGTTACTCATTCTGAACATATGCTCTTGCACAGTTTGATGCAAACAGATAAAAAAGCGTATAGAAAAATGGTAACAAAAATTCGTAAGGAGAACAACAGAATTTAAGAAAGGGGATAACAATTATAAATAATTGCAAAACTATTTTGATAGAAGAAAAACCATACTTTTTGGATGCCTCAACTGGCGAAATAATAGAAAGCATTACTTTTACCGCTCCGATTGGCAGCAAGGTTTACACGCCTAAACAGCAAGCTCGCTATAAAAAGTGGCAACAATCGGAATTAAAGAAACAACATTATAAAAAGCAAACTAACGAGCTTGGGAGCTTTTATTTTGTATTGAGCAATTTAGATATATTTGACGGTCTAAGCCCAGAAACAACTACAAGATTGATTTATCTGATTACATACATGAACTACAACGGCGATTTAATGAAAAATCATAAAACCAAAATGAAAAAGTCTGACCTTTGTTCAATCCTCGGTCTTTCGGATGCAACTACTTTTAGATTTTGGAAAGAAGTTAACGGTAAATATATTTTTGAAGATTCAGATAATTACTTAAAGCTAACATCGAACGATTTGTTTCAACGGGGTAAATTAAAAAAATGCAATGACGATGATTTTCATCAACGATTTTACATAAATGCAATTCGTAATTTATATGAACAGACGGACATTAGCAAGCACAAACATCTTGGTTATGTGTATAAAATGTTGCCGTATGTAAATATCGAATACAATATCTTATGCTTAAATCCGTTTGAAAACGAGCTTGAAAAAATACAGCCAATTACCTTTAATGAATTTTGCAACCATGTAAGCTATAATTCTAACCAAACAAAACGGTTGATAAAATTATATTCTCAAATTAATTTTGATGTCGATAAACGAAAAGAGCTTTTTTGTTCTTTCGTATATGACGGAGTAAA
>JAKSUR010000098.1 GCA_024408765.1 bacterium | reverse complement strand
ACACCTAAACAAATTTTTCAACTTAATAGTGTTGCGATTGCTTCTTGAATGTGGGATTTTAGCAATTGTAAAGTATTGTAAAACAAACTAACTATTATATCAACTTCAGAAGGTGAAATAACATTTATTTGCCGATTAAGTGTAAAATCGACATTTTAAAAATCACCCAAAAGCATTATTATAGCAGGGTTGTATAAATATTAAGTGTATGATATAATATAAGTAGAGCGTAATAGACATTTACTGAGGAAAACAAGTTTTGAAAAAATGCAGTTACTCTTGATGAGTGTTATTCCCCACACCACTCTCTAATAAAAAAGGTATCCGTTACTTAATCTATGGTGAGCAAAATGGATACAATGGCAATTTCATTTCAACGATCGTCGACCGAAAAAACCGCTACCAGCGTGGCAGGAATAGCTATTTTATTAGTATTTATAGTTACGCAAATACCGATTATATCAGCAAAAGATTCTGACATAGGAAAATATACGGGATTATCACCCGCAATAAATTATATTCAAGAACAAGCAGAGTTGGAGCTACGTTTTAATAAGGAAATAAAAAATAAATATCTTCAAGGGAAAATAGTTGATGTAGAAAAAGGAGTTAAGCACATTAAACTGCTTAGATATTATAATGGCAGACCTGTTAGAATTAACATAATAGAACTTTCAAAAGATGTTAATAATAACCTTGAAGTTATGCCTTCAATTGCTTCAAACACTTTGGCTTCCAGATCTAAAATATCAAATATTGCCCAAAGAGAACACGCAATAGCTGCAATCAACGGAGGTTATTTCAAACCGCAGACAGGAGTTCCTCTCGGCACTCTAATGATTAACAAAAAAGTTTATACCGGCCCTATTTATGACAGAGTTGCACTCGGCATTTTTGATAACGGTTACGGAATGGCAAGAGTTCAACTCAAAGCAAACCTTTTAAATAATAAAAACGAAATTAAAGTTGATAATGTTAATCAACCGAGAATGTTATCAACACACACTCTTGTGTATACACCCGATTGGGGTAGCAATTCACCACTCTGCCCAAAATACGGAAAAGCAGTAGCTGTAGAAAACGGAGAGGTAATTGCTGAATCTTACGGTTCGCTTTCAATTCCGGAAAATGGATTTGTAGTTGTTGCGCCCGAAAAAATTATAAACCAAATTGACAAATCTAAAAAACTGAAACTTAACATAAAAATGAACCCCGAATGGAACGGAGTAAACCACATAATAGGTGGAGGGCCATATTTGATAAAAAATAATGAAATTTACGTTGATATGACAGCTCAAAAACTATCTGCAATAGGAGGAAGGAATCCGAGAACAGCAATAGGATATACTAAAGACAATCACCTTATTATGATGACGGCTGACGGCAGAGAAGGTTCATCAATAGGTTTAACACTATACGAATTAGCAGAATTAATGAAAGAATTCGGGTGCATAAACGCTATGAATCTTGATGGCGGAGGTTCAACCGTTATGTATGTCAACGGTTATGTTGTGAATAAACCTGCAATGCAAGGCGGAATACCGCTTTCGCACACGCTTACAATCACTCAAAAAAGATTTTCTTAAATCTTATTGTTCGGGAAGCATTGAAGATATTTCCGCAACCATTCGTGAAATATCCGAACCTCCAAAAATAACCTCAAGCACAAGTTGTGAGTTAATCATAACCGTTTCTCTATATTCTAAAGTTTCAGGGTCAATAATATTAAATTCCAAATAATCCTCACCGACATAGACAATCTTGCCATATTCAGCACCCATTGCCCATCTTAAAAAAACATATTTTTGTTCAAAAACTTTTAGTCTGTTAACCAATTTCATAAATACACCTTCTTAAACAAAAGAATTTAATTTGTGATAAACGTCAGGTAAACTCTCCTTATAGCAAGACTATATCACGAAATTTTTAAATTGGCAACTTTTAATGCTGATTTGTAAGAGCAAAATAAAAATTTCCTCTTTTTAGCAAAATTGCACCCTGCAAACTTACCGTTTTAAATAGGTTGTTTTTATATTGACAATCATTGGAATTTGTTGTAATTGTATAGTTACGGCAGTTTCGATTGTAATTATTTTTTAATATCTTTACAATTTTTATTATCGTAAGAGTGTCGGCTGAGGAGTTTTGTAATGACTGATGTTAATATTTGTATATCTTGTGACGATAATTATTCAAAATATGCAGGCGTTGTCATTGCTTCTGTTTTGGCGAATTTTAAATCTGATGAAAATTTGAATATTTATATCCTGGATGGTGGAATTTCTGATATAAAAAAACAACAAATTTTATCATTGAAATCAATGAAGAATTGCAACATTAATTTTGTTAAAATCAACGAAAATGATTTTGAGGATTATAAAGAAGTTTGTACTCACAAATATCTCACGATTGCCGCATGTTATAGGTTAAAATTGGCATCATTATTGCCTGATGTTGATAAGGTAATCTATTTTGACTGTGATATAATTGTAAATTCCGATTTAACAAATTTATTTAATATTGATATAGAAGATTATGCAATTGCAGGAGTCAAAGATATTAATAAGAAAATGTTAAAAAGAAATCCTAATTATATTAATTCAGGTGTGTTATTGTTAAATCTTGATAAATGGCGAAAAGATAATATTGAACAAAAACTGTTAGAATTTACAAAAGCTAATATTGATAATATTAAAACAGGTGATCAGGAAATTATTAACAGATGTTTATCTGATTATATAAAAATCATAGATGACAAATGGAATGTTCAATCATCTAATTTTACAAATCGTTCAAGTTACACAAGCGAGCCAAAAATTATACATTTTGTGTCCAAAAATAAACCTTGGGGATTAAAAAGTTTTTCGTATCATAAAAACTTGTATTTTAAATATCTTCAACTTACACCATGGAAATTGGATGATAAAGAATTGAAGCAAGCATTAAAATCTACTGCACTGAGTTATTTTAAATACAGACCGTTTTTCCTATTAAGACCACGATTTTATGAAGCACTGGTTAAAACATATATTTTGAAAAATCAACATAAATTTATATCAAAAAACAAAAGATTTTTATTTTTTAAAGATATTGATTCACATTATGTTATTCAATTATTATGTCTTATACAATTAAAATTCAAACACAAAGTTAAATTTAAATATAAAAATGTAACAGAGTACGGATTAACAGTTAATAAAAGACATCCGCAACTTATTGTTTCATTGACAAGTTTTCCCGAAAGAATTGATAAGATTGATAAAACCATTAATACATTGTTAAATCAGACAATAAAACCGGATAAGCTGATTTTATGGTTAGCTTATGAACAATTTCCGAATAGAGAAAATGATTTACCGGAAAACTTACTGAAATTGAAAAATTATGGCTTGGAAATAATGTGGTGTGAGGATTTAAAA
>JAKSUR010000097.1 GCA_024408765.1 bacterium | reverse complement strand
TTTATTCAAGTATTTTCAATAAATTTGTCGATATTTTTCAAAAAAGCATTTTATATAAATTAATCACGATGTGGCGGATATGGCTCTTCGCAATCCGTCAACCCTGCAAGGTAGTCCATACTTGTATTGAGCGCAAGAGCAATTCTTTTGCATTGTTCAAAAGTGAAATATCTTTTTCCGCCTTCAATTTTTGAATAATCGCTTTGATCTATTCCTGTGAGCATCTGCATTTTTATTTGAGTATAGCCCCTCTTCTTTCTTAAATCTTTAAGCCTTGAATTTGTCATCTCTTTCACCTCTATAATAAATATGCCCGATTGACCTATTGACAATAGGGTGAAATTGACCTATAATTAGCTAACTAATTTAAAATTATAGAAAGGAATTGTGTGAAAATCTTAAAATGATTTTCGGCTATATTAAATATGCTATTTAACTCTTACATATTTATTTTACTATTTTTACCTTTAACATTAAGCGGATATTATCTATTTAATAAAATTGGATATAACACTATGAGCAAGGTTTGGCTTCTTGGTTTTTCTCTGTGGTTTTACGGTTACTTTAGCATATGGTATCTTCCGATTATTGTGATAAGTGTAATTATAAATTACTGTTCAGATTTGTACTTCAGATCATCCCAAAACTGTCTTCTAAAAAAGCTTCTCTTCGTAGCAGACATTATATTAAATGTAGGATGCCTGTTTATTTTTAAATATCTCGGATTTTTAACTGAAACAATAAACAACATTTTTTCAGCAGATTTTTTTGTTCTAAAAATCGCACTTCCTTTAGGAATCAGCTTTTTCACATTCCAGCAGGTTTCCTTTATTATTGATTCCTATAAAGGTGCTGTTCCTAAATACAACTTCATTGATTATGCCTTATTCGTCGTGTTTTTCCCTCAATTAATTGCAGGACCTATAGTCTTGCATGATGAAATTATTCCTCAATTCAACAACAAATGCAATCAAATATTTAATCCTGAAAACTTCTCAAAAGGTATATATGCCTTTGCTTTCGGATTAGCCAAAAAAGTTCTTATTGCAGATACAATGGGAAATGCTGTTAATCTTGCATTTAAAGACACTGATTTTTTTCTTAACACATCTAACGGTATCATAATAATGTTTGCGTATACCTTGCAGATTTATTTTGATTTCAGTGGATACTGTGATATGTCCACAGGGCTTGGTCTTATGTTTAACATCAAAATCCCTATGAATTTCAATTCGCCATACAGAGCCTTAGATATTGTTGATTTCTGGAAAAGGTGGCACATAACATTAACCAGATTCTTTACAAAATATTTATATATACCTCTTGGCGGCAACAGAAAAGGAAAAATGAGAACACGATTGAACAATTTCATTACTTTCCTTGTCAGCGGAATTTGGCACGGTGCAAACTGGACTTTTATTTTATGGGGTTCAATACATGGTATCGGCATTGTCTTAAATAAAGAGTTTAAATCCAAAATAGACAAAATCCCCAAAATTATTCGCTGGTTTATCACATTTTCATTCTTAAATGTTACATGGCTTTTATTTAGAGCAAACACTGTACATCAGTTTTTATTCATAATCAAGCGTTTGCTTTCTTGCAACTTTCAGCCATTAAGCGATGAAATAATTGAAGCTTTTATAAGCAACAATCTGTTATACATCTTTAACGGAATCAAATTTTCGTACTTAAAGATTATTTTTGTTTTTATGCTGTTTGCTTTTGTTATTTATGCATCAATTTTTATGAAAAATACATCCGAAAAGTTAGAATGTTTTAAGCCTAATAAATCTAATCTATTAGTGTCATTAACACTGATATTTTTTAGTATCATTTCATTTTCGGGTATATCAACCTTTTTATACTTTAACTTTTAAAAGGCGGTATTATGAATACTTCAAAAAAATGGATAATCGTTTTTATATCAGCACTGTTGATATGTCTTATTCTTGTTTCATCAGTTGTAATCAGCATTGACCCGTTTTTCTACTATCACAAGCCTCTTAAAATTTTCAACTATACCTATGATGATTCATTTTATCAGGGTGCGGGCATTATAAAAAATTTCGAATACAGCACATTTATAACAGGAACTTCTCTCATTCAAAACATGAAGCCTTCAACAATAAAAGCAATAACGCAAGAAGATGCTGTTAAAGTTCCTTTTTGCGGTAAAGATATTGAAACCATCTGCAATGGTATAAAACTTGCTATAAAAAGTCAGCCGAAGCTTAAAAATGTAGTTATGAATATCGACTCAAATCTTTTAACTACAAGAATTAACTCATCCTCTGACTTTCCTAAATATCTGTATGATAAGAACATTTTTAATGATGTGAAGTATGTTCTCAATAAGGATGTTATCTTTGAAAAGTGTGTTTCTGTTATTAAAGAGAAAGATAAAATTGAATCTATGGACACCGCTTTTTCAAGCGAAAAACAGTTTTATTTTGCTGAATTTTCCTCAAAGGATCAGGTAAAAGAACCTTTTAATACAAGCGAAAGTAACTTTTATAATACAATAACAAGTAATCTGAAAATCCTGGAAAATATCATTAAAGAAAATCCAAAGATAAAATTCTTTCTGTTTATTCCTCCACACAATGTTATGTATTTAAAAATGTGTGCTGATAACAACCAGCTCCATTATCACATTAACGCATACAAAA
Organism: bacterium; assembly: GCA_024408765.1. GTDB lineage: Bacteria > Cyanobacteriota > Vampirovibrionia > Gastranaerophilales > Gastranaerophilaceae > CAG-196. Next base: position 781 of record JAKSUR010000097.1, on the reverse strand, counting down.
AGATCTATGAAACACTTTCTAAATATGATAATGTAAGCATCAGCTCATTCCAAGATGAAATTGACATAGCTGGTAACTTATACAATTACTGTGATTCAATACATTTTTCCTCATATGTTTCAGATATCATAATTAACAGTCTGTTCACTGGCAAAAACAAGCTCGATAATCAAAACTATATTTCAAAGCTTAATAATATAAAAACGGTTTATGATAATTTTGACTATTCAGTTTTCTCTTCAGAGCGTTTTCCTTTCAAGAGCGAAACTGATATTGAAAAATACATTTATATGATAAAAGATTATATCGTTATTTTAAATTGCAGTGATAGTTTTGTTCCAAGTGCAAAAGCAATTGCATCCTTTGGTAATATTGGAATTAATGACCTTAATTCTGAAAATTCAAACAATGTTTATTTGAACGGCAAAAAATATGTTGCAGATAATTTTGATTGCAGAATAAAAAATAATTCGATTATCATAAACCAAATAGACTACTCTCTTCAGCTAAAAGATGGAATAAATATCGTTATATATTCCCCTGATTTAAATCGTGTTATTGACAGTGCGTATATCAACAATGATAAAGTTGTCCACGAAAGAGACCGAAGAAAATAAGCTTGTTGTTCTTTTTATATCTCTATGTCGATGTAAAAAGAACATTCAGATAACTTACCAAATATATATTAATCAAAAAACCGTGGACTTCAAAAATCCACGGTTTTTATTATTTAATTGCGTTATAAATATCGTCAATGCTGTCGCACACAATATCGGGCACA
>JAKSUR010000096.1 GCA_024408765.1 bacterium | reverse complement strand
GAAATCTATGTCATTGTTTTTTGATGCTTTCAACTACACATTTATGAGAAATGCTCTTATCGGCGGCGTTCTTATATCGTTTTGTGCGGGACTGCTCGGAGTTTCCCTCGTTTTAAAACGATTTTCAATGATAGGTGACGGACTTTCTCATGTCGGCTTCGGTGCTCTTGCAATCGGTGCCGCTGCGGGAATTGCACCGCTTAAAGTAGCTATACCCATAGTGATTATTGCGGCTGTACTTCTTCTCAGAATTAATGAGTCAAGCAAAATTAACGGCGATGCGGCTATAGCACTCGTGTCCACCGCTTCTCTTGCCGTAGGAATTTTTGTTGCATCGCTCACCGGCGGAATGAATATTGATTTAAACAACTATATGTTTGGCTCGATTTTAGCTATGAAGACGGAATATGTCGTTATCTGTGCCGTAATTTCGCTTCTGACCGCAGTATTATATTTTATGATGTATAACCGTATATTTGCGACGGCATTCGACGAAACCTTTGCAAGGGCGACGGGAATCAGGACAAGCCTGTTTACTACATTAATTGCCGTTATGACAGCTGTGATAACCGTTGTCGGTATGCAGATGATGGGTGCACTTCTTATGTCAAGCTTCATTGTTTTTCCGGCACTTACAACAATGAGGATATGTAAAAGCTTCAAATTTACGGTGATATCCTCATCCCTCCTTGCTATTCTGAGCTTTCTTACGGGGCTGTTCATATCCTTTGTGCTTAACACTCCGGCAGGTGCAACGGTTGTTATAGTTGACCTTGTTATTTATCTTTTTGTTACGCTTTCTGTAAAGCTGATTAAAAGGGCTTGAATAATAGTTAAAAAATTGACATTTCAAAATATTGTGCTACAATTTTTGTGAAAATAAATACGGAGATGACAGATATGAAGTTTAAACGGTTTGTTTCAATTTTACTTGCAGCTTTGATGCTGTTCGGAATGTTTTCATTTTCTTCGGGTGCGGAGTCGGTAAATAACACTTATGTTGCTAAAATGTATATATGTTCACGCACTAAATTTGCCGGTCATGTCTGGCTCTACTTTGAAAACCTGACTGAGGGTAAAATAAAGGTCGGCTGTTACACTGTGCCGAAAGGGCAGGGCGTAACTGTATCCGCATATAATACCGCAAGAAAAGACGGTAAGGGAAACTACTATAACATAGATGCATATTGTCTTCATACCAAGGGCATGAGCGGAACGGTTTGTGCCTCGACATATCTCACCGATTCACAGCTTAAAACTGTCAGTGACAGGATTATAAACAGAAATACATGGACGGGCGGTAAAAACTGTTGCTGGTTCGCCGGCTCCATATGGAACAGTGTTTCCGACAGAAAGCTCACTATACTTCTTCTTCCGCTTCTTATGGGTTGGAAAATCAAGAAGATTAAGTGTGATACGCCGGATTTCTATTTCCCGTCAAAAGAACAGTGCTTTAAGCAGGTGGGAACAGGCTCAGGTGCATACCTTAAACAGTGTTCATCCGGTTCATATAAACGCTATGTAGGTTGATTCCTTGTTTGATTTTTAATATTTAATATGAATGACTCGGTTTAAAATGCGGGTTATTCATATTTTTATTTACAGTTAAATAATGATAATTTTCAGTTTGTTCGATACAATATATAAAATATATGATATAATGATGCAGAATTTTGAAGAAGAAAACTTTATGACTTGGTGAAAAAATGGACAGATTTAAGTTAGTATCAAATTATAAGCCTACGGGCGATCAGCCGCAGGCGATAGATAAATTAGTTGAAGGTCTTAACAGCGGCTATGCTGAGCAGACCTTATTGGGCGTTACAGGAAGCGGTAAAACCTTCACTATGGCAAATGTTATTGAAAGAGTGAACCGTCCGACGCTTGTTCTTGCACATAACAAAACCCTCGCCGCTCAGCTTTGCACTGAGTTTAAGGAGTTTTTTCCCGAAAATGCTGTCGAATATTTTGTTTCCTACTTCCTATCCTATTGGCAAAACGCCTGTTTTAAGCCGTTTTTTCGGGACTCATTGATGCTTTTTGGACTCAAAAAACTTAATAAAACCTATGCACAAGTGACCTCGTCTGGAACATAAAACTGTTTAGTTTTTTTAGGCCGTTTTGACGAATTATATTTGTTGATAAATCTAAGCAATTGACATATATTCTCCATAAAAAATGCCGTTTTTGCACCGCTTTCGTATGCATATTAATTGCATAAATTATTATTTTGCGATTCCCTTGGCGGATGATCATCGTAATGCCAACAAAATATTTTAATAAACCAATAGTTACCCCCGTTCTTTGTGTTACGCAAAGAACGGGGGTTAAAGCATTTTATAGCACCTTACAATAACTATTTATTATTGTAAGGTGAATGTGAATATGCTGTTTGATACAATTCCAATTTATATAAAAATACAACGCTTTAAAATACAATTATCAATTTAGTGCTTTAAAAGTTGGAAGTTTTTCAGATAGTCATAAACAAACAATTAATTTATGTATGGTATAGGAAGGAATAACATGAATAATATCTATTGGGTTGGTGTTAGACAATCAGACATCGAAGATACAGGAAATTTATTTAAGGGATCAATTACTATCTTTGGCGATAATAAAGACGGAAATATCGCTTATTGCAATGAAGATAGGCGTATTAACCATAATATTGAAGATGAAGAGTGCAATTTGTTTTTTGAAAAAACATTGAATTCGCTTTGCCAAAAAGACAAATCGGTTCGCTTTATGTTTTATAATCCTGAAATGGCGTATAAAAATAATGATTTTATAAAACAACGTACAATTTGCTTGAACAAATATGAATTGCTACTGGCGTTTTCTGATAAGCAACGATCACGATTTATTGTAAGAGATGTTGCAAACATCATTCCTTTTGTAATATTAAATGGTTGTGACTGTAATTACGATAATATTAAAAACTATTTTCGTGATTGTGATGAGTTTGTTATTCAAAAAATTTTTTCAGCTGGAGGCGAAGGAACTCGTCATATTGATTCTGAATACAGCGTTGATTATTTTATTCAAAAAAATGAAAAATATATTGTTTCACCGTATATAAAAGATGCTACACCTTTAAATGTTCATATTGTGATTTTTGAAAACGAAATATTGTATCTTCCACCCTCTATTCAAGTAATAACAGAAATAGAAAATAGGCCTCTTTATTGTGGTGCTGATTTTATATGTTTTGAAATGCTACAAGAAAACACAAAAGAACTAATAAAAGAAAAATCTATACATATAGGGGAAATTGCAAGATCTAAAGGATATAGAGGTGTTTTAGGCATAGATTTCCTTTTAAAAGATGAGCAATTATTCTTTTTGGAATTTAATGCTAGATTTCAAGCATCAAGTCAATTGATTAACAAGGCACTTTATAATCACTGTGGATTATCTTTGCAAAAAATAAATTTATATGCTTTTTTCAATTTATCTGCTCCGAAGATTTCTCCATTTTATGTTAAATATAGCAACTATACATATACATCGAGTAACATTACGAAAACTCGACTAAAACGAATTGTTTGTTCTGATGAAATTAATATTGTTCAGCATGATGGTTATTTTAATTATGAAAAGT
>JAKSUR010000095.1 GCA_024408765.1 bacterium | reverse complement strand
AGCCGACAATGCTATAAGTGACAGTTTTTTGGATAAATTTTTCATATTATAAAACTCCTTTGTATTATAGGTCGTTCACTTAATTTAAAACTCGTAAAAAAAAATTTTGCTTATATTAATATCTATTATTAATATAAATTTACATTTGAATTAACTGAGTTAAAAAATTACCGCAATGCTCAATTATAAAACTATTTGACTACAAACATTATACATCTGTTTTCCTATGGTGCTCATAATCATAAGTCCCGGGGAATACATTTAAGCCCGTTCTCTTTTCAGTCATTAAATATTGCAACTTAGGTATAATCGTTGACAGGAACATGGCTGCAACAGCAAAACCTGTTGCAAAATTAATTCCATTGTATGTAATATTTTTACGTTTAGCCTTATTAAGTACATCTTTTGTAATTTTTCCGTCTTTTGCTTGTTTGCAAATATCTGAAACATAATCACTCATTTGAGATTTTAATGAATATAACTTTTTGTTTGATACATATTTATATGGATCAACAGAAGCCTCGTTCGTAAAGTTCCTGAATACTTTATCCAAAAGTTTCGGATCATTAATTTCGGCAACATTCATGGCATCAATAATTTGCTGCTTCGTAACAACAGCCTCACCTTCTCTAAGAGGTTGTAATTTCGACATTTCACGAATTCTGCTCATAATATTTTTATCAAATTTTCCTTCTAATTCGCTTACTTTAATTGCTTTTAATGGTTCTATCTTCTTATTGCGAATTTTATTCAGAGCTTTATCAAAGAATGACAAATCGCCTTCTTCAAACTTTATACCTTCAGGAAGTTTAATCGATTCTTCCGAGCCCAGTACATACTTTTTAAATTCTTCTATCGTTAATGAACCGCCTTTTGAATCCATGAACTTATTTAGATGTTCATCAAATATATTCATAGTTTCAGGGTCTAATCTCGTTGCTCTTCCGTTTTCAACTAAATTCATCAAATTGCCAACATGCCCTTTCGCCCACATATAGAAATATATTGAACCTAAATCTCTAAATGCAATTTCGTTTCTTTCTTCTTTCGTTCTTGCATTTGCCATTCTTCCGCCAGCAACACCTAAATCTGTTGACAACAATTTACCTGTATTGGTATTTTCAATAGCATTTGTAAATACATTCATTGCCGCAAAAGCAGAACCTTTAAAAGACATCTTGCTTGCATTATTTTCATTATGATTATCATTTATTTGTTCATAATCGGTATTATTTGATTTTGAAATATTTTCATCGGAATTTTCATTACGCCTGATTTTGTTCGTAATATAGTGATTTATTGTAGGTACAACAAAACCTACAAATAAGTTCGCAATTAAGATACTTGCAGCAACTTTTGCACACTTTAATGCAGCAACTTTATTGGCTGATATTTTCTTTGGTGTGCCTGTTTTCATATAATTTTCAAACGGACGTCTTAAAACTTTATCCGTTCCGACATCAAATGTTTTACCCGGAGTTTTTAAATATCTGCCTAAAATCTTGTCACCAAGTTCATTAAGAACTTTTACTCCCCAAAGCCAAACTATTGCACCTGTTGTTTCTTCAATTATTCTCTCTCTACCCTCTTCTTTTCCGCCTCTTTTGTACGCCTGAATTGTTCTGCCACCCGTAACCGTTGCTTCTAATGCAACAATAGGTGCTAAAGCATCAGCTTTAGTCATCAATGTTATTGCTTTTGCAAGTCCGGAGCTTCCTCCTCCTTGAAAGTTAATATTATTACCAATTGAAGTCAACGAATTTTACCTTTCAAATATTTCGGCTGATTTATTAAAGCACATAAATTTACAATTTTGTTAGTATTTTAACAAATTGTTACAAAATGAAATATTTATCAATAGTTTGTTCTTATTTACTTGCAATTGTTTTTTGTTTTGTTTATGATTTCACTTGTATGTTACAATAGTCAAAATATAAGGAATAGCAACAATGAATCCTATTATTAAAAATTTAGAATCTGAGTATACCTCAAGAGAATTGCCTGAAATGAATCCCGGCGATACAGTTAAAGTTTTTTGCAAAATCGTTGAAGGAAACAAGGAAAGAATACAGGCTTATGAAGGTGCAATTATAGCTGAACACGGCTCAGGAATTAACAAAACAATTACAGTAAGAAAAGTGTTCCAAGGTGTTGGCGTAGAAAGAGTATTTTTAGTATATTCACCTCGCATTGAAAAAATACAAGTTTTGAGAAAAGGTGATGTTAAACGTGCTAAATTATACTATTTAAGAGAACGTTCAGGTAAAGCAACACGTATTAAGGAAAAAATTGAAAAAAGATAAACTGCATATTCATTGGTATCCGGGGCATATTGCAAAAGCCGAACGTCAGCTTAAAGAAAAATTGAGCTTGGTCGATGTGGTTATTGAAGTCAGGGATGCCAGATTGCCTGTGAGCAGTGGTTATAAAGATATTGAGAAGCTTTTGGGAAATAAACCAAGGCTTCTTTTGCTGAATAAGTCGGACTTAGTTAATCCGACAGAACTTAAGGAGTGGATAAAAAGCCTTTGTTCTATTACAGGATGTGACGTTTTTTCAACTGACGCAAAAAACAACAATAATTTGAATGTTATTATAAATAAATCTGTTGAATTAGCTGAACCACGAATAATAGCTTTGATGAACAAAGGTTTATTAAGGCGACCTGCAAGGGTTATGGTCGTAGGCATGCCAAATGTAGGCAAATCAAGTGTTATTAATAAACTGACAAAATCATCAAAAACAAAAACAGGTGCAAAGGCAGGAGTAACAAGACAGCAACAATGGGTTAGAATAAATCCGAAATTAGAACTTCTTGATACTCCGGGGATTATTCCGACAAGACAAGATGACCAAAATCAAGCAATGAAACTTGCATTCGTAAATTCCGTATCAGAAAATGCTTATTCACCCGAACCTGTAGCACAAGCACTGCTAGACACACTTTCAATGGGAAATTACAAAACAGTTGTGGAATCTTATTACAAGACAAATATTTTAAATTTAGAAAATATCGCATTGTCAAGAAACTGGATTATCAAATCAGGTTCACCTGATACGGAGAGAACTGCAAAATACATCCTTAAAGATTTTAGAGAAGGCAAAATAGGCAAATTTATACTTGATGATATAAAAACTAATCCTCAATAAAATCAGTTAAAATTTCATTGCTTAACAAAACACCTTCCGTTGTAAATTTATATCCTGTATTAGTTTTTACAAAATAATTTGAATATTTTTGTAAAATTTTATTATATTTTTCTTCAAAACAAAAACCGTATTTTTGTTTAAATTTTTCGAGATTAATTCCTTCCTCTTTTCTTAAACCTAAAAAAATTTCTTCTTCAATTTGTTCTTTAAAATTAACCTTATGTTTAAATTCTCTGCGTGTTGGATTTTTTATATATTCAATTAAATCTGAACAATTTGAATATCTCGTTTTGTTAATATATCCGTGGGCAGATAATCCAAAACCGTAGTATTCTTCATTATTCCAGTAATTAAGATTATGCCGTGATTCATAGTTCGGTTTTGCAAAATTACTGATTTCGTACCTTTTATAATTTAAATTTTCAAGAACTTGATTTATCAGCAAATACATATCTGCCTGAATATCGTTATCAGGTATATTTTCAGGCATGTTATGGGAAAAATATGAAGGTTCTTCTATTTTTAAAC
>JAKSUR010000094.1 GCA_024408765.1 bacterium | reverse complement strand
CTCTTGAACCATCCTTTTTTTCTTTGTCTGGTTTTTAGGACTCAGTTCACTTTTTAGTCACCCTCTTTTTATTGATAAATTTTTCAATTAGTCATCAGCGTGTCCTGCCGTACCTAACACATCACGCATTTTGTGCATAACCATTTCCTTAACGGCTGTTCTTCCCGGTCCCATATATTCTCTTGGGTCAAATTTTTCGGGATGTTCAACATAAAATTCTCTTATAGTTGAAGTCATAGCCAATCTAAGGTCTGTATCAATATTGATTTTTGCTACACCGTGTTTTGAAGCATAGTTAAGCATTTCTTCCGGAACTCCTTGTGCATCAGGCAAATTACCGCCATATTTATTACATTTAGCAACAAATTCTTTCGGTACTGATGAAGAACCGTGAAGAACAATAGGATAATCGCCAAAGCCTGCTTCACGAAGTGCATCTTTAATTTCTTTTAATCTGTCAAAATCCAATTTAGCTTCACCTTTGAATTTATATGCACCGTGAGAAGTACCTATTGCAATTGCTAATGAATCGCAACCTGTTTGTTTTACAAATTCAACTGCTTCTTTAACATTTGTATATTTAGCATCTTTATCAGAAACATTAACGTCATCTTCGACGCCTGCTAATTTTCCTAATTCAGCCTCTACCGAAACACCTCTTTGGTGGGCATATTCAACAACTTGTTTTGTAACTTTTACATTTTCTTCAAATGGGAAACGGCTTCCGTCAATCATGACTGATGAAAAACCGCCGTCAATACAAGCTTTACAAATTTCAAAATCAGCACCGTGATCTAAGTGTAATGCTATAGGAACTGTTGTTGTAGCCAAAGCAGCTTCTACAAGCTTGATTAAATATGTTTGATTAGCATATTTTCTTGCACCTGCTGAAACTTGAAGAATAATTGGTGATCTTGTTTCTTCAGCAGCTTCTGCGATACCTTGCAAAATTTCCATGTTGTTAACATTGTAAGCACCAATTGCATAACCGCCTGCGAGTGCTTTTTTGAACATTTCTTCTGTTCCGACTAATTTTCTTTCACTCATTTTTGTCTCCTTCTTTAATCATTGAGATTTAATACCTCTCTACAAAGAAAATTACTACAAAATGTCTCAAATGTAAAGAATTTTATCCATTTCATACATTTTATAATGAACATCGTATCGGATGTACATCTGAATTTTACTATCTTGAACACATTGTTATATCAAATTTTTCAATTTTGTCCATTGTATATTCACAAAATTTATACATCAAAATATGCATTTTGTACCTTTTGATGTATTATATTGATATGGGGAAGATTCGAGCGTTATTTATATTCTTATTGTTGGCAGTTTTTATTCAACCATGTTTTGCTATCAAAATCGGATTGCAAACACAAGTGAACAAAACTTTTATTGGTGCATCTACCAAAGCGGAAATCATTGATTGTAAAACGAATAAACTTTTGTTCGTTATGGATAAAATGAAAGGCTACGAATTTAAAACATACAAAAAAATAATTGCAATTAAAGTTGATGGTAAATTTTGCAAAATTAACAGTAATAAAATTGTAATAAAACCTGAAGCAAGCGGATTTGTAAGTGTAAAAAGAAAGTGGTACAGAGGCCATATTGAACTTATTAATGACGGATTAGGTTTGACTGTTATTAACGATATACCTATAGAAATGTACCTTAGAGGTGTTGTACCTTCTGAAATGCCATCTTCATGGGAGCATGAAGCACATAAAGCACAGGCGATTGCGGCCAGAAGTTATGCACTGGCAAATTTAGGAAAACGGGGTAAATACGGTTATGATTTAAAAGATACGCCTGAGGATCAAGCCTATGGAGGTGCAAGTGCCGAAACGGCCGGTACAAACAATGCGGTAACAGAAACGGAAGGTATAGTTTTAATATATAACGGCAAAATTATTCCTGCATTTTATTCCGCATCAGCAGGCGGTCAAACTCGATCATCAGGACAAGTTTGGACAAAAGAACTGGCTTGGCTGAAATCCGTTCCGTCTTTTGACGAAGGTGTTAAAAAGAACGGGCATGGTGTAGGAATGAGTCAATATGGTGCAAATAACCTTGCAAAAAAAGGTTATAATGCTTATCAAATTTTGAAATATTTTTACGCAAATACAAAATGGGCAAAAATAAAACCTGAATATTATAAATAAAGGAATTTAATAATGAAAACAGCACAAATAAATGACGATAAAATTGTTATAAAAGAAATTGAAAATATAAAGTTAGACGGAAGAAAAGGTGCAATTGTAAAAGTCCTCGGATGTGGACTTTGTGGCTCGGATATTGTCAAATTTCGACACAAAATATCACCGAACGGAACGGTTTTGGGACATGAAATCGTAGGAATAATAGAAGATGTTGATTCCGAAACACAATTTTCAAAAGGTGACAAAATCGTATCTTCGCACCATATTCCGTGTTTTAATTGCACATATTGCGAACATGGCAATTATTCCATGTGCGAACATTTTAAGAAAAGTAATATTATGCCCGGCGGATTTAGTGAAAAAATTTATCTTTCCGAAGAGCATCTGAAAAATGTAGCTTACAAAGTGCCGGACAACATTACAGATGAAGAAATATCATTCTATGAGCCACTCGGTTGCTGTATCAGAGCAATTAAAAGATGCAATCTTAAAGAAGGCGACAAGGTGCTTGTCGTAGGGTTGGGTTCAATAGGATTAATTATGGCAGAAGGATTAAAAGCATTTGGTTACAAAGTGTTCGGATGTGATTTAATTGAGAAACGCATACAACTTGCTTCTTCTAAAGGAATAGAATCTTTTAATTCATTGGATATAGAAACTTTTAATAAAATTATACGGTCAAAAACCAATAATTACGGGGTAGATGCCGTGTTCATGACTTCAGGTGCAGATAAAGCTATTGATGTTGCTCTAAAAACAGTTAAACATGGCGGTAAAATTCTTGTATTTTCAAGCACTCCACTTAATAACGGGTATGCCAACAACGAAATTTATTACAAGGAATTGACCGTTTTAGGCAGTTATTCACCTTCACCTGATGACCTTAAAGACTCATTTGATTTAATTACTTCAAAAAAAGTAAATGTTGAAGATTTAACGACAATATATCCGCTTTCTAATATACAAATGGCTTTTGACGATACAGTATTAAACAAAATTTTTAAAGCCTACATAAAAATCAGCCAAGTTTAGATAATTCGTCCATATAGTGATTAACATTATGTGCCCAACCCGCATTAGACTGCGTTTCTGCTGACGGACAATATTTTGCATTTACCTGATAAAGTTTCTTTAAACCGTTATCAACATAGTTATTTTTGAGAAGTTTTGCCATATAATCTATACAATTTTCTACTTTATCAAATTCCATAAATTCAGTTGAGCCTGATTTTCTAACTCCACCAACATTATTTTTATTTTTTGCCAAATCGCTGCTACCCTTGTTTGATTCATTCATACATATTGCAATAAGCGCAACAGCATTGATATTATATTCCTTTTCTGCATCTAAAAAAGCTTGACCTTTGTCTTTTAAAACACCTTTATCTTTTAAGTACTCATTTAATTTTTCAACACTAACATTACATTCGCCGACAATTTCTTTCGTATAATTTCCGTAAACTTCTTTCATTTCTTCATCAGTCATTTTAGTCCAATGTTTTGCTGAACTCTTGGACGATTTATTATTTGTTGTTTTTTTAGAGCAAACTGTCTCAAATTGCATTG
>JAKSUR010000093.1 GCA_024408765.1 bacterium | reverse complement strand
ACCGAAAAGCAGAAAATGCATTAATATATTTTCCAATTTACAAAATTTTACAAAAAGAGGATGCGGAAAAAGTCAAAAAATGACAATTTTTTGAACTTTTTCGTATCCGACCTAAGGTGTGTGAAAAGCAAGTTGTGTGCGGGATAGCACACGACTTGCTTTGAAACCGTTCCACGGAGTTTGCAGGAAAAATTTCAATTTTTCCGCAAACTCAAAAGGATATTGAAAAATCCAAAAATGACATGCAAAAATGTACACATCAATAAAGAGTTACGAGGTTAGGAAACTAAGAAGTAACGGAATACCTGAAGCCGAAAAGGCAAAGAAGGTAATCTTTTTATAGTCTGACATCCGAGTTTTTATCCTTCGTTCGTTTGCCAGGTGCAAAAATTGTTCCTGCTTGATAGGATTGCGATTGCTTCTTGAATCCACCCCTGTCGCATTTGTTAAGTTTTGTAACAAAGTCGATTTAACTGCGTTACATTATTTTCACTATGGGGAATTAGGAGAGTATGGAAGCAAGGATGCTCACACAAAAAGGGTGTGACAGGAAAGGATTATCAAAATGGCACTTACAATTAACACAAATTTATCATCAATCGTAGCACAAAAAAACTTAGCAAATGCAACAGAATCACTTAATAAAGCAATTGAGAGAATGACCACCGGTTATAAAATTAACCACGCAGGTGACAATGCAGCAGGTTACTCAATTGCAAGAAATTGGGAAACTCAGCTGAGTTCACTTGATGTAGTAGCAGATAACGCTGCAATCGGTGCAGATATGATGACAACTCTTGAAGATAATTATTCATTAATTTCAACTCACTTACAACGTGTAAGAGATTTAACGGAACAGGCAGCTAACGGCACTTATGGTGCAGATTCACTTAATGCTATTAAATCAGAAATTACTGCAAGATTGGATGAAGTTGATCGTATTTCTAAAAACTGTGAATTTAACGGACGTCATTTAATGGACGGAACAATGGGAGCAATTAATTTACAGGTTGGTTTATATTCAGGCAGTGATTCACAAATTGCATTAAGTGCAGACTTGTTTAAAAAAGCAGAAGCAGGTGAATTATTTAAATCATATAGCGGAGATACGAGCCTTACGACGGTAGCCGCGATTGCAACGGCTTGTACCGGTTCAGCAACGGCATCAGGCATGTTAAATAAAATTGACAATGTAATTAAAGAACTATCAAGCAGAACAACCACATTGGGTGCGGCTCAAAACAGAATCGATTCTGCTATTGAATCTATTGCGGTGCAATCTGAAAATATTACATCTTCTTTATCAACATTAAGAGATGCAGATATCGCAGAAGAATCTTCAAAATTTATTCAAGCACAAATTCTTCAACAAGCAGCTTCAACATTGTTATCAACTGCAAATCAAAGTCCAAGTATAGCTTTAAACTTGATTTAGCTTATTATACAGTAAGCAAAAACCCTAAAACGCCAAGTTGTTTTAGGGTTTTTATTTAAAATTTAAATCTCTTTTTAGTCTAATATATTATGCTTGCTCATCAGAAGATTCTGTAGCTTTAGCTTCTTCGGCAGATTTAGCCTCTTCTTCTGCAGCTTTCTTAGCTAATGCCTTTTTAGACAACTTAACAGCTTCTTTCTTTTTATAATTTAAAGAGCCGTCAGCATTACAATTAGCCATAAGATACTTAACCGTATCAGTAGGTTGTGCACCTTTTTTAACCCAAGCTTCCGCACTTTCTTTGTTTAATTTCATTTCTTTTGTTTTCGGATTATAATAACCTAATTCTTCAACAGGTCTGCCTTCTCTTTTGGTTGTAGAGTTGATAACAATTACTCTGTAAGTAGGAGCTTTCTTTGCACCTAATCTTTTTAATCTGATTTTTAACATTGTTTTTTCCTTCTTTATTTATATTTCAGTATTGATAAAAAACCAGCCGTCCGTCCTTTATCATGAAAATATCCAAGAGGATAAGGATATTTTCAATATAAGCTAATCACAAATATTTAAAGGAATCAAGTGTTTGTAAATAAATTGTTCTATAAATGAAGGATGCGAAAAAATTAAAAATTTTCCGCAAACTCAATGTGTAATAAATGCTTAATAAATCTTTAAAAATACGCAAATTTATTTTTATGATTGACTTTATATATATAAGCAGGTTTAAATGTAGGAATAATTATGCCTTTCGGTTATCTAAATAACTTGAATACAAATCCCAATATGTGCTACCATACAAGCTTTAAAGCACATAGTAAGCCCGTTCAAAATTCAGATAATTTAGTAGAAAAATTCGTTCAAAAAGTCGATGAAGAGAAAGAAAAGAAGCACAATAAAAGAGCAATTGCAGTAGGAAGCAGCGTTTTAGGGTTATCGGTTCTGGTTGCTGTTTTTAATCCGAAATTTTCATCAAAATTAGTTGAAAGATTAAAAACTTTTCGTTTAAAAAACATTAAAAAAGCTGATTCTGTAAATAAGGAAAGCTTTTCTGCCAAATTTCATAATGGCATTTCGAAAGTTACAAACAAGCTTATAAACTTTGTATCATGGACTAATAATTTTAATTCTGTTAAAGATACTTATTACAAAAAACTTTGTACGGAAGAAAAAGCATTTCATAATATTCACGACATCGAAAAACGAAAAACATTTAAAAAAATTGATAAATTTTTCAGAAAAATTATGCAAAAACCGCATGAAGTAATTACCAAATGGGGCGACATTCTTGCAAAACAAACCGTAAAACGCGGGTATCGTTCATCTTTAAAACAGATGGACAAATTTGACATATTAATAAAACAATATACAAAAGACCTGCCGACTGATAAAAAACGCATAGTTGAGAGCAAATTGAGAGAGATTCAAGAAAAAAGGAAGTATTTTGCGGAAGCCAATCTGGACAAAAGATTTGCAGAGCAAGAGGCTTTAATGGAAAATCTCGATACCGATATTAGGCATAAGTGGAAAAATTACACTCATGGTTTTGTTGACAAAAATGTAAAAAACGGTGAGCATTTTAACCAAAATTTATCTTTTTGGGCACAAGATATGATGAAATTTGAGCGAGAAAAACTTGAAAAAGAAGGTGTGTCTATTGTTGACAATTTTGTCGGCAATAAAGACGGATTTAAAGGTTCGTATAATGAAATTCTGGATATTTTATCACAAAACATAAGTGCTGAAGAAAAGAAATCACTGCAAAAAGCACTTGATAAAACAGCAAAAAGTCTTAGAAATGCAAGCAGACAAGAATACGGTAAATATTTTGATAAAAAACGTGATTTAGTCTTGGGAAGTGCGCCAACTGATATTTTAACCGCTGTCATAGGTTTGATGATTGGCGGTGTATCATTGCTATCAGCCGATAATAAAGATGACAGAATATCTCGTCTTTTAACAGGAATTATTCCTACTATTGCCGGTATCGGAACTAATATAGTATTAACATCAATGCTGTTCTCAGGCGTTGAAGGTATGTTAATCGGTGTATTGGCAGGAGGAGTAATGAGTTTGGCAGGCAGCCGTATTAATAAACTCAGATTAGTTGCAAAAAATATATATGAAGATGGCTCAATAACCAAAAAGGAGGAAAAATTAAATGTATAAGCTTAAATTTTTATTACAAAACTTTATCGGATACATTTTATTTAATAACATTACATATTGCTTATGTTTGGTAAAACAGAAGTACGAAGAAGTTTAACAAAACAATTTAACCTGCTGCTATGTGATAATGGTCATATAAACGGAGGGAAACGAGGTCAACCTTACG
>JAKSUR010000092.1 GCA_024408765.1 bacterium | reverse complement strand
TTACGTAATCTACGTTTCAAGTCTTTATCACATGTACATACTATAAACACTCTATGAGCTGTAACTCGTTGAACTATGCAATCATCAGCGTAATGACCCTTATGATCACATGTTAATCGTTTGAATCGCGGGTTTCTTGCAATTCGTCTGCCTTAATTTTTATTGCATTTTCAAGAATAAGTGCATCAATATATAAATTAGCGGCCTGAAATTCAGTGTTGGTAGTCGTTAAATCGTGTTCAGCCTTATCAAATTTTAATTTTTTATGCTTTACAATTATATTTGTTACCAAATCAGGTGAATACAATACCTGATCCATGGCAACCGTAAAGACACCTGCTCTGGTTGGGACATCAGCATAAGATGTTGCATAATCACCGTTATATGTTTGATATCCCAAATCCAACCGTAGAGTCGGTAAATATCTCATATATGCACTTGCAACAGAGCTTTTTGCGGCTTTAATTAAAAATTGTTTTCTCTTCATATCGAGGTTCCCGTCATCCAAAGCGTCAAGCAATGTTCCGAGTGAATATTTAGGCAATTCCTTATTTGAAATAACCATTGAATTATTTAATAACCTTAAAGACGGAGTATATCCAACCGTTTCTCCTGTGTCTGAATTATAAAATAAAACTTTGTCATCATAAAATGGCAATCTTTCTTCTTTTACGGTCATTCCGTGTAGGACGCCATGAATATTAAATGATGTTGCTTCTGCAAGCTTTTTATCAACATTGAATGTAGAAGCACCTAACATTGCGCCGAGTGCAACATCTTCTTTTCCGACAGTTGAATATGAAGGCAATTTTTTATCATTAATATATTTATAAACTTCTTTTCTTTGTGATTGTGTCAAATTGAATAGCGGTGTGACAAAAACCAAATTGACATCAGAAGGGATTTTTGAAAGTGAATTTTTTACGTTTGAGTTAACCGGTATAACTACAAAATCGATATTACAATTTTTATCTGTCAGTTTCTTTCTTATTATTGAATCCCAATTTTGATGCATATTGTAATAATTTTCGTTCATTAATATAGCTGTTTTTTTGCTTCCCGGAACTAATGTTTTAAATGTTACCAAATCATTTACGGATTGTTGAACGGGGTTAAAAAACTTATCTCCAAAATCTCTTAATCCGTATTGGTCAATTGTTACGACATATTTTTGCTTATTTTGTTTTTTTGCATAATAATCACTTGACATATATCCAAGTGAAATAATCATTCTTGCTCTTGATGAAAGTGCTTTATCCGAAACGATTTTTGCTCCATTTTCAGTCCAATCGCCGGTGAAAATAAGTTCTTTTGGGAACGAAGCTTTAAAATCAGGAAGCAGTGATATTGTTATACCTTTTTGAAATGTAGCCAAGACTTCCGCATTTTTGTCTGACGGGCCATCAAATACAAATGCCAATTCAATAGATTTTGCATTCGGTGAAGCTTGCAATGTTGTTTGTTTTGGTTTTGGCATGTTTGGGTTTGGATTAGCAGCCATAACCGATAACCCTGTATACATGTACAAAATCATAGAAAGCAAAATACTGCTTAACAGCTTCTTCATCTTATATACTCCATAAAAATTAAATTCTTACACGAGTGTTACTTTAATTTAAAAATTTATTTATGTCAATGAGTCTCAAATTAAATTTACAATTGGCTTGATAATATTAAACATTTGTTTAATAATTGTTTTTATGAGTAAGCTTATCGAAAATACTACAAAGAATAAAATAATAAAAACGGCAACAAAACTTTTTGCACAAAAAGGTTATGATGGTACGGGTGTTCGTGAAATTGCACGTTATGCAGGAGTAAATGTTGCATTGATTTCATATTACTGGGGCGGAAAAAAAGAACTTTTTGAAGGAATTATTAATGATATAATTGAAACTCAAACAAAATATGCAAAATCCGCACTAGATTTTGCAATAAATCCTGAGGATTTATCCAAACAAGATCAAATTGAACTCATGTACAGAACCATAGATAAAGCGATTGATTATTTTTACGGTGATATGTCAAATGAACTCTTGACATTTCTAATGCACGGACAAAAAGAAAAAGAAATATTCGGCAATCTTCCGTTGTTTAAATATGGAATACGAGTATTTAGGGCATTGTTTGATAAAAAAGAGGTTGATAAAGAGGTTATACTGACTCTCGCATCAATAATTACTCTTATAAATTCACCCAGATTAATGCCTAATTTTTCGTTAATGTTAATGAATCAAAGAAAATTTCATAACGAGGATATCAAAATTATCAAAAAAAATGTTAATATTTACATGAAAGCATTACTTAGAGAGCATGGGCTTAAATAAATATTGAGTATTGTCAAATTCACTTCTTACAATTTTACAAAAGTTATACCATTAAATAAAGCAATACTGCGATAATTGATAAACACAAAGAAACGAAGAAAAATTCCTTTACTATTCTTATTTCAGAATGTCCGCACAGTTCAAAATGGTGATGAATTGGTGACATTTTAAAAATTCTTTTTCCTGTCAACTTGTAACTTGTAACCTGTATAATAACAGAAAGTGTTTCTGCGACTATAACTCCTCCATAGATAACGAGCAAGAGTTCGCATCGTCCTATTACTGCCAATGTACCCAAAAGTCCTCCAAGTGCAAGTGAACCGGTATCACCCATAAAAACTTGTGCTTTAGGCTTGTTGTATTTTAAAAAACCTAATGATGCGCCTATAACGGAGGCACAGATTATTGCAACAACCGAGTGTCCGCTTAAATATGAAATCACACCGCATGCTAAAAACGAGGGTATGCCGACAGATGTAGCGAGTCCGTCTAAGCCGTCGGTTAAATTGTATGCATTTGAAGCTCCCGTTATAACAAAAACAGCTAATATCGGATAAAAAATTCCTATGTCAAAGCTTTTAGAGCCAAAGGTAAGAATTGTTCCATAGGTTTGCATTGCGTATAGAGCAGGAATTAATGCAATTAAAATTTGCCTGATTAGTTTTCCACGAGGGCTAAGACCTTTGTTTTCATGCCCTTTGATTTTTAAATAATCATCTTGAAAGCCGGCTAATGTCATAAAAATTAATGTTATTAATATTATTAAAGATGTTTTATCCAAATTTTCAGCCATTAAAAGTGCTATGACAGAGGATATAACAATGGAAATTATAATAAAAACGCCTCCCGTTGTAGGTGTGCCTGCTTTTTTTGCGTGAGCCTCAGGTGCAACATCAAGAATATATTGACCGATTGTTTTTTTTCTTAAAAAATCAATATACGGAACGCCCAAAAGCAGTGTTAATACAAGACTTAAAAGAAGTGCAACGGTTATGATTATCATATTCAAATCCTCTCTTATAATATGGTGTTAAAACCTGTAATTATTGTCATTCATAGAGTTTATTTTTCGGAGTAAACGGTTTAACGACAGTAACGGAGCCGTCTACATTTTTTCTTACACCGGTTTCAATTTCGTCATCAAGGTCTGCTGCGAATGCTATCGGTGTGTATACGGAACCTGCACCGATTGCCTGAGAAGAAGCATCTTCGCTAAAACCGTGTAAAACTAACACATTGTCATTGTCTTGCGTTTTATATGGGTCTATCGGTGGTGGCGGTGGCGGTGTCGGTTCTCCCGGCGCTTTAATCCTTGTATTTGCCGGTGTCTGAGTCCCAAAGTTATATCCGTTCGGATTATTTTCCAACATATCATAAGTGATTTCCGTATCAGGATTTATTGTAACTTCTTGTGTATCTTTAATATTTGTATATTTTAAAGTATATGCCCTTGAAGGAAGCGGTACCGTTAAAAGTTTTGTTTCTCCGCCGACTTTTACCGTATTCGGTTTTACATTCTCTCCAAGTGTAATGTTTCCGCCAAGAGGATCCGTAGGACTAACCGCCGTTATATTCAAAGTTCCTGCAATTACATTATCAACATTAACATCTCCGTTAGATTTGATATAAACCTCTGAATT
>JAKSUR010000091.1 GCA_024408765.1 bacterium | reverse complement strand
TTTGCATACAAAACAGCTTCACTAATAACTTTTCTGTGTCCTTTATGAACACCGTCAAAGAACCCTAAAACAAGCACTATTTTTGACTGTTTATAATTTATCATAATACTTACGCAATAAAATCAATATTATCTGCCAATATTTGTTTATGGCAAAAATCCTTCCATTCGTTTATGGTATCATAAACTTCAACAGCTGAATGTTTTTTTTGAGAATGTGTTGCAAAATTATCAAAATCAAGGTCATTTTTTGATAAAGCTGTCGGACTTTCAATGTTATAACCAAACATTGTAAACTTATTCGCTAAAATGCCTGAAACCTGCATATAATTTCTCCTATGAAAAATTCTAACATAATTAAATTATGTTTGCAATAACCCAACTGTCCTGAGTAAGAGCAAAATGAAAATTTCATCTTTTTAGCAAAATTAAAGAGCTAAAAATTAAAAACCAATAAAGCTGTATCAAAAACCTCCTTGGCGGGAGTCGAACCCACGACCTTTGGCTTCGGAGACCAACGCTCTATCCGTCTGAGCTACAAGGAGTTTTATTTAATTATAGCTTTTAGTCTAAGCCTAAATCAAGAGTCGGTGCTTTTGCAACAATTGCACTTGATGAAATTATATCAACACCGGTTGATGCAATTTCCTTAATTGTATTTAGGTTTACATTCCCGCTGGCTTCCACAATTGCTTTTCCGTTAATTAGTTCTACGCACTCTTTCATTAAAGTTACAGGCATGTTATCAAGCATAATTATATCAACTTCGCTTTTTAATGCTTCTATAACCTGTTCTTTTGTATCACATTCAACTTCGATTTTATGTGCATGCGAAATGTTTTTTCTTAATTTTTCAACAGCTTTTGTTATTGAACCTGCAAATTTTATATGATTATCTTTTATCATTGCACAATCCGAAAGATTAAATCGGTGCAAACTTCCTCCGCCAATTTTAACCGAATATTTTTCAAATGCTCTGAAAAGCGGTGTTGTTTTTCTTGTATCAACAACTTTTGCTTTATATTCACCGATTGCTTCTTGATATTTATGTGTTTCTGTTGCGATTCCGCTCATTCTTTGAATATAATTAAGTGCAGTTCTTTCTCCCATTAAAATGTATCGAGCTGAACCTTTTATATCAGCTATTTTTTCGCCTTTTAAAATTTTATCGCCATCCTTTTTATAAAATTTTATTTCAATTTTGTCGGATAATATTTTAAATACTGTTTTAAAAACATTTTTACCGCAAAATATTCCGTCTGTTCTTGAATTCAA
Source organism: bacterium (assembly GCA_024408765.1). Classification (GTDB taxonomy): domain Bacteria; phylum Cyanobacteriota; class Vampirovibrionia; order Gastranaerophilales; family Gastranaerophilaceae; genus CAG-196. The sequence goes on along the minus strand of JAKSUR010000091.1, from coordinate 2,837 downwards.
CGTACATGACATTATATCTTCTTCATCTGTAAGATAATCTGTTGTAATATCTCCAAACCCGATATCTTCTTCAAGTGCTTTTTTAACATGTTCTTCTATAAAAAATTGATTAAGCATAATTTGTAATCTCCGATTTGTTTTGTTTGTTAACATTTGAATGAATTGCAACATCATTTGTTTGAGTATAATCACTTCTGGAATGCGCACCTCTGGATTCAGTTCTGTTTAAGGCTGATTCCGTTATTATTTCAGCAACAGTTAACATGTTTCTGTATTCATATTCAGCAATGTTTATGCATTTTTTGTCTCTTCTGAAATTGGTTTTCAGTTCTTGAATCTTATCTAATGCCTTTCTTAAACCATTCTCATTCCGTATTATACCAACATTATCCCACATTATATTTTTTAACTCGGATTTTAATTTATATATATCATAATCGGTTTCATTTATTGTTGTTGAATACATATCAATTGTATCAAGTATGCTTTTATCAATAATTTTTGGAACTTCTAAATTTGCAAAAGAAAGATAATCAGCTAATTCATAAGCACTCACTACACATTCAAGAAGCGAATTACTTGCAAGTCTGTTAGCTCCGTGTAAGCCTGTTGAAGCTACTTCGCCTATTGCGTATAAACCTGTGACAGATGTCTTACCATTGACAGTTGCTTTTACTCCTCCCATTGTATAATGTGCTGCAGGTGCAACAGGGATTGGATTTCTAGTTATATCAATTTCGTTATTTTTGCATATTTTTGAAATGGTTGGAAATCTCATTAAAAGTTTTTCTTTATCAAGCATTGAGGCATTAAGGTACATATTATTTGAATTTGAAAGCTTCATTTCATTATAAATTGCTCTTGTAACAATGTCTCTCGGGGCAAGTTCTCTTTTGTCATGGTATTTTGACATAAATTCCTTGCCTGAATTGTTAATAAGCTTTGCTCCCTCGCCTCTTACCGCTTCTGATATTAAAAATCGGTTTTTATTTGTTGGGCTTAAAGCGAGTGCTGTCGGGTGGAATTGTATAAATTCCATATCTTGTAAATCTGCACCTGCATTATAAGCAAGCGCAATACCATCACCTGTCGCACCCTCAGGGTTCGTGGAGTATTTATAGACTTGACCGACTCCGCCTGTTGCGAGAATTATTGCTGATGAATAAACAATCTCATGCTCATTGGTTAATGAATTATACATAATAAGCCCTTTACATTTATTTTCCGAGTTTATTAATAATTCAACCGCAATAGAATACTCTACTACTGTTATATATTTATTCTCTCTGACTTTTTGTGCTAATACATTTACCATGCCTCTTCCTGTCGCATCACCACCTATATGAAGAATCCTTTTGTGGCTGTGGGCAGCTTCAAGAGTGTAATTTACATTTCCTTTATCATCTTTATCAAAATCTACTCCATAATTTGTTAAATCGTTTATAACTTCATCAGAAAGTTCTGATATGTATTTAACAACCTTTTCGTCACTAAGACCTGCACCGGCTTTTAATGTATCGGAAATGTGGGATGCTGTTGTATCCTCGATATTTTGCTTCATAACTCCGACAATTCCGCCTTGTGCATATTTTGAATTGCTTTCGCTAAAATTAGATTTTGTTATAATTAATATCCCATCCGGTAAATGTATCTGAGAGGAAAGTTTAAGTGCTGCATACAAACCTGCTGCGCCGCTTCCTACTATAACTGCTGAATATTCTGAATGTTTCATTATAAATTCCTCCAACATATCTATTTTAAACCAAACATTGGAAGTAGCATATAAATAAATTATTAAGAGTTTTTATATTAATTATTTTAAATCTAAATGTTTTTTGTAGATAGCATCATTGGTTATAGAGGTTTTAGTGTCCACCATCGGATAAATGTCCTTAGCCTTTTTTAAATCTGCCTCATAGCCTTCAATATCTCCGGCTGCTTTTTTATACATAGCTCTGTCAGCATAATATTTTGCTTTCCCAGGGACTCTGTCAATAAGCAAACTATAAACCATTACTGATGAATTATATTTTTTTATTTCGGCATATACCTCAGCAAGACATGCATATCCGACATAAGCTTTGATATCTTTATTTATGATTTGATTACAATAATTCGCTGCTTGCTTATAATCTCCTTGTTTTTTTAATAACATAGCAAGTTTTAAATGCTCGTCTTGAGTCAGATGTTCTATTTTCAATAAATCATCTAATGCACCTTCATAATCATCAAAATACATCCTGATTTTCGAACGTTCTGAATACAATCGTTGTAATTGTGGCTCATTAGATTTGTTCTGTGCAATTTCAATTGCCTTATCTATTTCTTTTAATGAATCTTGTTTTTCGTTCATTTTTGCAAGATAAACGGCATTGTTACGATAAAACAAATATTCGTTACCTTCCATTATCATTTTTTCTTTTATTTTAAGGAAATCTAAGTTATTATAAATATACTGCCATTGTGCAATTTTGTTATATGGCGGGTTAGCTAAATATCCTATCAAAAATAAACACAAAATGAATGTAACTAAATATTTTATTATATTGCCAAGTTTCATAAGTAAGCCCCTATTCATCACGCTTGTTAATTATATACTAATTTAGTATTTTTTTAAAGCATTATTTCTTTTGAATTTTACAATATACTCTCTGCAATCTTTTTATTTATACCTGTTTCGACTGCTTCTTTAGCAACTCTAACAGCATTCTTAATTGCATAAGCCTTGCTTCTTCCATGAGAAATTACCGTTATACCTTTTACTCCAAGAAGAAGCATTCCGCCAAATTCTTCATAGTTGATTCGTTCATGAATCCTTTTCATAAACGGTTTTGCAA
>JAKSUR010000090.1 GCA_024408765.1 bacterium | reverse complement strand
ACAAATTTAAAATGGTCGGCACAAAAAGAACTTGTACATTCAATTCCGGGATTGAAAGATGCTAATATAGATCGATATGGTGATATGCACAGAAATACTTTTATAAATTCATCCGTAGTTTTAAATCCGACTTTTGAATCAAAAACAAGACAAGGATTGTTTTTTGCAGGTCAAATTACAGGTACGGAAGGTTATACGGAATCTATTGCGGGCGGATTGTTGAGCGGAATAAATATGGCAAAGCGAATTTTAGGAGAAAACCCGATAATTTTTCCAAAAGAGAGTATGCTGGGTGCATTATCAAATTATATTACGGATAAAGCTCATCTGGCGCATACAAGTAAACGTGACGGTTCATTAAAATACTTGCCTCCTCAACCTATAAATTCAAATTGGGCGATTGTTGAACCTATTGAATTACCTAAAAACGAAAGAAAAAACAAAAAACTAAAAGCAGAACTGATGGCACAACGCTCAATTAAAATTCTTGAAGAAATTAAAACAATTATTTAATTTGAAAAACGCATTTTGTACAATGAGCTTTTGGAGTTAAAATCAAATTTTCTTCTAAATCGTATGAGTTTGCAATGCGGGTAATCAAAGGTTCTTTACATATAGGACATTTCAGATTCGTTTCTTTTTTTAATATTCGAGTTTTCAAGTCGTCAATAACTTCATCAGAAATTATTTGAAACTCGTATTCTCGCTCATATTTTTTTATTTCATCAGGAGAACACTTAAAAATTCTTGCCAATTTTTGACGAATTGTTACCGGTAAAAAGAGTTCTTTCCCTGATTCAATATCTTCTAATATGGTAATATCAATGCTCGTTTTATCTGCAAGCCCGTATATAGAAAGTCCGATTTTTTCTCTTTTTGTTTGTATAAATTCAGCTAAACTTGTCATAATAAATTTATACAACAAATATTAACTGTATACAAACGGAGGCCCGTTTTTAATTTCAAAAAGTATATTATCAGCAATTGTTTTCAATTCTTCTTTTGATTTACCTGCATTTTTTTGTATATAAAATTCATCACACAATGGGTTTATGGCAGATTCTTTTTTTGCCTTAAAATTCCTGAGTTCGGTTGAAACCAAACGCTTTTGCAAATCCAATTCTGTTTCGGCATTATATTTTTTAACTTCAACTTCTTTCAAAGCTTCGGTTACAACTTTTCCGCAATATCCTACGGCAGAAATTCCTGTTATACCAAAAAATAAGTTTTTAAATTGCGGATTTTTTGGATTCATAAGCCAATCATAGAAAAACGAGAGATAATCATTAACATGAGAAAAATATGTTATTTTATTTCTGCCGGAGCCTCCTATCGCACTGTTAACTTTTTCTGTGGCTTGATTCATTGAAGATTTCAGATGTTTTATAAATTTTTCTTTTTCCTCATTGGGGAGATGCATTTTTCCTATATATTCTTCGATTTCATTAGGTTTTGCATAAACAGATTCAAGCATATTTTCAATAACATGTTTGTATGCATCATTTCCTTTAAGAATTTTCCCGTTATAATCCGTAACATCATTTATACTTTTGCCTGAATTAAAGTCATTTATTATATTTTTTAAACCTTCTTTTGTATTTTCCAATCCGTTTTTAATAAATTCTTCACTCTTTTTCAAGTTCCTAAGTGAATAATAACCAAGACCTGCAATCGCTACTACTGTTAAAATCCCGAATCCGAGAAATAATTTTGGTAAATTGTTTTTATCCTCTTCTTTTTTATTATTGCTTTCTATAGCTTTAAATGCAACTTCGGGCTCTATTACTTTTGAAAAATCTTTTGCTTTTGAAGACAGCATACTTCTTATTATTTGAATTTTTCCTGAAAAAGCTTGTGTCTCAACATCAATTAAATTTTCCTGTAGATTTTTCTGAATATCAGCCTCACGTTTTTTTACCCAAATTTCTTTAAATCCGTCAATAAAATTTTTTGCAATAAAAGCCATTGAAGCAAGTGTAACAATCCCGATTGAAGCAATTATTGTTCTTCTGTTAGGTGATTGAATCATTGAAAAAACACTTTGATGAATTTCGTTATTTATGCAGTGATTTCTTGTAATTCCGGGAAGTAAATATTCTTCGGTTGATTGAAACTTCTTTTTTGAAAAATTTTTAATTAATGCTGTAAAACCTCCAATAACTCCCATAACTCCGATTGAACATCCTGCAAGATAATAAATTCCTTTGTTTTTTTTCTGTTCATTTTCAAAAACTTTTTGAGGCAAATCTATGGGTTCACGTGAAATTACAAGTGTATCTACTGTTTCATCCAAAGATAATTGCGGATCTTTCACAAACGCATTAACAAGCTTACCTTCCTTGACATAATTTGAATTTTTTTTCTGAGTATCAGTCATATTTCTTTGCATACGTTGAGATTCGGAGTCGTTACTGATTTTTGGTACTATGTTCATCGTTATTTATCTTTCTTATTTTTAAATTTTTCTTTTATTTTTTGTAGTATTGTTTTTAAATTAAATATTTTTTTATCATCATCTATTTTTGTATCTTCATCATTTGACTTATTCTTTTTAAATATTTTTGAAATCCATTTTAATGGAATCAACAATATTTTTGACAATTCTTCTGTTTTTTTGTTTAAAAATGCTTTTGCTTCACCGAATACAGCAGTCAATTTATCGGCAATTTCAAATCTCAAATTGTTTAACGAATTAAAAATTTTAGGAATATTTTGAATAATATTTAATGTTGGCAGAATAGTTGCGGTTAACAGTATTGCAACCGGCTTAAAAACAATATTCTGAGAAAGCATTTGTATAAACTGAGCTGTATTTTGTGCTAATTTTGTCATTGCAGCTTCAAATTGTTGAACATTAATTTTATGTTGCTTCAAAATGTTTTCATGATTTTTTTGTGCTAAAGCTCTTGCCTTCATCATATTACCTATCATTGCACATTCATGATAAGTCATTTCACCAACATTTCTGTTTCTGTCGGATTGCCTTAAAGTACCGCCACCGGATTGCGAACAAACAGGACAAGCTCCGGCAGGAAGTCCATGCGGACAACATCCTGCCTTCAATTGATTATTTACACTTTTTAATTCACTTAATCCCAATAAAAAAGCTCCTTGTCATGCCGTTTTACCGCAGAGCAAGAAGTCCCTCGTTACAATTGCTTTGTCTCGAAACAATTGTATTTTATAAGAGCATTCCGACTTCGTTAATTTTTAACTTCACGGCTGCGGCACAGTCAGGGATTTTCACCCAAGTTTCCTCATATTTAATTTTCTTTATATTAATCTAAAAACACATTTATATCAACCTAAAATTACTATTGCACTTTACCCGAAAGAAGGATAATTTTTGTTTCAATCAAATATATTCTTTATTTAAAAGGAGAAATAATTATGACAGAAAAAAGATTCTTGAGTAATATTATGGTTGAAGGTGTTGTGCTTATAATATTAAGCTTGTGTTTACTTATCTTACCAAGGTTAACCGAATTATCTTACGGAGTTATGCTTGCGTGTGTTTTTATTACATACGGACTTTATAGAATAATCATTTCAATAATTAACAAAACCTACGGATTTGGAATAATTTACGGAATTTTTATGGGATTGTTTTTAACAACACTCGGAGTTTTGTTATTGTTCGTTCCCAGAATAAATTTATTATGGCTCATAGAGTTAACCGGTGTGTATTTTATACTTGAAAGTTTGTCATCATCAGTTTTTTCTTATTATTTAAAAAACAGATACAATTATTGGGGTGGTAAACTTATATCATCAATTATTTTATTTACAGTCGGACTTTTAATTATTTTAGGTGTTCCCGTAATGTCATTTTGGATGGTTACGGTTCTTTCAGGTATAGCAATGCTTGTAAAAGGCAGTTCAAAGTTTATTTTAGCATCAGTCAACTTAAATAATTACAATATTTAAAAATGATTATTTGTTTTTTACACGTTCAATGAGCTTGCTTACAGAATCTTTTTCCTCTTGTGGTATATCAAACTCGGTATAAGCTTCAAAATACTCTGCGGCATCTTCAAAATTGTTTCTTGCCATAAAAAGAATCCCAACTTTTTTATACGCCAGCGTAAACTTATCATTTACGGGATCCTCGGCTTGATTCTCATTGCGTTGTTCC
>JAKSUR010000009.1 GCA_024408765.1 bacterium | reverse complement strand
TCACAAACAGAAATATTCCCTTTAGATGTCCTAATTCCAACTCCTGCATTTATTACAGGGAAATATCCCGATTTCGCTATTCCTAAGTTACTTTGTGCTATATCAAGATTATATTTTTCTCTCTTGATTTTAGGGCTGTTTTGATAAGCCAGAGAAACACAATCGATTATTGTTAAAGGTTTATCTTTACTAATTGTAACTTCATGGAAAAAATCCAAATCATCATCACCATGCGCAATAACATTATTTGCACACAAAATTAATAAAGTAAATGTGATAGCTAATGTTTTAAACTTTTTCATCAGAAAAATTTTAACACGAAGAATTTTTAATGTCACCTCGGTTAGCTGGTAAAATATTTTAATATGTAATATTATATAAATATCTTGTTTTATGGAGGATCTATGTTAAGACATTTTTTTGCAGTCATATTCATAATGTGTTTTTCAGCGTATGTTTATGCGGCTGATTTTACTGTACATAAACTTTCAAACGGACAAACTCTTATTGTAGAAGAAGTTAAGACAAACCCGATTGTTACAATTGATACTTGGGTAAAAACAGGTTCAATTAACGAAAATGATTCAAATAGCGGTGTTGCTCATTTTCTGGAGCATTTGTTTTTTAAAGGCACAAAACAACACCCCACAGGTGATTTTGACAGAATACTCGAATCCAAAGGTGCAATTGTGAATGCGGCAACAAGTAAAGATTATACGCACTATTATATAACAATTCCCTCCGAACACTTTGACACTGCATTAGAACTTCATTCCGACATGCTTTTAAATCCGCAAATTCCGAGAAACGAACTTGAAAAAGAAAGAAAAGTCGTGCTTGAAGAAATTTCCAAAGATATAAATACACCTTCAAAAAAAGTGTCTGAAAATCTTAATGAATTGATGTACACACAACATCCATACAAAAGAAAAGTTATCGGCTCTGCTGATATTATTTCAACTATAAGACGAGAAGAAATTTTGGATTATTTTAACAAATTTTATTCACCGTCAAATATGGTAACTCTTGTTGTCGGAGATGTTGATACTCAATCTGTTATTGAAAAAGTTAATACATATTTTAATAAAGAGTATAGAAAACCTTTCAAAAAAACATTTAAAAAAGAGCATTTGCTCATTTCTCCAAAAAGGAAAGTTGAATATACAGATACCGAAACAGGGTATATGATGATTGGATTTCGTACAGTCCCAATTGACGATAACGAAACTTATGCGCTTGATTTACTGGGACAAATTTTGGGCGGAGGTAAAACTTCAAGACTCTATCGGAATATTAAAGAACAGAAAGGGTTGGTATATTCAATATCATCAAGCAACGGAAGCTTTCGTGATGACGGGATTTTGTGCATAAGTGCAAATTTTAATCCTTTAAATTCGGAAAAAATTGAAAAATCGATTTTTAATGAAATTGAAAATATTCAAAAATACGGCGTAACGGAAGAAGAATTGAATACCGCAAAAAAAATAATCGAACAAGATACTTATTATTCAAGAGAATCAACCTCTAATATAGCTTCAGAACTCGGATATATTATGGCACTTACAGGCAATTCGGATTTGTACAAAAATTATCTTCAAAATATAAGCAATGTTAATTTATCTGATATTCAAAAGGTTGCTCAAAAATATCTTGGTGTAAACAGAAGTGCGGTTTCAATGTTATTGCCAAAATCAACTGATTGTAAAGTTTCTCAAGGTGATAAACAAAGACATTCCGCAAAAAAAATCTCGGAAAATGATGGAATTACAAAATATGTTGTTGATAACAAATCAACTTTACTTGTAAATAATCATAGAAATAACGATATTATTGCAATAAGCATTTTCGCAAAAGGCGGAGAATTTTTAGAAAAGAAAATCGGCGAAGGCACAATGACTTCTGCTTTATTATTAAAGGGCACACAAAAGTATTCGGCACAAGAATTGGCTCAAATCATGGATGAAAACGGAATCAAAATATCTCCTTCATGCACAGAAGATACATTTGTGATAAATGTTCAAACAACAACCTCTGCGATAGATTTGACTGTTGAAATCTTAGATGAAATATTAAACAGAGCTGTTTTTGACGATTATGAAATTGAAAAGAAGCGTTCTGAAATACTTGGAGTTATTAAACAAAAACGAGATATTCCTATGAATGTCGCTTTTGAAAATTATAAAACAATGATATTTGAAAACAGTGTTTACTCACATACCAACAAGATAATAGAAAAATACATTTCTTCTGTTACAAGAAACGATATTCTTGAATATTATAATAAAATTTTTGATTCAAAGAATATTGTTATATCCGTAAACGGAAATATTTCTGATGAAAAAATGATTAATGCATTCGGTTCAATTTTTAGAGATAAAAATATGCCAATTTTCAATTACTCTGATTATAAAGTAACTAAATTAACCTCGCACAAAGAAATTGCTCAATCAATAAAAGATTTAAAAACTGCGTGGCTTTTTCTTGGTTGGCAAACAGCGGGAGTTAATAACAAAAAAGATTTTGTAACATTAAAAGTCTTAAATACCATGCTCGGTAGCGGTATGAGTTCAAGACTTTTCAGAAATCTTCGTGAACAAGACGGATTGGCTTATCAATTAGGTTCGTCATATACACCGAAGAAGCTTGGTGGTAATTTTGTTGCTTATATCGGTACAAATCCGGAAACACTGAACTATTCAAAAGAAAAAATTAAAAAAGAAATAGAACGATTAAAAATTGAATTTGTTTCTGATACAGAATTAAATGAGGCAAAAGAAAGATTAAAGGGAGGCTTTATAGTTGCATTGGAAACGAATTCCGACAAAGCATCAGCGACAGGAAACTTTGAAGTGTTGGGATTTGGATATGATTTTCTTCCCGAATACATAAAAATGATTGATAATGTTACAGCTTCGGATATTTTGAGCGTAGCAAATAAATATTTTAACAATATATATGTCGAATCCGTTGTAAAATAAAAATATTATATATACTATTGGGTAAAATTAATACATTACATTTTGTGATATTATTTTTATATGTTAGAAAAAGAGCTTATAATTATTGATAAAAAACTTTCTGAATCTATTGAAAATTTATTGCCGAATTGCGAATTGGAAAAATTTTTAAATTGCGGTTCAAAGCGTATACGTTCAAAAGTCGCACTTCTGTATGCAAAAGCTTATGAGAAAGATGTTGATGACAATATATACAGCGTATTGGTTGCAACAGAACTTATACATAACGCATCACTATTGCATGATGATGTTATTGATGACTCTGATTTTAGACGTGGTGAAAGTACAATAGGGAAAAAGTTTACGTCAAAAATATCAATTTTGAGCGGTGATTATTTGGTTTCACAAGCTGTTAAATTGCTGTTGGAAATTGATAATTCCAACATTATGAATATTTTTAACCAAACAATTCAGAATATGGCAAAGGCTGAAATTAAACAGTATTTCTTCAGAAACAAAATTCCTTCAGAAGGAGATTACTTGGATATTTGTAAAAATAAAACAGCAAGCCTTTTTATTGCTATATTAAAAAGTATGTCAATTCTTCTTAATCTTGATGTCGTAAATGCAGAAAAATTCGGAGAATTGTTTGGTTTGTGTTATCAAATTAAAAACGATTTTGAAGAATTTTCATCAGAAAATGATAAAAAAAATAGGATTTGTACAGCAAAAGATATTTTTGGTATTGAAAAGAGTAAAATTTTATCAGATAATTATAAAGAGGAGTTAAGAGAGCTGATAAATTTAATGCCAAAAAATATTTATAAATTTGAATTAGAGGATTTAATTAACAAATTATGATAGATAAAGAGAAATTTAAAGCAGGTTTAAAAGAAACGGTTGATACAATTGTCTTTGTCGTAGTTGACGTTATATTAATAAGATTTTTTATAGCAGAATTACGTTGGATTCCGTCAGGGTCAATGCGACCTACACTTTTGGAAGGTGATAGAATTGTAGTTGAAAAACTTACAAAATATCATAATATCTTGGATATACACAAATTTGAAAACACCCCCCAAAGAGGTGATGTTATGATATTTTACCCTCCGTTTGTAAAACTTAAAACCGATCCTTGGTCTGTATTTAGCCGATTAACAGGGTTTTTCTGCAAAGATATTGCATATATAAAACGTGTAATAGGACTTCCCGGAGAAAAAATACAGATTAAACAAGAAGAAAATGGTGCATACAAAGTTTACATAAATGATACTCCGCTCAATGAAGAATATATCATGAGCGAATATGACTTTAATAAATGCAGAGAAAATATGTATTGCGGCCCTTTTATTATTCCCGAAGGTGAATATTTTATGATGGGTGATAATCGTGGTAATTCGCAGGACAGCAGATATTGGGGGACATTACCGCAAAACAGATTTATAGGAAGGGCCGTATTTATATTTTGGCCTTTAAACAGAATCAATATATTAAGTGACGGCAGATAAAACATTTATTTATAATTTTAGACTTTATAAAAACAGTACAGTTGTATATCTAAATTTAGGATTATAAAAAATTTTAAATTAACTTATCTTATAATTAACAGATTTATGTAAATTATGAGGTAATGATTATGAAACAAATAATTCCAGAAAAAAGCTCGGAAAAAGTTGCAAAATTTTTAAATAAGGCATCTTTACATAAACGTGATTTTGCGGAAATGATTGGAGTTACTCTTTCTTATGTATACAACCTGATTGATGAAACCGTACCATTTTCTACCAGAGGAACAACTATTGAGAGAATTTCCACTGTTATGGAAATTAATCCCGATGAATTCGGTGAATACAGAATTCCGCAAGAACCTATTTTAGTTGATGAATCGGTAGAAATAATAAAAGATTATTTAAAAGAAAATAAACTTTCGGTTGTAAATTTTTTAAAATCTTTTCCCAGAAAAAAAAGACTTGATATAGTTGATATGCTTCGAGGTGCGATTCCGCTTCCTATTGATTATAAAGAATTAAAATTAATCGGAAAAACACTTAATATCCCGAATGAAGAACTTTATAGCATGTGGGAAACAAGATTGAAACAAGTTTTAGAGTCCGCAGGGCTAAACATATATTCTAATACTGAATTGGTAAATTCGATGTTTGATTGCGCAAAGAAATATTTACTTAAACAACAATAAAAATTATAATAACGCTCATAAATATTAATTTGATTACAAATTTCTGTTGAAATATAATATTTTCAAAGGGACAGAATAAAGTGGAGCGTGTTTTTAAAAATTGTAAAAGTGCAATTATTTGGCTTACCATAGCCCACTGCATTTGTGATATCTATGGCGGATTTATTAACCCACTTATGCCTTTTATAGCTTCGAAACTTGGTTTTTCAATGGCATTGGCCACTGTTATTGTTGCAATTACTCAAATTTGTTCTAATATGTTACAGCCTGTTTTTGGCTTTTTTGCCGATAATATCTACAAAAGATTTTTTATATTTTGGGGTTTAATACTTGCATCAACTTTTATTCCGCTGGCGGCATCCGCACCAAATATTCCGCTACTTATAGTATTTATGATTTTAGGATGCTTGGGAGGAAGTTTTTTTCACCCGCAATCACTGGGATTTGTAAATCTTTTTTCAAAAGAAAATTGTTCAGGTAACATGGGAGTCTTTGTGAGTCTTGGTTCGGTAGGTTTTGCAATCGGGCCTTTGCTTGCTGCATATATTACACAAACAGTGGGGTTGGATAAAGTTTGTTATGCTTCCATTTTGGGTCTTGTTTTTGCATTTTCAATGTTCTTTTTTGTTCCTAAATTATCGAACACAATAAGCAGTCCTAAGCACAAAGATTTTTTCAAATCTTTTAAAGAAATTCTTTCCGAAAAACAAATGGACTTATTAATTTTAGTTGCAATGATGAAATCTCTTGTAACAAACAGCACATGCATTTTGCTTCCGTTTTTATGGAAATCAATGGGATATACTCCTTTTTATATAGGATTTGCTTTGTTTTTATTTGTTTTTGCAGGAGCAATAGGTTCTTTTGTAAGTCCTTATGCTGAAAAAGCTTTTGGTTCAAAACGTATAATATATTTTTCAATGTGGGCAACATTTCCCATGATGATTATTTTTACATTGACTTACAAAACAATGCCTGTATTTTCTATGTTTATGTTCGGAATAATCGGTTTTACAACAATGTTAGCACAGCCGGTAACTCTTGTATGGTCGCAGAAACTTCTTCCAAAATATAAAAGCATTGTTTCAGGATTTATAAACGGCTTCTGCTGGGGAACAATAGCACTATTATTGACAGGGCTGGGGACTGTTGCCGAACGATTCGGAATTTTAAATGTGCTTTTGATTTTAACATTTATTCCTGCAGTTACTTCCTATTTTGTTAAGTATTTAAAAGAGGATAATTAAGTATCTGACATATAAAAACCTTTATGATATTATTTACATAAGGGAGTATATTATGTCTGATAAAAAGACTTTGATTTTAATAGACGGCCACGCACTTGCTTTTCGTCAATACTATGCGCTTGAAAGAACAGCCTTAAAAAATGCCGACAACGAGCCGACTTGGGCTGTATACGGATTTTTCAAAGCCATTTTTGATTTGCTTGAAAAAATCAAACCTGATTTTATAGCTGTAGCATTTGACGTTGGCAGACAAACTTTCAGAGTAGAAAAATATGAAAAATATAAGGCTAACAGAGAAACCATGCCGGACACTTTAAGATGTCAAATAGGCACAATTGTTGAAGGTTTGCAGGCTTTTGATATACCGATTTATACAAAAGAAGGATATGAGGCAGATGATGTTATAGGTACAATCTCAAAAATAGCTTCTGATGCCGGAAATAATACACTTATTTTAACAGGCGATCAAGACAGTTTTCAGCTTATTGACAAAGAAGGTACGGTCAAAGTTCTTATACCTTCAAAAGGTGAATTAATTGAATATGATTGGAATAAAGTATATGAAAAGCTTGGAGTGTATCCGAATCAAGTTATTGATTATAAAGGATTAAGAGGAGATACTTCGGACAACATTCCGGGGATAAGAGGTATCGGAGAAAAAACAGCACAAAAACTTTTAAGCAGATATCCTCATTTGGAAGAATTACTTGCTGATTGCGAAAATATCCCTGAAAAAGCAATAAAAGAAAAAATTTGTACCCAAAAAGAAATTGCTGTTTTATCAAAAGACTTGGCTACAATAATAAGAAATGTTGATGTAAATTTTGATATAAAAAAAGCTTGTGTTACACTTCCAAACCTTGACAAAGTTTCGGAGTTTTTAAGAAGAATGCAGTTTTATACTTTTATAAAAAATATAGACAAAATTCTTGCCTCATTTAATTCTGATGAAAAACCCGAACAAGAAAATCTTGCTATATTTACAAGACAAGAAACTATAAAAGAAGATATTCAGCAAAATCTTTTTACACAAGCGATTAAAGAAACTGTTTCAGATAAAAATATTGAATTTATTGAGGTTGATGACAATAATATTAATGAAATCGTAGATAAAATAAAAGCTTCTGATATAATCAGTTACAGAATCGGTTTAAGAGATGGCGAAATTGACGGAATAGCAGTTTCAAACGGGAATAATTATTATTTTGACAAAAAATATCTGCAAAATTTAAAACCTGTATTTGAAAACAACCTTCCTAAAAAAGTAGCTTATGATGCAAAATCGGATTATCATTTATTTTTAAACAATGATATTGCATATAAGGGCTTATTTTATGATGTTTTGCTTGCGAGCTATGTTAAAGATCCTAATCGAAAACATACGATAGAGGCACAATCTTTGGACTTTTTAAATCATATCATATCAGCAACAAACACTGTGGAATTATTATGTGATGAAGCTTCTGCAATATTGGATTTACACAAATATTGGGCTCAAAATCTGGATAATGATGAAAAAAAATTGGTAAATGATATAGAAATTCCTCTCACAATGGTTTTGGCTAAAATGGAGCATGCAGGAGTTTCAATTGATAATTCTTATTTAAAAGAATTATCGGATTATATGACAGATAAACTTGCTGAACTTGAAGATATTATTTATCAACTTGCAGGAGAGCCCTTTAATATTAATTCTCCAAAACAAGTTGCGGAAATTTTGTTTGACAAACTTGAATTAAAAACGAAAAAGAAAAAGAAATCACGCTCAACAGGGGCAGAAGTATTGGAAGAACTGGCGGAGGAATATGAAATTTGTGATTATATACTGCAACACAGAAAATTTTCCAAGCTAAAATCAACATACACAGACTCATTACCGGCTCTTGTCAGTAAAAAAGACGGAAGGATACATACAACATACAATCAAGCATTAACCGTAACCGGCAGATTATCTTCTTCTAACCCTAATTTACAAAACATTCCGATTAGAACAGAAGAAGGAAACAAGATTAGGGGTGCTTTTTGTGCAAATGACAAAGAAAATTATGTAATTCTTTCAGCGGATTATTCACAAATTGAATTAAGGCTTCTGGCGCATGTTTCTGAGGATGAAAATCTAATTAACGCATTCAAATCCGGCATAGATGTACACACTCTTACAGCTTCGAAGGTGTACGGAGTAGATATAAGTGAAGTAACAAAAGAAATGCGAAGAAAGTCAAAAGCTGTTAATTTTGGAATAGTTTATGGTCAATCAAAATACGGACTTGCAAAAAATCTCGGAATTACAAATGATGAAGCACAAGAATTTATTGATAAATACTTTGAAAACTATCCAAAAGTTAAAGATTATATGCTTTATGAAACGGATTTTGTTAATAAATACGGTTATGTTCAAACTATTTTCGGCAGGAAAAGATATCTTTCATCAGAATTAATGAGTCCGAATTACCAAATACGTGAATTTGCCCACAGAGCTGCGATTAACCAGCCTCTGCAAGGCACTGCAGCGGATTTAATTAAAATGGCAATGATAAGAGTTCAGAATGAACTTGAGAAAAGAAATTTAAAAACAAAAATGATTATGCAAGTGCATGACGAACTTGTTTTTGAAGTTCCGAAAAATGAACTTGAAGAAGTTAAAGAATTAGTAACAACAGCTATGGAATTAGAGCAACCGTTGAAAGTTCCTTTGGAGCTTGATATAAATATCGGTTCATCTTGGAAAGAAGGATAGTAAAACAGTCAATGTTATAAAAGGAGTAATTTAATGTTAAGTTTAATATTGCAAACAACAATTGTAATAATCATATCATACTTAATAGGTTCAATACCTACAGGATATTTGATAGTAAAGTCAAAAACAGGTCAGGACATAAGAACTGTAGGCTCAGGCTCAACAGGTGCTACAAATGTTAAACGTGTTTTGGGTAAAAAATGGTTTTTTATCGTTATGCTTTTAGATGCTTTTAAAGGTGCATTGCCGGTTTTGCTTGCAAAAACATATGCAACAGCAGGAATTTCAATAGGATTAATGCCGGTTCTTTCCGCAATATCAGTTATAATGGGACACAGCAAGCCTTGTTTTTTAAAATTTAAAGGAGGAAAATCCGTTGCATCCGGTGTCGGTACAATATTGGCACTAAATTTATATGCAGGAATATTAATCGCTTTAATATGGTCAATTATAACTTATACAACAAAATATGTATCTGTAGGTTCTGTTATAGCTCTTTTGCTTTCACCTTTTATAATGTACTTTTTAAAATCTCCGATTGCTTATGTTGTGTATTGTGCGGTCGGAGCATTATATATTGTTTATTTGCACAGAGAAAATATAAAAAGACTGATTGAAGGCAACGAAAACAAAGTACGATAGATTTCCACTTTAAAGACTTTGGTTTATAATACTTGTATGGCTGTATATTTTTATTATGGTGATGAAGATTATTTGATTGATTCGCAAATTGAGACAATGCGTTCAAAGCTTAATCCTGATTTTTTATCAATGAGTTATCAAGTTTATGATAACCCTGAATATCCTGATTTAATTAATATTCTAAGAACTCCTCCTATGATGTTTGGAGATAGTTTATTTATTATTAATTCCAATAAATATTTTTCTTCTCAAAAAACTTATTTTGAAGATAATGAACTTGCAGACATAGAAGATGCTCTCAAAAACAACCCCGAAGCTTTAAATGTAGTTTTTGTGGTTAAGCTTGACAGAGAAGAAGGGAAAAAACTGGATACAAGAAGAAAACTTTATAAAATATTGAGCAAGTTTAATTGCGAGGAGTTTCAAGCATTTAAAACATATAAAACAGATGAAATTGCCAATTGGGTAAGAAAATTGGCTAAGAAAAAAGATTTAATTTTGAAAAATGATGCGGTTGATCTTTTAGTAGAATATTTAGGAAATAATTTAAGACAGTTTGATGTTGAATTGGATAAATTGAAGCTTATGGCTTATCCTGAAAAAACCGTAACAAAAAATATGGTTGAAGATATTTCCGTTTCAAATCAGGCTTTGTTCAATATAACTGAGCTTATTATGAAAAACAAAAAAGATAAAGCACTTTTGGAATTTAAAAAGCTTACCGATAAGCAATATCCGCTTAAAATTCTTGCTGCTATTCAAACAATGTTGAGAAAATGGATTCTTTTAAAAACAAGCTCGGCTTCGCCATCAGAACTTTCAAAAATTGTCGGAATGCATGAATATGTTGTCAAACAGACGCTTCAAAAACTTAAAAATACGTCAACAGCAGATTTAGTGAGATTAAAACAAAATTTATATAGTGCGGAATGTAAAATCAAATCAGGTATGGCTCTTGACCTGATTTCGGAGGTGGAAATTGCTCTTATCAGATAAATATCCGTTTTTAACCAATTATTTTACAAATATTCTTTCTGCAGAAAATCATCCGCTTCCGCAAAGCATATTGTTTTACGGAAACGATTTAGATTCACAATACACACTTGCAAAAGAAATAGCAAGATTTTTAAACTGCAAAAATGACAAATCAGACGATTGTGATTGTTTAAATTGTAAATGGATTAGAGAAAATACACATCCTGAAATTATGACAATTTCAAAAGTGGACAATAAACCCGAAGATGATGATTCAAAAACGGTAATTTCCATTAAGCAATCACGAATGATAAAAGAACGACTGGTATCTGCCTCCGAATTTCACAGAGTTTTCATATTTTGTGACAGAGACGAAAACGGAAACATAGCAGGATTAAATCCCAAAAATTTCCAAGCTGATGCGGCTAATGCTTTACTTAAAATTATAGAAGAACCTCAAAGCGGAATTACCTTTATATTTTTAACCAGATATATTGAAGATGTTTTACCGACAATAATTTCACGCTCACAATGTTTTTTTGTTCCGTCACTTAAAGAAATAGATTACGATTATTCAATAATTTCGGGATTATTTGAAAATTATTGGACTTTTAAGCGAAAAGAGGTTTTTGAAATTTCGCAAAAACTTGCTGATAAAGCTAAAGAAACATCAACAAATGCCGTACTTGAAGGAATACAAAATTATATTTTAAATATATTAAAAAATAATCCTAAAAATACAGAATTTATCAAACATATAAAAATAATTGAAGAAGCTAAAAAACAGGCAAAACTTGATATCAAACCATTAAATATTTTTGATGATGTTTGCTTAAAACTTATTGGTCAATAATAAAGTTTTTATTTCTCGAATAAAGGCAGATTATGCCGACAAGCGAAATATAGAACAAAAGTTCTGTTATTTCTTCCAACACCATATTTTCCATTCCATGCTCTGCATACAACCCCAGCCCCATACCTAATATCATTAAAAATATATTCCAAAACGGAAGTTTTGTATTTTTAACTATATTCCAAAAGTTCAAAAATAACTTATTCCACAAAAAATAAACGGCAACAGATGCTATATACAGTCCGTACAAAGGATGTGCAAGATATCCGTATTTAATATCCTTCCAACTATAAAACGCATTTTCTACTCCGGGAACAGGAAAAAATAAAGTACGTCCGCAATTTATTTCTCTAAGCATTAATATTGTCAAAACCAATCCTGCAAAAACAAAAAACTTTTTATCAACTTTTGAAGTAAATGCAAAATAAAGTCCACAAAAAAGCACCACCATTTGTATATTTTCCAAAAGTCCGTTTTCGTATCCGAATCGTTCAGGTAAAAATAAGACACACGGAATTATTGCTATCGCAGTTAATATACTTAACCAAGTAACTCCGTAAATCTTAAAATCAAGATGTTTTTTTATAAAATCAATCATTATTGTCCTTCCTTATAACTCAATTTTCATAAAACTGTTTTTATATTCATTTATTGAATTCATTAATTCCACAAATTCTTCGTATTTTACCGTTCCGCACACTTTTGATAAATCAACATTTCCTGCTAAATCTATTTCATAAATATTTTCATCATTAGATTGTATTTTAATCATACCGACTTCCGCAAAAATATCCAGCAAAAGTTCAGAAACTTCATCTGTTACACCAAGTGCAGCCGATGCTCTTTTTATATCAAATCTGCCTTTCTGATTATTAAATGAATACCTAATCATACCTGCAAAAGTTTTAATTATCATATTCATATCAACCACAAATGATTGATAATTCATATAATGAATTGATGTTGCACAAACCGTTTGACGAATTTCATCATATAAATCCTCAGAACATGGATAGTCAAAAAACATTAAAATATCGTTTTTATCTGCCGTATTTCTGTTAATTACATGTTTCATAATATTTTCATACGGTTTTAGCATATCCAAAACGGCCTTGTCCTCAACAAATACGGAAACTCCAAGCTTTGTATTTTTTATGTAATCTTCAACTTGCGCTAAAATATTTGTTTTTTTTCTGTTATCGTAAATTTTTATTTTTGATTTTTCTTCCTCTTTTAAAGCCTCAGAATGAATATCTTTTACAATCAATTGAATGTTTGTTACACCGTTAAAAGTATTCAGTTGCGGTGCAAAAGCCATGTCAAATTTGTCACCGGTTATCAAGGGAATATCCCCTCTTGACCACCAAACACAATCTTTTGTTCCTGTTGGCGTATCAATTGATAATTTTAAATGCTCTTTTGTCGAACCCATCAATTTTTTTTGTTTTAAAGTCAAATCTTTTAACACAAATGAAGGTGATGGATTAGACGCACCAAACGGCTCAAGTTGAGATATTTCTTCCATTAAGGAAATATCAACATCCTCAATGTTTAATTCCAAATCTATATCAAGCGATGGTTTCAGAATTTGTCCTCCAAGCATTTCATCAACAACTTTGTTCAACGCTTTTTTTACTGTTTCAAAGGTTGCTGTTTCTTCGCTAAAAGAGAATCCGCCCGCAAGTTGATGTCCTCCGTATCCTTCAAAATATTCTGAAATCGTTGTCATAATATCATAAAGATTTAATTCTTTTACCCCTCTTGCAGAACAGCGAAAAAGTCTTTTTTCGGGAGAATAATTCATTATAAAAGTTGGCTTATAATACTTTTCAACAAACTTAGATGCAACTATCCCGATTATTCCGATATGCCAATTTTCTTTGTACAAAACAATTGCGTTATCTCTCATTCCTGTTGACTGCCAGATTGAATCAGCTTCTTCAAATGTTTCGCTACACAATTCCTGTCGAACCTTGTTAAAATTATCAAGATTCATAATCATCATTTCGATTTCCTGTTTGTTTTCGGAAATCATAAGTTTTACCGCTGAATCAACATTATCAAGTCTTCCTGATGCATTAATCCTCGGTGCGATTGTAAAAGCTACTTGCTCTGCCGTCAAACCGTTTTCTGTATTAATTCCGGCAACATCAAGCATTCTCTTTAAACCATAATGTTTTCCCTGAGCAATTAATTCAAGTCCTTTTGTCACTAAATAACGATTTTCACCGATTAGAGGTACTACATCAGCAATTGTCCCGACTGCAACACACGGTAAGAGTTCATAACTGTATTCAAGCTTGTCATAATGCTCTAAAACCCCTTGTGCGAGTTTAAATGCAACGCCAACACCTGCAAGTGAAGTTAAACTCTCTATTTGATTAGATGTAAGCTTTTCATCAAGGGCATTGATTGCTTTAGGATTTATGATTGCATAAGCTAAAGGCAATTGTTCAGGTGCTTCGTGGTGATCGGTTATTATTACATCTTTACCAAAACTATTTATAAATTTAACTTCATCAAAACTGCTTATCCCGTTATCTACTGTAATAATAAGCTTGGCTTGATTTGGTTTGAGATACGGTACAAGAGCTTTTGTGTTAAGTCCGTGACCTTCTGAATCTCTGTCAGGAATATAATAATCAACCTCTCCTCCGAGATAACTAAATGTTTTTACAAGTACAGAAGTTGAAGTAACACCATCAGCATCAAAATCTCCGTATATAAGTATTTTTTCTTTATCGTCAATTGCTTTTACAATTCTTTCAACAGCTTTTTTCATATCACAGAAAGCATTAGGATGTGTTAATGTAATTTCATGAGGATGCAAAAATTCTCTCTTTGCATCCTCCCCTTTGATTCCTCTAATGTCCAAAAGTCTGTCAATTACAGACTTTTTATCATTTTTATCGCTCTTAATTATCCATTCAGTTGTGCAAGGCATGTTATCTCTTTCAATACTTCAATAGCTTTTTTTAATTGAACATCATCTTTTGCTTCGATATTCTCTTTAGTTAATTCTACCATAATATCAGGAGTTATGCCTTTTTTATGAATATCCGCACCTGATGGTGTCAAATACCTTTGAATAGTAATATTCATGCCTGCTTCATCAGGAAGTTTGTTTATCTCTTGCACAAGACCTTTACCGAAAGATTGTTCACCTACAATTGTAGCTCTATGGTTATCTTTCAAAGCACCGCTCAAAATTTCGCTGGCAGAAGCCGAACCCTTATTAATTAATACAACAATGGGCTTTTGGGTTGTTTGTGAATATCTTGCCCTCGTTGTACTTTTATATCTGTCCCTGTCAACAGTACTTACAATTACTCCGCCATTTAAAAGCATGTCAGATATATAAATTGCATTCGTTAAAAGCCCTCCGGGATTGGAGCGTAAATCCAGTATAAACCCTTTTTTATCGGTTGCCGAATTTAAAATGGTTTCAATTTCCGAGGCTGCATTCTTACTCATAAAAGAACTTAGCCTGATGTATTGAATATCATTAGGGATAACACTCGTTTCAAACGGAGGTTTACAAGAAACTGATTTTATTTCAATTTCATCTCTTATAATACTATATAATTTATTGGGAACACCTTTTCTCTGAATTAAAAGTGTTACGGTAGTACCCTTTTCTCCTCTGATTTTATCCGCAGCAGCATCTATATTGATTCCTTTTGTGCTTTCACCGTTGATTTCCAAAATTTGATCATCAGCTTGCAGTCCTGCTTTTTCAGCTGGAGAATCTTCCAATGGTGCAATAATAACCAAATTTCCATCTCTTAAACCGATTTGAGTTCCGATACCTTTTAAAGAACCTTTTATTGATTGAGTTTCTTCCGAAAATTCTTTTGGTTGCAGAAATCTTGTATACGGATCATTAAGGCTTGCAAGCATTGTATCTATTGCAACATAAGCGTCATCAGCTGTTTTTAATTTGTGGTCATATCTGTATCTCCATTTTGCCCAGTCTTGCGAATTGTTAGAAGGATCATAATATTTTTTATTAACCAATTTCCAAACATCATCATAAAGCTCGGCAGGAGTAGCGGCAAAAGCCGTATTAAGTGATAAATACATTAATGACGCAACTACCAATCCTGTTTTAAAAAATCTTCTCATTAACCTCTCCTTGTCTGTATATAAAATATTTTATAATACATTTTTAACTATTTCAAATTTTTTATATATCAATTAGCAAATATTTTTTTTAGAGTTTTTAGAATGACTATCATAGGAGGTAATATGAAAATAGACAGCACATCAAATTTAAAAAACTATTATAAAAATGAGTATGCAAATCAAAATAATCCGAATTTTAAAAGTAACTTAACTCATACTGCACTTCAATCGAAAACAAGCGTTAATATCGTAAAAAGACCACGCAATTTCATTTATTCGGCAATATGCGTTTTATCAGCAATGGTCGGCGGGTATCTGGCTAATAATGATAACAATAATACTGCTAAATATCTCGGAATTGGTTTAGCAACAACCTCTGCTGTCGGAACAGGTCTAATTGTAAATAAGAATAAAAAACGTGAAGATATGTTATTAAATGATTTTGAATCTAATGTAATTAAAGATACCGAAACGATAAACAGTTTGAAGTCAACAATCAATAATGATAAAAATATAATATATCAGCAGAAAGTAGAAATAGATAAACTTGAAAATAAATTATATCCTCAAAACAAAGAAAAAGATGCTCTTATTAACAGAATTAATAATAATGATTTAATATCGTATAACACCTTAAAAAATTTAAATGATATCTATATAAAACAGAATGATACAAATGGTTTGTTTGATTTATATACAACAAAGGTTGGTGAAGATAATACACCTGTATTATCAAAATTAATAAGCGGACAGAAAAATAATTTTAACCCTAAATTTATCGAAAGCTTGAATACTATTTTTAAAGAAAATCCAAATATGTTATTTAAAATTTATAATGCAAAAGACAACGATAGATTAAATGTTTTAGATTATGTTTTGCAATATTTACCTGATAATCAAAAAACCCAAATAATTAATTCAATTAAAAATAGCCTGCCTCAGGAATACAATGATAGATTGGTATTAGCTTCAAAGCATGTAAATAATCATGATACTTTAATGAAATCACCGGAGGACATCCCTTTGCTATATGATTTATCATCGGAAATGCTCGATTATAGTTCAAATCTGTGTGGAACAGACCGGCAACGTTATCTGTTATATAAAGAATTAGTTAAACTTAATATTAACAAGAATCAAAAAACAAAGATGAGTGTTCATATAGACAATTATGAAAAAAAATTTGCAGATCGACACAAAATAATTGAAAAAATAATTTACGATTGGTTTAAGAGTTGGGATCGTAGTAGTACCGATAGTTATGCCCTCGATAAACTTTGTAATAAACTGGTAGAGACAATTGAAAAATATCCTGATTTAATAGATCAGAAGGAAAAATTAAAAAAAATCATAGATGATATGCTTTCCGGATTGTTATATGACAACTATTCATATAAGGCTCAAGTTATAGTTAATAAAATTGCCGAGTATCCAAACTTATGGATTAAAGTATTTGGTTCTGGTATATGTGAAGAGCTCATAAATTATATACTGCCTTGGAGCTCACGTGTTGCGGAATACCATAATCATTATAGACTTGAAGATAGACAGTATATTGAGCCACCACATAAGCTTAGATTAAATGAAATTAATATCCGGCCTATAATAGAAATGCTTGAAAAGGCAGGAAAAACAGGTGATACTTCCTTTTTGCACGACATATGGAAATTAACGGATTTATATTGTGAATGTGCCATATGGTAATTCATCCGTGGAGAAAGGCACTTAAAAAAGCATGAGGACTTCTCTGATGACTTTGGTGGCGACTGCGGTTGATACGCCTGATGCATCATAATCAGGTGATAATTCCACAACATCCGCACCTATTATATTAAAATCTTTTATATAATTAAACCAACTGATTAACTCGTTAAAACTCAAACCGCCGGCTTCCGGAGTTCCTGTCCCGGGCATAATTGAAGTATCTAAAACATCTAAATCAACGGTGATAAATACATAAATGACGCAACTACCAATCCTGTTTTAAAAAATCTTCTCATTAACCTCTCCTTGTCTGTATATAAAATATTTTATAATACATTTTTAACTATTTCAAATTTTTTATATATCAATTAGCAAAAATTATTTTTATAAGATTTAGAATAATTATTATGGAAAGTATTATGAAAATAAACAACACAATTAAACTATCCATATCAGAAATTTTTAAATACTGGAGGAATAAGCCTAAAAATGGACATATCAGTAAATAGACCTATTTTTAAAAGTAAATATAACAAAATTTGTTTCCACGCCAGTTATCGCAACTATAAAACATTGCATAATATTAATATGAATTGTGCAATTTGTAACCGAAAAGTTATTCGTTTAGATAGTTTAGCAAAAACATTCAGCGAAATAGCCAAGCCATTATCCGAAATGATTAGAAAAGGTTTTATGGAACAATGGAAAGAGAAGCCAAATCTTTGGAATATATTGAATCAGCTTTCAAAACAATATCCTAATGATTCTTTAGATACAATCTTGCAAAGTGATGAACAAAATTACCAAAAAGTAAGAAATTTATTTTCAAAAGAAGCTATTAACAAATCTGATAATAACTATGATACCGAAAGATTTGCCAAACATTCATTTAAGAAAATGTTGTTCGATTCTCGTAAAGAACTTTTATCTGCTAATATGATTATGAACAACTGTAATAAATTCAAAAAATATTTAGATGGCTCACCATTGCGTGCTTACGAGCAATTGGATGTTTATGCAAAAAAATATCCTGATAAAACACTGTCAGAAATAATTCAAATGGATGAAATATACAATGCAAACAAAGCTAATGATGAATCAGCATCAAAGAATTTTTATAATAAATTAAATTATCATTTTGATAAAATATTAAAAATTATTAGCCCCGAAAATCGTAAAGATTTTTTATATTTTATGTCAATTGAAATGAAAGCAAAAAATATTATATATACCGAAAAAAATAATAATACTATAATCTTAAAAATTAAAAAATTATATGACGAAGCACTAAAGTCCGAGCCATATCAAGATATAAAGAGTATGGTTATGGAAGAACTCGAACAAATAAATGCGGAATATCCTACCGAATATGATTTCTTTATTACAGCACATGACGACAATTGGAGCGATGCTGAAATTTTAAACAATATTATAGGAGCGTTTGGAAGTACAGGCAGTCGTATCATTCCCCTATCAAGAGGTGGTAAAGATAATGTTTACAATACTATCATAATGTGTAAAATGTGTAATTCCGCAAAAGGAAATCAAAAATGCGATGATGAATATATAAAATTCCATCCTGAAGTAAATGGCTATATCCAAAAACAAATTGATAGTATAATGACCAGAATTTTGAACGGTCAAATCAAAGACGAAGCACTTGTTCGTTGGCCAATTATAGTAGCCGGCAAGTTAAACAGCTATACAAATGGTGCAATTAATCCAAATATTGGCGATTACATGATAAATATTACAAAATTAACAGAAGATAAAATAAAAAAGAATTTATTAAAAATAAAAAAACTTGAAATGCAAAATCTTAAAATTGCTCAACAAAGTCATTGTGAAGATAATAAAATAATTTTAAATAATGAACTTCAAATAAAAGAACTAAAAGCATTTATTACAAAAAATCAAAAAGATTTAAAATTTTTTGAAAGCTATACACCTGATGATGAAATTAATAACGTATCAAGTGAATATGAAAATATTTTAGAAAAGCATGAGGACTTCTCTGATGACTTTGGTGGCAACTGCGGTTGATACGCCTGATGCATCATAATCAGGTGATAATTCCACAACATCCGCACCTATTATATTAAAATCTTTTATATATTTAAACCAACCGATAAGTTCATTAAAATTTAAACCGCCGGCTTCAGGAGTTCCTGTCCCGGGCATAATTGAAGTGTCTAAAACATCTAAATCAACGGTTACAAATACATTCTTTTCTCTTAAAATATCCAAATCTTCATATTTTTTTGCAAGTGTATTATACTTTTTCATCAACTCAAATTCGTCTTTCATGCCTGAACGAATACCAATTTGTTTAATATTTTCAAACCCGATTATTTCACTGCAATGACGAATTACGGCAGAATGAGAAAGTTTTTCGCCCAAATATTCTTCTCTTAAATCTGTATGAGCATCAAAATGTATAATTGCCAAATTGTCATAAAAACCTTTTATTGCTTTAATTTCAGGAAGTGTAACAAGATGTTCGCCACCGATTCCCAATACTTTTTTCCCGTCTTTGTATATGTTTTTTACATTTTCTTCTATTAAATCAAGTGATTTTACCGTG
This sequence comes from bacterium, assembly GCA_024408765.1. Lineage (GTDB taxonomy): Bacteria > Cyanobacteriota > Vampirovibrionia > Gastranaerophilales > Gastranaerophilaceae > CAG-196. The sequence goes on along the minus strand of JAKSUR010000009.1, from coordinate 16,168 downwards.
TTTCCGAGAGGAAATTCTAAATCTCCAACATCATTGAAATTACAATCCTGTAAATGTTTATCAAAATAAGGAGAATATTCTTCCAACCCCCAACTTGCAAGCCTTATTTGCTCGGGCGCAAACCTTGATCCCGAACGATAGGATACAGTTCCGTCAAACGGGAGTCCGAGCATAATTACATTTGCTGTATTATAATTTTTATTTTCTCCCATCCAATTTCTGTCTAAAAAAGGTCCTTTTAACATAAAATCTCCTTGTTAAAATAAATTTAATTGAGGTTCGTCAACAACAAGAGAATCGGCATTTTTTTGCTTTACATTAATTCTCTTAGAAGAATTCTTTTGTATTTTATTCATTAATTCTTCGGAACGTGTAATAACAGTTTTAGGTAATCCCGCCATTTTAGCAACTTGTATTCCGTAACTCTTACTTGCTCCGCCTTGAACAATTTTTCTCAAAAATTCTATTTCACCATTTTGTTCGGAAACAGTTATTCTGTAATTTTTTATTTGCGGATAAGTTTCGGTCATAATATTTAATTCATGATAGTGTGTTGCAAAAATACATCTTGCATTTATGGTTGAAGCAATGTATTCCGCAACAGCCCAAGCAATTGCGACTCCGTCATAAGTGCTTGTTCCTCTGCCTATTTCATCTATTAAAACAAAACTTTTTTCTGTAGCACGGTTTAATATATATGCTGTTTCGGACATTTCAACCATAAAAGTAGATTTTCCCAGCGTCAAATCATCACTTGCGCCGACTCTGGTAAAAATTTTGTCTGTAATTCCGATTTTAGCATAATCCGCAGGAACATAAGACCCTATTTGAGCAAGCAAAATAATTAGTGCGTTTTGCCTCATATAGGTTGATTTACCTGCCATATTTGGGCCCGTAAGAATCATAAATTGTGTTTTTGTGTTGTCCGTTGATAATTCCAAATCATTAGGTACATAAGCCCCCAGCGGAAGTATTTTTTCCAGAACAGGATGCCTGCCGTTTTTGATTATAAAATCAGTGCTGTCATCAATTTGAGGGCAAACGTAATTCTGCTCTGTTGCAACAGCAGCAAAGGAAGCATAGACATCCAACTCTGCAACTGCTTGCGCTATATCTCTTATAATATCAACGAATTCTTTTGAATACTCTCTAAAATTTGAAAATATCTTATATTCAAGTTCATTAGCTTTAACTTGTGCGGTTAATACTTCTTCTTCATGTTTTTTCAAAGCATCTGTTATAAATCTTTCTCCTCCGGTCAAAGTTTGTTTTCTTATGTAATCGGCAGGAACTTTTTCAAGATGAGAATTCGTTACTTCTATATAATATCCGAATACTTTATTATATCTAACCTTAAGTGTAGTTATCCCCGTTTTTTGTTTTTCTTGCTCTTCAAATTGCTTTAACCAATTTTCGCCATTTTGCATTAATTCTCTTAAATAATCAAGATTTTCATTTACACCTTTTTTTATAACTCCGCCTTCTTTAATAGTAATCGGAGCATTTTCATCTATAGTTTTTTCAATTAAAATTGAATAATTTATTATATTTTCCAGTTCACCTTCTATAAAATTAAAGATATCAAGATTTGCGGATTTAACTGCCTTAACAAGTTCAGGTAACAATGACAATACAGATTTCAAACTCAAATAATCTCTTGGATTAGCAGAACCGTTACTCATTCTGGAAGAAAGTCTTTGAATATCATAAATATATCTTAAAATATTTTGAATTTCGTATCTTGAAGAAGAATTATCAAAAAGGACTTTAACAATATTCTGCCTTTTTAAGATTTCATCAATATTTTTCAAAGGCTGACAAACCCAGTTTTTGAGGAGTCTTGCCCCCATGCTTGTTGAAGTCTTATCTATTGCCCACAAAAGCGAACCGCATTTATTCTTATCCCTTAATGTTTCTGTAAGTTCAAGATTCTTTCTTGTATTTGCATCCATTAAAATATATTGAGAAAGTTCATACAATTCGATTTTTTGAAATTTAGGGAAACCGTTTTTCATATTTTCCCAAATATATGCCAATAAACCTGCTGACGTTCTGTATGCGAGTTCATTTCCTTTATATTCAAGCACATCTAAATTATCAATTTTGTACACCGCTTTTAAGTTGTTTTGTGCAAAAGAATCTTCAAATATTTTTGAAGGAACTTTTGTACAATTGTAATTACTAATAATTTCATCAGGTAAATCGACCGTTTCTTCCGGTACAATTTGAAACGGTTCAAGTTTTAATTTTTTAGATTTTGCAATTATTTCTGATGGTTGTATTCTTGCAAGCTCGGTTAATAAAACTTCATAAGAAAGTTTTGAAGCTTTAAATTCACCGGTTGATATATCTGTATATGCAAACCCCCAAGAACCTTTCTCTTCAAAAACCGCACACATATAATTATTGCTGACTTGGTTTAAATAATTGCTTTCATAGATTGTTCCCGGAGTTATAATTCTTACCACACCTCTTTCGACAAGCCCCTTAGCTAATTTCGGATCTTCTAACTGCTCACATATAGTAATTTTGTGTCCTCTGGTTATAAGTTTTTCAATATAACCTTCAACAGCTTTAGCGGGAATACCTGCGAGTGGAATTCGTCCCAATATTTTCCCTGCGTCTTTACCCGTCAATGTCAATTGAAGTTCTTTTGAAAGAAGCTCTGCATCTTCAAAAAAAGTTTCATAAAAATCACCCAATCTGTATAATAAAATCGATCCGGCGTTTTCCTTCTTGATTTTTAAATATTGACGCATAACATCAGTTGTATCTTCGGGTACAACATCTTTACTCATTATATGATTGATTTCAGGTTTTGTCATAGTTATAATTGTACATAATATAAAGTTGAGGTGCAAGTTATGTTTAGAATGATAAAAATAATTTTTAACAGTTTTTTGATAGCACTTGCTTTTATTGGTTTTAACGCTATTGGCGGTCAAAAATATGTAGAGACGGTAGTGTCAGGAATATCGGATTTTATTCAACAAAAATCAGCAGACAAAGCGAGAGCAATAGGTGATTTTACCAATTTGCATGAGGAGTTTAAAATAGACAATGCAGTTGGTATTCTCGGCTACAAAGCAGTGCTTGCCGAACATAAAAATTCAGGGCAAAGAATGTGTATTATTGATTCGGGAAATAAAATTTTGCTTTCCAAAGAGGATATAAAAAGTAATGAATTAGAAAACAAATTACAAGATTTAGTATCAAATTTTAAGTATCAGTCAATTTCTTTTAAAGATATAAAAATCATTTCAAAAGGTAATATGTATGCATACGGACAAACAATTCCTTATGCCAAATTTGAAGCCAAGTCAAGCAGATTTCCAATTTCTGATATTACAGGAATCGTAGGCAGTCTAAAAACATCTGATAATTCGGAAAAAATTATTATTTCCGTGAGCGAAAAGAAAAAATATTCACAGCTTATAACAGATGAATTTTTTAAAAATGTTAAAGAAGGCAATGTGTAAAAATTATAAGGAATTGAGAGTATGAAAAAGAATTTAATATTGTTAATATTGTTTTTAATAACTCTATCGCCTGTTTTTTCGGCAAATGATGTGCTGAGTGAAGAATATTTAAAAGCAAAAAATCATATTGCTCTGATGAATCCGTTAGCTGAAAAAATGGTGGAAATGGCAATAAAAAAAGCTATAAAAAAAGAGGCACCCGGAAAATATAAAGTTAAATTTGAAGGTTATACATTAAAAAGTATGAAGGCAGGTATTTTTAAATACCTTGAAGTTACAGGAATAAATGTTAATGTTGATGGAATTGAGATACCTTATTATAATGTAAAAACAGTTTCGGACTACAATTGGGTGGATTATAATCAAAATCCCATAAAATTTCGGTCTGATATAGAGGCTGATTATACTGCCAATATTACTGAAAATACTATAAATGAAGCTTTAAAAACAGAAGAATATGCAAAAATTCTTAGAAAAATTAATAAAAAAGCATTTCCGATGTTTATGCTTAATGAAGTAAAAGTAAAAATTAAAAACGAGAAGTTGTACATAATAATGTCATATAATTTCCCGATTTCTCCGAGAGAAAAAGACAGAACCTTTATGGTTTCAAGCAACTTAAAAGTTGTTAGCAATACCGTAAAAATGTGTAATATTGCGTTTGATAATATATACGGAAATCTTCCCTCACAAAAAGTTGCGAACCTTATTAGTTATATTGATCCACTGAGTTTTACAATTGCTCTTTTGAAAGATAAAAATTGTGATGTCAGAATTAAAAGTATAAAGATAGATAATGATACTTTGATTGTTAATGGTAAAATGTATATAAAAGGAGATAAATAAATGAATTCATCTCAAAAATTCGGACTGTTTCTGCTGATTGTTATAACAGTTATGTATGTTTATATTGCATTTTGGGGTAAAGATTTTAAAATTCCCGAATTTAATTATCAAAACAGACAAGATAGCGAATATTCTCCTTTGAATAACGACATAAAGAATAAGGAAGAAACCGTAAAAAATAAACTTGAAAACAAAAATATTAAAATATATATTATTGACAAAACAGGCAATATTAGGGCAGTTAACAGATTGTGCAAATCAACGGAAGAAATTTCATGTTTTGAATATGCAATTAACTCTCTTTTATCAGCTCCTTCTAAATGGGAAAAATCAAAAGGTTTTACATCGGAGATACCATCAGGAACAAAACTTCTTTCGGTTAGAGAATCTGCAAATACTATTATGATAGACTTATCTTCTGATTTTGAAACAGGTGGCGGTGCAGAAAGCACTTATATGCGAATAGAACAGATTATAAAAACAGCAAATGCAAATACTTCTTTGCCTGTATATTTATTTATTAACGGAAAACAAGCAAACGTAATTGGCGGAGAAGGTGTAATGATAAAACAACCGTTAAATGAAAGGTCGTTAGATGAGTGATGACAGCGTAAAAAAGGATTTAGATTATTATTTAAATCTTAATTGGACACTTATTGAAGGTACTGATTTAGATTTTAACGGAAATCCTTATCATTACATTGAAATAAAAGAAATTCCGAGTTTTGCATTTTGTGCAAAGACAAGAGAAAAGGCATTAGAAAATTATAAAAAGCAGCTTCGTCTATCGTTGATGCTTATGTTGGAGGATGGAGAGCATATAATAGAGCCCGGTGAAGAAACGGATGAAGATATAGATTGGGAAAGCCTATGTCCGTAAATACAAGCTTTGAAATATATATTTCACAAATGAAAACTGATGATATTGATGAGGTTATTCAAATTGAAGCAGAATCTTATGGAAAGCATCATTGGTCAAAATCATCTTTTTATGATGAAATGAACAACAACCTTGCAAAATATTATTGTGCTAAAACAGTTGAAGGTAAGATTGTAGCTTATGCAGGAACGTGGAATATTTTAGACGAAGGACACATTACTACGATTGCAGTTAAACCAAATTACAGACGTAAACATATCGGCGAAGCGTTGATTATAAAAATATTAGAGAATTGTTATGAAAATAAAATTAAATATTTAACGCTCGAAGTTAGAGAATCAAACATACCTGCAATAGAACTTTACCATAAATACGGTTTTTCATCACTCGGTACAAGAAAAGGTTATTATCAGGATAATAACGAAAATGCACTTATTATGTGGACAGAAAATATTTTTTACGATAAATTTAAGTCAAGATTTATAAATAATAAAGAAAATTTAAAACAACATATAGAAATAAAATGACAAGAAGATTGGAAAAACAATTAAATAGTTTTAAATATAACGGAGAACCGATAAAAGTAACATTGGGAACTCTGATAATAACTTGTTTAAGCATATTACTTCTTATTGTTGCAACTTTTACGCAAGTTACATTGCATCACCCAATCATACCGGCAGACGGATTTGTATTTTTAGGACAAAATCCTACTGAGGCCCAAATTGTACATCATTTTACAAAAACATACAGATATATTCCGCAAATACCCATGGTATTTTTTATAGTTGCACTTTTGGGAAGAAAATTCGGAATACTTGCAATATTAGGATATATTATGCTTGGAATGTTTTTCCCGATATTTGCATTGGGAGGCGGAATCTCATATCTTTTTGAATATGGATTTGGATATATTCTTGCATTCATACCTGCAATATTTTTTACCGGTACCCTTTTGAAAATTAAAACTGACTTTTTAAGAATTGTACTTATGGCAACACTTGGCGTTGGAGCGATTCATATTTTGGGAATTTTATACATGCTCTTTATTTCAACACTAAAACATTCACCAATGGATATAGTTTTTGGTTGGATTGCTATGCAAAGCGGTATACAAATTTTTTATGATATATTCTTCACAGTGCTTGGAATATATTTGGGACGTTGGACAAAACGTTTGCTATGGATTGTTATGTGCTAATTAATATAAATCTTTTTACAAAAAAGAACATGTTATAAAGACAAAACACTACATCTCGCCTCAAGAACTTTAATCCGTTCAACATCATTTTTTGTTAATATATTTCTGCTTTCCTTGTTTTTTATCCACATTAGTTCAAAACGAAGAGCTTTCAGTATACCTTCTTGTGCGTTTATATGTATAAGCGGGTTTTTAGCATTAAAAATAATTTTTCTGGTTTCATATTTATCTATTAGTTTTAATTTATTAAACATTTGAACTGATAGTGGTGAAATACCTCCGCCAATTATAAATTCCTTATGATATTTTTTTACAAGTAAAGCTGTTTTATCTGCAATATTTTCAATAATGGAAGAATCGGTAGAATTATTTAGTTCAAGGGATTCTGACAAATCAGTTCTTCCTAAAACAATTCCATATATATATTTTGCATCTTCGCAATTTAAAATTTCATCTAAATATTCTAATCCGTTTTTTGTTTCTATATTTATATAGAATTTAGTTTCACCGTTTTCAAAATTTTCATAAACACTTTTTATAGTATTAATATATTTTTTAACCGCATAAGGAGATTCTATCATCGGTGCAACAATTGCATTTGCGCCTGCGTAAAAAGCTTCTCGCACATCTCTTAATGCACCGCAACCACCAACTTTAACTGACAAATTCAATCCGGCTTCATCTGATATTTTTTTTAAAATTATTAAATCTTCTGAAGTAGCACCTTCGTCTTCAAATTCAACTTTTATACCGGTTGCAGAATACAGGTCTTTTAATTCTTTAAGATTATTTATAAGTGCATCTACGGTACAATCCATTTATACTAAAAACTCCTAACATTATTCTATTTATCAACAACTCAATACAAAGCTTTATATTAATTAAATTTCTTTTCCGACAATAGGAGCAATGAGCTTTATCTCTCTATACAGTTGTTCATATTGTTCCGGATACAAAGATTGAGCACCGTCACATAATGCACAATCCGGATTGTAATGAACTTCTATAATTAATCCGTCACATCCGGCCGCAATTCCGGCTCTGGACATAGGTTCAACTTTATCTCTCAAACCTGTTCCGTGAGAAGGATCAACTATAATAGGCAGATGGCTTAATTTCTTGATAACCGGTATTGCGGCCAAATCGAGCGTATTTCTTGTATAAGTTTCAAAGGTTCTTATACCTCTTTCGCACAGTATAATTTGACCGTTTCCGCCTGCCATAATGTATTCTGCTGACATTAACCATTCTTCATAAGTCGAAGAAAGTCCTCTTTTTAGAATAATCGGCTTATGAATTGTTCCAAGTTCCTTCAACAAGTTAAAATTTTGCATGTTCCTTGCACCAACTTGAAATATGTCAACATATTTCATAAACATATCTATTTGAGAAACATCTGTTATTTCAGTAGCAATTGCCATTTTGTATTTATCAGCAACGCTTCTGAGTATCCTTAAACCTTCTTCGCCAATTCCTTGAAAAGCATACGGACTTGTTCTCGGTTTAAAAGCTCCGCCTCTAAGAATTTTAACGCCTGTTTCGGAAAGTTTTTTAGCGGTTTCATCTACTTGCTCATAAGTTTCAACTGCACAAGGGCCTGCAATCATGCCTGCATATTTACCGCCGAATTTAACTCCGTTGACTTCTACAATTGTATCTTCAGATTTAAAAGCTCTTGTGGTAAGTTTATAACTTGTTGTAAGTTGAATAACCTCAGTCACACCGGAAAGTAGTTCAAAGTCACGCTTATCGGTTTGTTTACTTCCGATAGCTGAAATCACTATTTTTACTTCGCCTCTGGAAATTCTTGCTTCGAAACCTTTTGCTTCTATAGATTTTACAACATTTGATATTTGTTCCTCTGTTGCATTTGAATTCATTACAACAAGCATTATTTATTCTCCTTAGATTATAAACATTATTATACACAAAATTAAAAATGTGGTATACTAAAAAAACAAGATATTTTAGGATATTGAGAAATGACTACATTCAAAGATATGGAAGACAGCATAAAAGATTTTATTATACAAGAGCAATCTGATGCACACAACATAAAATCTGTTAGCAACGCAAAGTATAATAATCTAAAAATTTGGATGGATCCTTCTAAAAATCCTCTTCCACATGTTATTATAAGAATTTCAATTTCAGAAGCTACATTTTTACTTAATGGATTTAGTAAGATTAATGGGGGGTTGGGTTATGAAGAAAGATTTGTTGTAAAATGGTTTGGAAGGTTTGGTATAAAAGATAAACTTAACGATTTGTGGAATTTTGCAGAAAAAAACAAAGAGGATGAATAATATGTCTGATAAAAAATTGTCCACAAATCCGCTAATAGTTCTTTTAGAACTTGTTGGTGCAAAATGGAAATTACTTATTATAAAAGAGCTACTTATAAAAGAAATGCGTTTTGTGGAACTTAAGAAAAAGCTTGGTTGCACAGCAAAAGTATTAACAGCTTGTCTTAGGGAGATGGAAACTGACGGATTAATTGTAAGAGAAGAATATGAGGGTCAACCTGTCAAAATTGAATATTATTTAACAGATATCGGATATACACTCAAACCTGTTTTGGATTCAATGACAAAATGGGGAAAAGAGTACAAAAGATTACGCAAATTAATGGAGAAGTACAACAATGAAACTAACATACCTTGGTCATAGTGCATTTGAAATTGTAACAAAAGAACACAAGATTCTTATAGACCCGTTTCTGGTCAAATGTCCTAATTACAATCCTGACGGTGTAACAGATATTTTTGTAACACACGCTCATGGTGATCATTTGGGAAGTGCAATAGAAATTGCTCAAAAAACAGGTGCAAGAATAACTGGAATTTTTGAACTTGCCAATTATTGTGCAAAATTTGGAGTTAGAACAAACGGAATAGGACTTGGTGCGTGGCAAGACTACGGTGATTTTAAGTTTATTGCCGTTCCTGCTTTTCATTCGAGTTCTTTTAGTGACGGTACTTATGGAGGATGTCCTTGCGGTTTTGTTTTTGAGGTTGCCGGTCATTCTTTTTACCATGCAGGCGATACATCACTTAATTCGGAAATGAAAGTAATAGGTGAATTATATGAACCTGATGCCGCAATGCTTCCTATAGGCGGAACTTATACAATGGATATAGAAGCGGCAGTGCAAGCATCAGAATGGCTTGGCGTTACTGCTGTTATACCTATGCATTATGATACATTTGATGCAATAAAAGTTGATATATCGGATTTTGAACGACAAATTCGAGAAAAGGGTAAAATGCCGGTCATTATGAAAATTGGTGTAACGGGAGAAATTTAGGTCTATTTTTCATAAACCATTAAAGGACAAGATAATTCTCGATTGCTGACTTTAAAACCTAATTTTTCATAAAATTTCATTGTTTCCTCTTTTGAATATAGATAGAATTTTCTGCAATCTGTTAAATTTATTAAAGAAAGCATCATTGCCGCTCCTATTCCTTTGTACGGATTCTTATTTTCAGAATTTATACAATCAGGTCGGGTTTGCACACAGTCAATAATGCAGTTCTTTTTATTATGATTAAATTCAACCATACCTAACACTTCTTCCGGACAAAGTTTTTTATAATTTGATGATTGAGTTGTTAAAGCATATATAATTTTACTTGAACGATTAAAGACTCTTTGATACATTATATCAGCAAAAGTATATTCTTGCTTGCCTGATATATTTCTCCAAAGAGTTGCAATTTTACGAATTGCATTCTGATCACTTTTCGTGTTCGTCATTCTGACAATAGACACAGATAAATCGCTATATAATTTATTCGGTTTGCGATATTTTATAACTGCATTATTTACTAAATTTGCCTTAAAACTTATTGAATCCATATCAATTTAAAAATTCAAAAATAAAAATTTTGCTATTTATTGTAAAATTTAAGTATGAGTTTAAGTTATGAAAGTACAATTAAAAAACTTCATTCAAAGGAAATGTTTTATATAGAAACAGGTTTGGATAGAATTTCTGCTGTTCTAAAAGAGTTTGGAAATCCTGAAAACAATTTAAAATATATTCATGTTGCAGGCACAAACGGCAAAGGATCAGTTTGCACAATTTTGGATTCAATATTAAGAGAAGCCGGGTTTAAAACAGGACTTTATACAAGTCCTCATATTTATGAATATACTGAGCGTATAAAAATTTCAGGAGTTGAAATATCAAAAAAAATTTTTTCCGAATATTTCGAAAAAATATACAATAAAACAAAAGAATTAAAAATATACTTAACAGAATTTGAGATTCTTACCGTAATAATGTTTTTATATTTTAACGATAATCAAGTTGACATAGTGATATTAGAAACAGGATTAGGCGGAAGGCTTGATGCAACAAATGTTATTAAGGAGAATCTTTGTTCAATAATAACAAAAATTGACTTAGATCATACTGATAAATTGGGAAACACAAAAGAACAAATTGCTTATGAAAAAGCAGGTATAATTAAATCAAATTCTACCGTTATAACATCCGAAAGTTATGAAGTCATAAAAGATACGGCAGACAAACTCAATTCAATGTTCATTTTGGTTTCACCTTCGGTGGACAAAAAATTTATTGATGCACTTTCCCTCAAAGGACTTCATCAAACAGAAAATCTTTCACTTGCATTAACGGCTATAAACTATGTTTTTCCTGAAATAAATGAAGAATTAATATTAAAAGCTTTACCAAAAGTTAATAATCCATACAGATTTCAATATTTCAAAGATAAAAACCTGATTGTTGATGCTTCTCACAATCCAAACGGAATAAAAGCTTTAAGAGAAAATCTTGATTATTATTTTCCTGATATAAAAAGACGCTTTGTATTTGGATGCTTAAACACAAAAGATTACAAGCAAATGATAGAAATTTTATTCAAAGAAGATGACGAAATATACTTTAATGAATTTGATTATCCAAATGCATGTACTTATGAAGAATTGAATAATGCGTGTATGTATAAAACAAATAGATATACTAAAAGTTTAAACCTTGATGATGATAAATTAAACATCATTTGTGGTTCTTTTTATATGATTGGCAAAATGAAGTTTTAGGTTTATAATTTATAAAGTACAAGGAGTCCTTTTAATGAAGAAAGAGTTGATTTTTTTAGGCCCGCCTGCGTGCGGAAAAGGTACACAAACAGGCAGATTAGCTGAATATTTTGGGTTTCCGCATATTGATACTGGCTCTCTTTTGAGAGCGGAAATTGCAAAAGAAACAGAAGAAGGAAAAATCGCAAAATTTCATATTGACCAAGGTCATCTTGTTCCGCTTGATTTGGTAGCGACTATAATAGGAAAACGTCTTGCAGAACAAGATTGTAATAACGGTTATGTTCTTGACGGATATCCAAGAAGTATGGAGCAAGCTTTAAAACTTGATGAAATCAATGACAAAATTGACAAAGATATTGAGGCTTCTCTAATTGCAGTATATTTTGATATTGATACAGAAATTCTCGCCGAAAGAATTATTCACCGTCAATCGTGTCCAAAATGCGGAGAAATTTATAACAAAAAATTCAAACCTTCAAAAATTGAAAATATTTGTGACAAATGTAATGTCGAGCTTAAAACACGAACTGATGATACGGAAGAAATTGCAAAGGAAAGATTTAACACCTACTTTGAACAAACCGCACCATTGATTGAATTTTATAAAAATAAAGGTGTTTTGCGTAAAATTAATGCAAATGGCACAATCGAAGAAGTTTGGAACAGATTATTAAAAGTTATTAACGATTAATATTAAAATGTTTTTTTGCAGACTCATACGGGTCAGGTTTTTGCGGATAAGTATAACTTGCCGCTTTGTATATTAATTTTGTTATTTCTAATTCGTCATTATTAGCATATATTCGTGTATAATACCATTTCTTGCCACGATCACACTCAAACATACACAATTTATTAAATGGGAAATCGGAAAATGAACGGATATTAATATTCATGCCAAGATTGGTTGCCATATAGTCTAATGAACCTTGAACACCTTTTAGTTTATCATAAAGTTCGGGTGGCAGTGTGGTTGGAATTTCAACATGCTTTTGTTTGCGTAATGCACATTTTACCTGTTTTAAATTAAATGGATTTATACTTAATGTTTTCATTTTTATCTCCTGAGTAATGACAATTACTACTAAAATATATAAATTTTTTTTGCTATTTATTAAAACTTATAAATGTGTTTTTTATAACTTCATAGCCTTTGAGTAAACTTTTATAATCAACTTTTTCAGAAGCGGAATGCATATTATATATATCCGCCAGTCCTAAAAGTGAAGGCATGAATGTTTCACCTTTCGCATTTTTGTTATGACAATATATATGCGTTTCAGCACCGGCATGGAATGAAGATATTTCATTTTTAATACCAACTTTTTCACAAGCTTTTGTATGTACTTTTTCTATTCTGTCATCATCAGCTTTTTCAAACGGAAGCAAATGCACCTCGAATTCAATTGAAGCTTCTGCAAATCCTTTATATTTTTGATTAAATTTATCAACAATTGATACCATCAAAGATTTAAGTTCATTTTCTTTTTCAACTGAGGCACTCCGAATGGAATATGAAACCATGCCCAGCGTATTTATTATATTTGTGGAAGTTTTTTTCATAATTTCAGTAATATAATCATTTGTTTTAATACCTTTTTCAACAATTGAAGCAACGGAATTTTGTATACCGCCCGCAACAATCGCACCGATGTTACAAGAAGTTATAACGCCTGTTTCATCAGAATAATATGCACCTTGCGGAAATTCTGCAATTAATTCTGCGGTTAATTTTGCAGCGTTCAATCTGGTTGAATCTCCTATATCAATTCCTGAATGTCCGCCTTTTAAACCTTTAACTATAATTTTTGCATTAGTATAACTTGCACCTGAAATTTGTAATTGTCCAAGTTTATCCGCATCACATACTAAAATATATTTTGACTTAATTTTTTCAAACTCAACATGTTCAACTCCGCTCATGCCGGTTTCTTCATCTCTTGTAAACGTAATTTCCAATCCGCCATGAGAATATTTATCAGAATTTCTTGTCAAATCTTTTGCAAGCATCAAAGCACATGCAACACCTACTTTATCATCAGCGCCAAGGGTTCTGCCTTTCGCATGAATAAAATTATTTTCATCCAAATAAATATCAATCGGGCTGTCATCTCCCACGACGTCCATGTGTGAAGATAACATAATCGGCTCTTTCGATGAGTCAGTCGGCGGAATATTAATATAAATATTTCCATAATTATCAATTTTCCCATCTATGTTATTTTTTTTGCAAAAATCCAAAATCCATTCAACGACTTTTTCTTCTTTTAAAGAAGGAGACGGAATTGAAACAAGATTACAAAAAATATCTAAAACTTCATTTTGATTTCTTAAATCGTTCAAACTAGCTACCACGAAAAAACCTCCTATTTGTACCTTCACCGCCGATTTTCACTTGTACCGGACGTAAACACCTTGGGCATCTGCCTCTGTACATTGTTCCGTCTTTTGTTTTGTATATTCTGCCATAAGTTCCGCAACAATCAAACCATATACCAAGGAATTTTCGCTTACTGATATTACCGACTTCATTATCTTCCACGCCCTGAACCTCTTGATTTAAATTGAATGATTGTAGGTTTATTATAGCCGGAACCGCTTATAACAATGTCACGACCGTTTGGTTTTAATATACTTTGAGTTAAAACATCAACGTAATTTTCGCCAAAATGGGCATAATCGAATATAATAATACCATTAAAATTATATTTTCTTGATGTATGAATTTGCTTAATTAAATCAGTATTAGCTCCGTTCATAAAAGTTACAAACAAACCTGCATATATTTTTGTGGCAGCAGATTTGTTGCGTATGATTTCTTCTGCCAAATTAGCTTCAGTTTTGTCATCGCAGGTTAAAAACAGAGGTGTAAATCCGTCAACAAAATTGTTAATTGACCAACTTTTCCAATCTTGGAGTTTTGTATCTATTGCATTTGCCCTGTTTGGAAATATTACAGTGGTTAAAGTTACTTTGTTACTTCTGCATAAATAACTTATTTTTTTTACAAAATCAGTTATTTTTGACATACGGTAAAATCTCCAATATGACCATAAGGGATTATTGATATCAATTTCCATCGGATCAGTTCCATATATCCCTCTAAACTCATTTCTTGCATATTCTGTATAACCCCAGTTTGATAAATCATAATTTGAATAATTCGGAGTTAAGGATTGAGGATACCTTATATAATCAAGATTTATACCGTCAGGTTTGTAGCGATTAACGATTTCACACAAAAGTTCATATAAAAATGTTTGCACATCAGGATTTGCCGGATCAATAAAATAACCGTTATGTTCAGAAACCGAATAAGGTATTTTCTCGGAAAATGCATTTTTCTTTTGTCTGTTAGTCCACTCTGGATGTACTGCAAGAATATACATTGGATTTGTTTCCGGAGGAGTATTTCCGACATAAAAAGTTTGAAACCACACATGAACTTTTATTCCTCTTTTATGAGCTTCATTAATCCATGTTTTTAGCGGATCAAATCCGACGAAATCCTCATATTGCTTGACAAAGCCATATTTTTCCATTGTTCTTGAAGGGAATATTGTTTTTCCGTGATAATAAGTTTCCAAAAACACATTATTAATACCAATGCTTTGCATATTATCTAAAACAGTTTCGATATCTTTTTTATTGTAATAAGTCGGTCGAATCCAAACGCCTTTAAGCTCGGAACAATCATAAGGAACAACAGTTGACATAGCTTGATTTGCGTACTCAATTGCTTTCGAAGAATATTTTTGTGAATCCTCGGAATCATTTTGTGCCTTGTAAATAAAATCTTGTGCTTTGCTTAAATTTTGTTCTGTGCGTTTGCCGTTATAATTTAAACAATTTTTGCAATAAAAAGCCAGCATTTCCTGCACTTCTTTAACTCGCTCTTTTGCCGCATACAAAAATGTTTCTGAAGTAATATAAGAAGTAATTGTCTTATTTTCGACATCAATAAATATTTTTGCACCAACCATAACATTTTCGTTAATCCATGATTTTGCCTTTCCATGACCGCTTATAACTGCACCGTTAACAGGAATAAGGGAATCCGCACCGCTAAGTGATGTAACCGTGTCGTCGTTTATAATTGCTTCTGTTCCAAATTCATTAGTTCCCGTGCGAAATCCAAATGCTGAGGTATACACGACAAGCTGATTTGCGCCACGAAGCCCCGGATAGTTTGCACCATTAGAATTTGTAGAAGCAACGGGATCTATTACATCAAGTGGATAAGATGATTCTCTAAACACAATTTCATTTATTGCAGGTGAATACACTTCAAACAAATTTCCGGCAAGTACCGGACTAAAAAAAGATACTACTACAAAAAATATAAAACAAATTATTCTCTTCATTAAAATCATTTCCCCAACGGTTACAAAAATATTATATGTCTATTAAAAAATAAAAACAATAAGAGAAAGCCTTATGTTTGAACATGTAACAGTAAAATAAAATGTTATCTTGATTACTTTTTGTGTTTGCATTACACTTAATCTGTTAAGAGAAGTTTTACTAATAAGAAGGAGTGAAAATTATGGTAAAAGTAGCAATTAACGGATTCGGAAGAATTGGAAGAAACACATTGAGAGCAGCTATCAGAGAAGGTATTTTCAATGAAATAGAGTATGTTGCAATCAACGATCCCGGTTTAAAACCGGAAGACGCAGCTCGTAT
>JAKSUR010000089.1 GCA_024408765.1 bacterium | reverse complement strand
ATCACGAATTGCCGATACACTTCTTTGCTTGAACACATTCGCAATGTTTGAACCTAATGCTCTTTGTCTTTGTGAGATTAAGTCCATCATTAATGTTGTTTTTCCGAGTGAATCCAAGCTTGTAAATGTCATATTATACTATCCTTATTGATTTAGATTAATTGCCTTGTTGTACATATCATCTGCGACCTTCATGAGATTTAAACTCGCAATCATTGAGGTATTCAATCTCATTAAGTCATTTAATTCATCATATATATTTGTATTAGAAACTTCTGTTGCATATTGTCTTATATTTTCTTCATTTTTGACAATTCTCGGATTCCCCGAATCTTCTGTAATAACCATTTTATTATTATGACCTTGCTCTAATGATTCAGGCGAATCAAATTGAACAATCGGAATAGTCCCGATTTTTTCGGGTAAAGAACCTGCATTATCGTAATTTAAAACATCTCCGTTAGGCCGAATTTCAAATTTGTAGGAATTAGCAGGGATTTTTATACCGTCACCAACCATCCAATCATCAACTGTAAGTAAGTAACCGTTTGCACCACGTTTAAATGAACCGTCACGAGTATATTGCACCTCTCCGTCAGGAGATACAACCGGAATATAACCTTCTCCGTCTATTGCAATATCATAAGGATTTTTGCTGATTTTTATAGAACCTTTAAGTGCATTTGTTCTTATTGCACCGTCAACATAACCGTCCTCACGCAATATTTGTTCAAAACGGTTTGTCTTATAAGCAACTGTGTTATAATTTGCCATATTATTCGCAATATAACCAAGTTTTTCAAACTGTATTGAAGCGTTATTTATATTTTTTCTTACAACTGCCTGCATGTTATACATAATTCAATTCTCCTATGATGATGAACCCAATTGTTGGATTACTTTTTGTAAATTTTGACTTTCCATCATAAATATTTGCCTGTTTGCTTCAAAATTTCTAACAACCGGTTTTACCGCAAGAAATTCATTTTGAATAATAACATTTGAGTGTTCGTTATAACCTTGTTTTACATCAGGATCAAGCACTGCTAAACCGTTTGAATCAACTATGCCGAGATACCCTGCTTCAAGCATTTGATTTGAATTTTTATCATAAACACTAACCTTACCTTTTGAATTAACCACCACTTCAGAAGCGTTACCCGGAACAACAGGTAGTTTTATAGGCATTCCTGCTGATGAAAGAACGGGATTGTCCTCTAAATTTAACAAATTCCCAAACTTATCAAGCTTAAATCTGCCGTCACGAGTAAGTTTTACTCCTTCATTTGTTTGAACTTGAAAATACCCTCTGTTCGCCATTGTTATATCCAAAGGATTTTTAGAAACCATTATACGACCGACTTGATCGTCGACCGTGCTTGAAAGACCGTGGATTCCTATGTATTCAGTGAATGCCGAAACGACAGGTTCACGTCTTTGAAATCCGACTTTGTCAAAACCGGTAATATTTTCGTTAATCATACCAAGGACTTCGCTTTGAACATGCATTGCACGAATTGAAGCCTTCATACCTTGTTCACAAAATCTTACACCGCCATTTATTTGCATAGTTGTTACCTCATTTCTCCCATGCTAATCGTCATAGATTTACCTTACTTTAATAAATTCAGATAAAATCATCCGATTAAGGGAGTTTAGCATGGTTATAATGATGTATTTTGCAAAGTCAAGAAATACAGTTAGTAAAATTTACTATTCATACTACACTTTTCTTTACATACATGCTACAATTCATCTATGGACGGAGTAAATCAAGAATATCTAAATGAACTTAAGACAAGTGCTCACGAAAAAATCGAGAATGCCGAGCTTTATCAATACAAGGGAAGTGTGTCAAAGCTTTTAGGATTAACTGTTGAAGTAAAACTTCCGGGATTAAAAATCGGTGACTTATGCTTTATTGAAACGGCAACGGGAGAAAAAAAACCGGCAGAAGTTGTTGCTTTTAAGGGTGACGTAGCACAATTACTTTTGTTATATGACGGAGCCGGAATCGGGCAGGGAAGCTTGGTTCAAACGACCGGAAAACCTATTACAATACCGGTTGGAGATTTTCTTTTAGGCAGACTTATTAATCCCATGGGTGATCCGATAGACGGAAAACCTATGAATACCGAAGGCGCTATTTGGCGTAATGTGGAAGGCCCGCCTCCCGGCCCATTTGAGCGACCAATAATAACGGAAATGTTTTCAACGGGTGTACGTGCGATTGATTCTTGTATGACCTTTGGATGCGGACAGCGTATGGGGTTGTTTGCAGGCTCAGGAGTCGGTAAAAGTACACTACTTGGTATGATTGCAAGAAATTCAGATGCAGATGTTAACGTAGTTGCTTTAATCGGAGAACGAGGAAGGGAAGTTAAAGAGTTTGTTGAAGATGCGCTCGGGCCTGAGGGTATGAAAAAATCTGTTCTTGTGTGTTCAACAGGTGATCAACCTCCGTTAATCAGGCAAAAGTGCTTATTAACAGCAACTGCAGAATGCGAATATTTTAGAGATAAAGGAAAAAAAGTATTTTTAATGACAGATACCATTACACGTTGTGCCATGGCAGGTCGTGAAGTAGGCTTATCAATTGGCGAACCACCTACAATGAAGGGATATCCTCCTTCAATCTTTTCTTGGCTTCAAAAAGCAATGGAAAGAGCCGGTAATAGCCCGAAAGGTTCAATTACAGCATTTTATACAGTACTTATGGAAGGTGATGATATTAATGACCCCATTGTAGATACAGTAAGAGGTATTACAGACGGTCACATATTTTTATCAAGAAAAGTCGCAGAAGCAAATCATTATCCGGCTATTGATGTTTTAGGAAGCATCTCTCGTTTAATGTCATCAATATCTTCTTCCGAGCATAAAGAAGCGGCTGCAAAAATGCGTAAAATTTTAGCTTTATACAGAGAAAACAAAGATCTTATTGATGTAGGTATGTATCAGCAGGGAACAAATCCGAAATTGGATATAGCCATTGAGATGATGCCACAGATTAATGCATTTTTACAACAAAAAACAACAGACAGCGTAAGCATGCAAAACACAATTGATACCCTCGTAAATATGATGACAAATGTTGATGTGTAATAACAATTAAGCAACCACACACTTTTTATTCCTTATTTAAACGAATAGTTTAATTCCTTGATATACTTCATACAATATTCATCAGGCAATTTTGCTAAATCTGAAATTTCAACATACATAAGAGCTACATCATCTGCATTTTTCAATTTTAATAAATTACGAGTTTTCGTGGCTTGGCACTTTAACCTGATTTACTTTTGTGTCAATTGCGTTCATCATAATTTAATTTTTTTGATTATTGTTCTGAACAACTAAGGAATTTTTGCATAGCATCTTCTATTTGCTTAGAATTATCGGTTACAATTTTATCCTTTTCGGCAGTTTCATACAATTCAAGTTTTGCTTTCAACTTTTCTTTTTGATAATTACTTGTAATTTCGTCAGATGCTATCTCGTTGGATGCTCTTTTATTGTGTTTGTCAAACCTTTTTTGAGCTATTTCGTCTTGTACTTCAATTTTCTTTTTCTCAACAGGTGCTGACTTTTTATCAAATTCATTAAGATCTTCTAATGCTGTTTTATATGAAGTTAAATAATCAATTGCGTTTCCAGATGTTGTTTCAACATTAATAAGTTTTGTTTGCATTGCATTTAACATATTCAAATTTTCCTGAATATATGTATTAGCCAATTCTAAATTCAAAACTTGTTGTTCATACTCAGCAATTGTTTCTGATAATGTGTTCTTTTGAGATTTTTCAGCTTTTGAATCTCTGTAAACTTCTGTTGACATAGATTTTTTATCGTTAATCAAAGTCAAAAGTCTGGTGATTTCAGCTTTATTTGCATTTATATCATTATTAGCTTTTTCGATTCTCGTTGCGACTTGTTTCAATGCTACTTCAACTTCTTTTAAAATACTTGAATCAATATATGATATTTTCCCTTGTATTTCACCGGTTGTTGGGAATGTTTTATCATTCATTGATTTTGTTACATTAGAAATTGCCATTTTAGCATTTTCTCTTATTTGTATAAGTTCTATAGCATCACGAATGGATTTTAAATCATTTATATCAACTTTTGAATAATCTATATCATTATATGAAATACCGATTTT
>JAKSUR010000088.1 GCA_024408765.1 bacterium | reverse complement strand
TTTGAATTATACAAATTTTTTGGACACAAAATAGATTTTTAATCTATTAACAGGTATTTTTTAGGTAATTTTTGATATGTAAATGCCTTACGCCGTCATTTATTACAACAATCTTCATCAGGCGGCGCACCAAGGTACGACTTTTTTAACCTGCGCATCCACCGCCGTAAGCAACTATCGTTACCTATTATCTACAACTTCACTGTATTTAGTATGTGATTAATATGTGATTAGTATGTGATTAGTATGTGGTTAATATGTGATTAGTATAGTGTTAGTATATGATTAATATGTCATTAGTCTACTATTTCAAATGGATTTCTGTACTATACCCATTTTTTGGCATAATTCCAAGCAAAAAATTACATAACTAAAAAAGCAATCACATAAAAAAAGCGAGAAAGATTTCTCTCCTCGCTCTTAACATTTTAATAATACCAAACTATTTGCAAACGGCACGAATAGAATTACCATAATATCGATTATCTGTAGACATATGCAAATACTTATTATCAAAGTATAATAAATTTGCTTGGCGAGCATCATATATATTCATGACTTTTAAACGAGAAGACCAATAATAGCCACCCTCTCCCCCTCTTGGTAACAATTCATCGTTACAACAGCCAGAAGCAGGTAAAAAAATAGAATTACCATTTTTTCCTGTTACTTTATAACCATTAACATTATTTTGAATAGTCCATGTCCAAGTGCACTCATCAATTAATGCATTATATTCAGATTCAGTAGGCATACGCCATTTTTCTCCCCAATTAACATAAGCAGCATCTTCTGTTAATGCAAGAATATAATTGGGACCTCTATAGTTATATTTAATGAAATTATTACCTCTATCCTTTGTATCAAAATAAGTACTCCAATCATATTTTTTCTTTGTTACTGTTTCACCCCAAGCATAATAATTACCATATCCTTCAGGAGTATTAGCTCCTATATTCATATTTGCCCATTTGACAGATAATCCAAGATCTACTGCTTCTAAACCTATTCCATTCTCTGTATTAAAACTTTTTATTGATCCATATTCATATTGCATATCATTAAGAATAAGATAAGAACAATAATAATATTTTGTTTCAGAATATAAACCTGTGACTTCTATTGAAAATGTTTTGCCAATTAAATTACTACAAAGAAGTTTTCTACCATCATATGAAGATAATTTGGACTTATCATTAGAAATTAGCATACCAAATTCTATTGATTCATATGCTTCTATTTCTACACCAATTTGTCCAGTTAATAAAGCACTTGACGGAGTAATCTTTGTAGCTGAAATACTTGCTACTTTTTCTGATGTATTCCCTTCTGAAATACTGTTAGATTTCTTTTCACATGCTACAAATATTGTAAGCATTGTTAAATAAAAAAATACTTTTTTCATTGTTGTTTGATTTTTAATTAGTTATACAAAAAGCGTGGGCGAAACTTATCCACTCTGAGGTTGTAGGAATACCCACTATGCCAATAAGTCACGTCCACGAATAACGCAGACGTTTGAGACCAATTAAGACATAATTTGAAACTTCCTACATTCCAGAGTATTAATAGTCGCAAACGCGATAATTTTTCCACATGTCCTTCTGTTTAACGTCAGTAAGTGACGATTTTTGTTTTAAAGTATAACAATAATATTAATTATTTTTCTTCTTGTAAGTATTTTTCAATTTGAGGTTTTAAAATTGGAAGATCCTTTTCAATTACATTCCACACTTTATGAGGTGTAATAGCATAATAACCATAAACTAAAACATGTCTCATGCCTTCAATAACATCCCATTCGGTTTCTGGATGATTTTTGCGAAATTCCTTTGTAAACATATAAACTACCTCACCTATTATTTCTACTTGTTTAGCAAAACCATAAAAAATAATAGAGTCTTTTTCTGCTTGTTCAACAGAATAACGCATAGCACCATCTTGTAATATATTGATTGCCTGCAATATATGTTCTAAACGCTCTTTATCTCTAATTCGCTCTCTCATATATTTTTATCTTATCACGATTAACAGATTCTTGAGCAAAAGGACGCAAACAATCTTCCTCTACCATATCAACTTTTCGTTTTAATTGACGCCCTAATTGCACCATCATACGAGAAATATCTAAAAGTGACAAACTATTTGAATCTGTATAAGTTACCAACAAATCAACATCACTATTATTTGTTTCTTCTCCACGAGAACAAGAACCAAATAAATAAGCTCTTTCCACCGGTTGACTTTCAAAAAACCGTTGAATAGTAGGAATCATTTGTTGAACTTCAGCACTTGGCATAATATTATCATTCAAATTTCGTTGCAAAGGTACAACTTTTTTCTGATATATGCAAACTTTTTAAATGGAAAATGGAGAATTGAGAAAGGAGAATGCTTTTTAACCACTTTATCCTTAGTACCGCGGGACTTTCTACGTAAATCCCAACGCAGCACTTGTAAAAACAAATAAAGAGAATCTGACGACTCTCTTTATTCTGTTTTCAGTACCGCGGGCGGGACTTGAACCCGCACAGCCATCACTGGCCAAAGGATTTTAAGTCCTTCGTGTCTACCGATTCCACCACCGCGGCATCATTTCGGCTGCAAAATTACTACTTTTTTCTGATATACGCAAATCTATTTACAAATTTTTACAAAATAATTTAAATTCATAGGTAAATTAGCCCTAAAAAGCACAATTCATATAAATAAAAATAGATTTTTTAATTCCTCTTGTTTATATTATTATGTTCAAAGTGTAGATAAGTTAGGTATATCACTCTTTAATAATTATTTACAAATACACTTCAATATTAAAAAATGTTGCAAAACTTTAATAACCGGCATTTATGATAAGTTATCTACATCTGCAAAAATAGATGTTCATAATATCTTTCAAAACTTTTATAACTGCTTGAAAGAGAAATATTTCTGTCCAAAATAACTTATCAAAACAGTTAAGAGCGTAATTGTCATTTTACTGGGCGTCGGGTACCATCCCCATATTTCAACACAAAGTTTGAGTCCAAAATAGTTAATAGCCAAATTAAGTGCCACAATAGAGATATATCGAATCAATTGGGTGCTGCTTTTTAGGGAAGATTGCGTGAAGGTGACGTATTTATTCAGCCAAAAACCCGTCAAAAGCGTGATGGGAAAAACTATACACAAACTCGCAATATGAGGCGTCAAACATAGCACACCTATATATATAAGGTCATGGCCGATGACAAAATTATAGATGATAAAGTATAATATCCAGTCCAAAACCATATTTCCTCCTCCGCAGGCACCATACCTAAAAACCTGTTTTGGCAGCACTTTTTGGAAAGGTTGATAGAAGAAATCAACTATTTTTGTAATAAATTGGGCTATTTTTTGCATTTTATTTGGTTAAATAAATTTTTTTCTGTAACTTTGCAGCGAATTTGCGTGCAAAGGTACTATTTTTTTTGCAAATATGCAAATTTAAACAATAAAAATATCAATTATCAATTGTCAATTATCAACTAATATGGACGACTATCACCCTGAAAATGCAACAAGTACGCGCCAAGAAATCTTTGGGCCAGCACTTCTTGAAAGACTTGGGCGTCGCCCGTCGAATTGCTGATACTGCCCCTGTAGGTCAGGTTCTGGAAATAGGACCCGGCATGGGCGTTTTGACACAATTCCTTTTACAAAATCCACAAATTCAACTGACCGCTATCGAATTGGATAACGAGTCCGTGCGTTATCTGCATGAGTGGTATCCGGAGTTGAATGTGATTGAAGGGGACTTCCTTAAATTGGATCTGAATAAATTATATCCGACAGGAGATTTTTGTGTTATTGGCAATTATCCCTACAATATATCTTCGCAAATTTTCTTCAAAGTACTTGATTATAAGGACCGTATCCCCGTTTGCTCCGGCATGATTCAAAAAGAAGTGGCAGAGCGTTTGGCAAGCGGTCCGGGTAAAAAAGCATACGGAATTTTGTCCGTTTTGCTGCAAGCATGGTACGATATTGAATACTTGGAGACAGTTCCTGAACATGTTTTTGCTCCTCCTCCAAAGGTCAAGTCGGCTGTTATTCGGATGAAAAGAAACAGCAGAACAACCTTGGGATGTGATGAGCAGTTGTTCAAAACGGTGGTCAAGACTGCTTTTAATCAACGCCGAAAGCAGATGCGCAATTCTCTTCAACAGCTGGCAGGAAAAGGAAATCCTATCCTCGAAGAGAATATATTTACGCGCCGACCCGAACAGCTGAGTGTAGAAGAGTTTATTGAATTAACACTCTTAATTCAAAAAACGCTTAATTCATAACTTACAAATTTACACACTTACAAATTTACAAATTGAATAAGTCATGTCAGAATTAAGGATATATTATCGTGATAACGACAAAATAAAAATTGCCAAGACTATTAATGCCTTGAAGG
>JAKSUR010000087.1 GCA_024408765.1 bacterium | reverse complement strand
TTAATAATTTTGCCTTCCGTTAACAGCGCAATTGATTGTTTTAAATTTTTATCAACAAAACTTACCAAAGCATTTGTATTTAATGTCAGTTTCGAAAGTCCGTCAAGCCATTTTAAACTTTCATCAATTATAAACGGATATCTTAAAAGCACTTCATCAGGTAAAATTCCAATCAAAGCATTTTCAGGAAATATAACCAAATTAAGCTTATTTTCCTCTGCATTTCTTATAGCTCTTGCGATTTTTTGGGAATTTTCTTTTAATCCGCCCGCAAGAAGATTAATTTGTGCAATTTCTACATTTTCAAAGCATTTATTCTCCGAATGTAAACTCATTCAATTCTCCGTTTTATGATAAATTTTGTATTTTTTTGTATAAATTTTTAATTTCTTCACTATTGTTTTTCGGTACAACTATTTTTATTTTTGCGTTTAACACTCCAAATCCGTTACCGTCAGGAAGTCCAAGACCTTTTAATCTTAGCATTTGTCCGCTTGAAACTTCGGAAGGAATTTTTATATTGATTTTACCATGCAAAGTTATAATATCTTTTTGGCATCCCAAAACCGCCTCAGGCGGTGTAATTTCAACATCTTTAGTTAAGTCGGAACCGTTAATTTCATACTCACTGTCCTTATAATGAACAACCAGATACAAATCTCCTTTTTTACCGTTTACACCGAATTTTCCTTCGCCTTTTAATCTTATTTTTGCACCTTCATGGATATTTTTGGGTAAATTAACTTTAACCGTTTTGGCTTCAGAATGAATCCCCGTACCGCCACAGTGCGTGCAATATCCGTTTCCGTTGCAATAACCGCATTTATCCATTTGAGTATAGGTTACGGTTATCGGTTTCTTGTCAAATATCTCTTTTGCAGTTAAGTTCAAGTTTTTTGTAATATCAAGCTCTTCTTTCTGCGCAGACCTTCTTGAAGAAGTACCACTCATATTTTCAAAACCGCTCATGCCTTGTGAAAAGTCGAACCCTCCAAAGCTTTTGTTTGAAGTTCTTGCTCCGCCTGACATCATATCACCGAAAAGTGAAGTGAAGAAATCTGAGAAACCTCCACCTCCAAAATCAAAACTTTGTGCTCCGCTTTGATTAAAATTAAAATTAAAATTCTCAAACCCGGGTGGTGGCGTATAATCCGCACCGCCTTGCCAATTTGAGCCTAAACTGTCATATCTTTGGCGTTTGGTTTTGTCGCCTAAAACCTCGTATGCCTCATTTATATCTTTAAATTTTTCTTCTGCTTCTTTTGTTTTATTAATATCTGGGTGATATTTTCGTGCAAGCTTTCTGTATGCGGATTTTATTTCGGATTCTGTTGCATCTCTTTTTACACCTAATGTTTCATAATAATCTTTATATTTCATAATATTTATTCCTCACATATAAATATTAATACAAAAACTTACAATTCTTAATAAAGTTAATATTTTTTTAATTATAAAGTTATAGGTTTTAAGTTTGTGATAAAATACATAAGGAGTATATTAGAGGAAAATTTATGGATTTTAAAAAAATATTATTTAGAACGAATGCAATTGATGTAGAAAAAGCCCTCCCTGACGGAGTAATATTTTGTTCAAAAGACGGGAAAATAGAATGGGTTAATGATAAGGCTGCTGAAATTTTTGAAACATCAAAAATTAATTTAAAAACATCAGACATTTTCGGATTTATTGAAAATGCTTTAAATTTGATTTCAAATGCAATAATTAATGATAAAGCAGTTATTGCAAAAATTACAGATAGAGAAATGTATTTTGAATTGACTGCAAAAGAAATTGAAGAAGGTTATGTTGTTGCTTTAAGAGATGTTCCGCAATCTCGTAATTTTATTAACAATTCTATTGAAAATGAGAAACCGATAAACAGAAATAAAAATAATTTTCTTGTAAAACTTTCAAATGATTTTAAAACGCCTCTGCAATCAATTGTCGGGTTTTCACAAGCAATGGCGGACGGCTTGGGCGGTAATATGACCGAACAACAAGAAAAATATATTAAAATTATCAAAAAAAATTCATCCGATTTAATGTATTTTTTAGAAAAATTAACCGAACTTTCAAAAACTGAAAATGCAACAGAGCAACCGGAAATGAAAACATTTGATATTTTAAATTTAATAAATTCCATTGTAAGATATAATTCGCAACTTAGTCTTGATAAGGACATAAGGTGGAATGTTTCAATGGCAGAAGGTATGAAAAATTATATTGTTTCGGATGAAAATTTTATAAAGTCAATCGTACAAAACATTATTGAAGTTATTTTAAAATCTGTTGAAATGGGTGAAATTACAATAGATATATCTGTACCTGATGAAGAATTATTATCTTCAAAAGCTTTTATAAGCGGAAGTTATTTGATGATTTCAATAAAAAGCAGTTCGCTTCTGTTATCAGAAACGGATTTGGAATCTATGTTTGATCCGTATAAAATAATAGATTCTCCTAATCGCAAAAATCTTTTAAGAGCAATGACTCTGGGAAGCGTTAAAAATTTAGTTCAAGCACTAAACGGAATGATTTGGGTTGAATCTAAAATACTTAAAAATACAGGCTTTAATATAATATTTCCGGTTGGATAAAATATAGTCGGAGGAATTAAAATTGAGTAAAGTCGAGTTAAAAGAGCTGGTTAAAAGTTATAACGGTAAGCAAAATATAATTAACGGTATAAATCTTGAAATAAAGGATAAAGAATTTATTGTTCTTGTCGGCTCATCAGGTTGCGGTAAATCTACAATATTAAGATTGATTTCAGGACTTGAAGATATAACATCAGGGGAAATTTTTATAGACGATAAAAAAGTAAACAATGTTCATCCGAAAGACAGGGATATCGCCTTTGTTTTCCAAAGTTATGCACTTTATCCGCACATGAGCGTTTATGAAAACATTGCATTCGGTTTAAAAATGCACAAAATTGACAAAAAAACAATTGCTACAAAGGTAAAAGAAGTAGCAAAAGCACTTAACCTTGAAGAATTGCTTGACAGAAAACCAAAAGAACTTTCAGGAGGACAAAGGCAAAGGGTTGCGCTTGGAAGAGCAATTGTAAGAAACCCGAAAGTATTTTTAATGGATGAACCTTTATCTAATTTAGATGCAAATTTAAGAGTTCAGATGCGTTCCGAAATCAAACAGCTTCATCAAAGGCTTGGAACAACATTTATTTATGTTACACATGACCAAACAGAAGCTTTAACAATGGGTGATAGAATTGTTGTGCTTGATAAAGGGATAATCCAACAAGTAGCACCACCTGAGGAAATTTATAACAATCCAAAAAATCTTTTTGTGGCAGGATTTATCGGTCAAATGAATTTTATAAAAACGGAAGTTATAGAAGGAAAATTCAAGATTGAAAACGAAGCGTTTGAAATTCCGAACGGAATTGATATCAAGGATATTACAATAGGTATTCGTTCTGAAAAAATGTTAAACGGAAGTGTTGTTATAAAATCCAAACCTTTAATTTCAGAGATGATCGGCGGAGAAAAAATAGTGTACTTTAATTTAAACGACTCAAGATGCTCTGCCAGAATACCTTTAGATTATCCATACGGGGAAGAAATTGAATTAAAGATTTCTGTTGATGACATGTATTTCTTTAATTCACATACCGGTGAAAATATTTTATATACCGAAAAGAGATAAAAAAATGAAAAAATATCGAAATTATATAATAGCAATTTTAATAATTATTACAGCATTAATAACAATTTGTTTTATACCAATAAGTGCAACTAAGTTAATTCCTACTATTGAAAAACAAATCTCGGAAAGTATCGGTACTGATGCTCATTTAGAACACCTCGTTTTAAGGCTCGGGCCTTCTTTAAAAGCAAAAACTCCTATTATTCATATTATGTATGAAGATGGACAAAAATTCGCACAACTGGATTCTGTTAAATTTTATATACCTTGGAGTTCTGTCATAAAGAAAAAACCTGTTATAAAATCTTTAACCGTAAAAAGAATAGTAGTGAGAGTAAATTCTGATGATAAATATTTACCTAAATTATTAACAAAATTATCAGAAAAAAATTATGCGGAGATTCCAAATATTAATATTAAGGAATACAAAATCTCATATTTTAATAAAGAATATAACGATAATTATGTTATAACAGGTAACGAATTAATATTAAATAAACTTTTAAAATACAAAAATTTCAAACTTTCTACCAAAGGATATCTTGAAATAAACAATACTCAATACATCAATTATGATGTTTCGCTGCTTCCACAATTTGATATGCAAAAATCAATATTACCAACCGAAATTAATAAATTTTTTAATAAAATAAAAATAATTGATTTCCATTCCGATGTAATTGCTGATTTGAAATTATATAAAAATTCAGATGATAAACTTCAAGCCTCAGGTTTTGTGAATGTCGATAATATCTCAGTACTTGATAAAACAGAAAAAGCTTCA
>JAKSUR010000086.1 GCA_024408765.1 bacterium | reverse complement strand
ATTACCTTGTTTATACTTTAGCAAAAACAGGCAAATGTAAATTTAAAGGCTTTAACTTTCTTCGCGATTGTTCAGACGTTCAATATATTTATACTAATTTTCCAACCGATTACAGCTATAAACTAAATTTTGATACATTGGGCGTTACTGACTATTCAAATTCAGTAATAATAATTGATGAAATTCAAATGTTGGCTGACTGTCGAGATTTTAAAGGCTTCCCACAAAGATTAAAAGATTTTTTCTCTTTGTGCCGTCATATGTCAATTGATTTAATTTATTGTACTCAGTGCTATGGTGATGTTGATTTGAAAATCCGTAGCAAGACAGAACAAATATTATTTCTAAAACGTGGAATATTAAACACAACAAAAATAGTCCCTATCAAAATAAAAATAGATAAGAAAACACTAACAAACACATTTGAAGTACAAGACAAATTCTCAAACCCACGATTCTATCGTCCCCGACTGTATAAGTACTGCGATACGCACTATATGTTTAACAAGAATATACAGCCTCGACTTGCTGAACGTTGGGTTGAAGAAAGTAAACAGCCTGTTGAAATTCCTGTTGATATAAGGATAGATAAATGAGATAGGGGGGTGTATTTTTCAATGTTGGAAGGTGTTGGAAGCCATGCTTTCAACAGCTTTCAACGTTGGAAAATAGGGGGTGCGCCCCCTTTTTTTATTTTCAGTTTCCCTGTGATTCTCGTGTGTGTCCTACGCCATTACACACGAGAATCCGTGTTCCATATTTATTATAATAGTATGTTTATCATTGTTTTTTAGTTTCCTTTTTGTGCAAAATGACAAAAAGGAAAAAATGGCTTGACAAATAAAGAAAAGTATGCTATACTTGTATTATAGAAAAGCGAAATCTAAACGGCAATACAAATAATAATAGTAAAGTTGATAGCGTAACGGCTTGAAAACTCATGAAATGGCATGTAAAATATTTGTATTCCGCAAACAATGTGGTTTAGTAAAGAGTGCTGAAAACTTTTCTAAAATGTGAGATTGCATATATTACAGAGAGTGCAAAAAGCTACTTGTGAGACTTTCCGTAAATACAGAGATCGGATAATATTATTAAAGGGGTTTTACAAATGGCTTTAACAAAAGAAGATATTAAGGAATTGAAAGCTGTTTTTTCACCAAAACCAAAAAAGGAATTGACGGAAGAACAAAAGGCTGAAAAAGCAGAAAAAGCACGTCTTAAATCTAAAGGGCGTTTATTTACTTTCATTCTTTATTGTGACGAAAACGCAGAACACAATTCCATTTATGAATATCTTAAAAGCAATAACCTTGAAAAGATTAACGCAATTAGGATATTTCACTTTGGCGAACCTTACGAAAACAAAAACAAAGTGGAAATATCAATGGAAAATGTCTGCAATGGTAAGCTGTCACGTTCTGAATGGTATAGTTACTGTTTAAAAGTTGGGAAAAAACGTGTCAGAAATGGCAAATGCTACGAAAAAGACCATTACCATTTTATACTTGAATATCCAAATTGTCATAGTATAAAGTCTGTTTCAGACAATTTCGGGCTTTCTGGTAGCCTTGTATCAATCATATCAGATAGGAAACAGTACTTTTTATATTGTATGCATTTAACATATGCAAGTATGGGAAAACGTACATACAAGTTATCCGACTGGGAGATACTGGGTAATAATTCTACAGATTTATTCAGAACTTGTACTTATGATAACACAGATAATACAAGCAATATGGAAAAGGTTGAAACACTCTTTTTAGAGAATGAGTGTGCAGATAGTCACGAATTATTGCAGAATATTCTTTTTAAAGGTGACAAGGAATTACTCGAATTTGTGTTAAAAAATCCGTACTTTGTAAAAACATACATCTGTACAGATAAAACAAATTTAAAGCTAAAAGACGAAAATGCAAGGCTCTCAAGAGTTTGTGAAAAACTCGTTGAAGAAATAAACGATGCAAATAAACTCAACGAAATGTTGAGCTTTGAAAAAATTATATAAAGGTAGGTAATAACAAATGAAAAATTACAGAATTATTGATGTTGTCCGCTGTTTCTTTAAGGACAAAAAAACTGGTAACATGATTCCTTATTTTAAGTGTATCGCAGTTCATGTTTTACCCACAACTGACTTTGATAACCCCGAACAGTTTGGAAGCCGTGACGGGTGGGCAAATATGAATTTGGAGATTTTCAAGTGTTCTGCTGACATTGTAAAAGATGTTAGTTTGAATAAAAATGCTGTTGTAACAATTCTTTTTGATTCGTTCGGAAGAATTGCACAGATAACTAAAATATAAGGGGGGTTGTGTGATTGGAAACTATTACAGGCGTAGTTACTAACTGTTTTTCCTTTCTCGGTGAAGCTGTTACCTTTATGACTACAAATGCAGTTTGTTGGCTTGCTGTCGGCTTTGCTGTAGTTCGTAAGGGTATCAAAACTGTTAAGGGCGCAGCGAAGGTCTAAGTTTGACTTAAAAAAGTTGACACAAATGTCAACTTTTTATAGGGGGATTAAATCCCCCTTTTTTTTTAAAATTCAGATAAATAAATATGTAAGGTGATGATATTATGAAAAAAAAAACAATCTCGATACTATTATCAACGCTCTGTATCATTTTTATAGGGGTTTCCGCTCCCTTTTCCGCATACGCTGACGGAGAAGGCATAGCAGATAACATTATAGCCGACTTAATAACAGAAAATGCAAAACCATTTACAGAAACAGTTGCTGACATGGTTAAATTAATGAGCGGTGACTATTCGCAAGATTTTACAATGAATCGATTCAATGTTATTGGGTGGCAACAGGCTTACGAATTAAAGCCTTTTACTAATGCCCCTAATGATGATATTTATAGTTCTTGGGTTATGTCTTACGAAATGTTTAACGTCGGCAAGACTAATTCTATTGGTGCAGGGAATGAAGCACAGTTGTTTAGTGGTTTGCATACTTTAGACAGTTCTGGGTATACTCTACAAGCTAATACTATTAATGTGACATATGTTGACGATAGGGGACTTATAAAACGTATTGTTATTGTTCCGAATGATACTATTCTTACAGAATGGCTCAATGGTAAATATACTATAAATCTGCTGAATGGTGGTTACTACTATTATAGAGATACTCCCGACAGCCACTATCAATTCGGTAATGCATTATGGACAATAAGTCCTAATAATGACAACTGGAATTTTAAAATTGACGGTTATACTATGAGTAGTAGTGGCGGTAATCAATTCACGTCTTATATTTACCCTTTGACATCAGAATATAATAATATATTTGATGATGCTTTATTACGTGGTGACTATTACGCAAATAAATATAGTTTTATCCCTTCATATGAACGCCGTTCATCAAGTTTTGTTCTAAAGGGTGTTTATACTAATACAAAAGAATTTGATAACACTGATATGCAAAATTACAATAACTATTATACATACAATGATTTTTTTCAGTATGGTGATACATACAATAAAAATGATACACAAAACATTGTTAATAATATGTTGAATAAATATGCTCCTGTTGTTACTACAGTAACAAATCCTGTTGTAACTGGTGGCGGTGGTTGGGATAGTCCCGACTTTCCTAATATAACAGGCTCAGCGGTTTTACAGCCTTCACTTGTTGAATTTTCGACTGCTGACATTCCCACAAACTTAATGCAAGTCGGCACATCTTTCCTTACTGAGAGTTTAAAAGTAGTTGACACTATACCTTATTTTATGCTTTCTATCAGTATTATATTTATGGTGTGGGTTTGTTTCCATATCTTTGGCAAATAAAAAAAGTTGACACAAATGTCAACTTTTAGAAAAGGGGTGTTTTTTTGGTTGATATTTTTGAACACATCTACAATTTTATTGTAGCTTGTTTCTCTTTTATAAAGCTCGGTCTTGTTGCTCTTTCTCAAATACCACACTACTTATCATATCTTACGAATTTTATAACAAGTTTTGTTTCTTCAATTCCGTCTTTCTTTCAGTTTGCTATACTTACATGTTTTAATATAGCACTCTTGAAATTTATAACTAATCGTGGGGGTGATAGTTAATGAGTCCATTTGACTGGTGCTTTTACTATGTTCAGCTTGCAGTTGCTTGGCTTAATTCCGTTGACATGGGAGATGTTGCAACGTTTTTAAGCGGTGTGTCACTTATGCAATTTATAATGGGGTTATTTGTAGTTATTACGCCTATTAAAATAATTGTTAATTATAAAGAAATGCATAAGACTGATGAAGAGTATATTATTGAATAAAGGGGGTTAAAAAATGCTTATTGATTTTATTTCAATTTTTCTCGGTGCTTATAATGACTTAATACCTGAATACGCATATAAAGAAGAATATGCTTCTATACTCGTTATTGTTGTATCAGCACTTAGTATTATTATGGTTACAATGTTCGGTGTATCTATTGTACGTGGAGTTCTTTCAAACTTTTTAAGGGGGTTTGAAGATTGATTAATTTTTTAAATAGTTTACAGCCGATTTTTGCAAGCGCATTTTTTCTTAGACTTTGCGGACTTGGTGTCTGTGCTTGTGCTATTTGTTGTGTATGGGCTTCAATTCGTGAAAAATAATGTTTCACATGAAACAATTAAAAACAAAAAAATCCGCCCGATTGCGACAGCTCGGGCGGATTGTGTAAAGGAATGATTTTTATATGATAACAAGTATTTTCGCCCCGATTGGTACTGGTAAATCACTATTATTAAATTACCTTGTTTATACTTTAGCAAAAACAGGCAAATGTAAATTTAAAGGCTTTAA
>JAKSUR010000085.1 GCA_024408765.1 bacterium | reverse complement strand
CTGTCATGATAAAATTTCAAATTACCGTCAGTGTCGAAATACTGTACAGAAACATTACTAAATGTTCCAGCGTTGCCCCATTCACGCCATGAACCCGACTCAGAGTCTTTTCTATAAATCTTTTCAGAAGATAAAATTTCAAATGTACCGTTGTGATAACGCCAACAAGGTGGAGTAAATGACGTTACAACGTTACCGTTAATGTCAACAGAACCGATTGCATAAACTCTCTGTGGAGTAAAATTGAAAATGATACGATTACCACTTGGGTTGGAAAACTCAACAAACTCACCCTCGGGATAAGGTGCAGTGTCACGAACTTGACCCCATGTGTTATTGTAGGTAAATTTTGAGCTACTCAGGGGATTAGAGGAAACTCCAAAAACAGGAACAACAAGAAAAGAAAGGCAAAGAAGAACAGCAATAAAGCAATTGACAAACTTGTACAAATATTAATCACTCCTTATTAAAAATCATCTTCAACAGGGCAAACAATCTCAATACAATCATCATCTAACGGAACTTCGGTACAAAGACGAATAACGGCAGGAGCAGTTGTTTTCCGAGACTTTATGTAAGTATTGAGAAATGTAACCTTGTTAATGCAAACATCAGTAAGAACAGGGTCAAAGCGAACTAACTGCAACAAATCAGCATAAGAGAAGATATTTAAACCATCAATATAATCAATCAAAGTTGCAAGTGAAGCAGATTTAGAAGTTTCGGAAGGGTCAGAATATTTAAGTAAATCTTCATATTCAAAACCGTTACCGAACTGTATAAGAGCTTCATCATATTGATGTTTTTTAGGGTGATTTTTATGCGTTAAGTAAGACATAAGACCGTCAGATACACGAACAATTTCAGGAATTGGAGCGTTAAGCATATTACATAAACGCTTAACAGTATTGAAGCCGATTGCATTTGATGAATATATAATCGCATGATAATGAGCTTTTTTATACTCTCCGTCTGCATTTTTATCCATATCATGTAAAGGAGAAATTACAAACGGTTTTCCGTACATCTGAAAAATTGTAAACCAGTCAGCAGGAGCAGACTCAGGATAAAACACTATAGTCCAAGCACGTGAACGAAAATTCATAACAAAACCTCAATTCATTTAATATTTGACTACAGTTTAACAGAAAAACACATCAATTTCAATCGTTATTATGCTAAAATTTGCACAGGCTTTTTTGTGCAATATGTTAAAATCTGCACAAAACACAAAACACACTATTATATCTGTCGTAGTAATACAGATATAATAGTTAGAGTAAGATTTATATATATATATATATTTATATTTATATTATTATTTATGTTGACAGTTGAAAAAATTTGATCCGCCGAATGTTGAAAATTGAAATTTTCAACACACAGGCGGAATTTTTCCAACATTCAACATTTCTACTGTTAACCGCTCCGCTTTGCTCCGCTACAAATTGATATGATATGATGTATTATTAAATAACAGGCGATTTGAGAGGATTTTTTTTTTTTTTAATATACTTTCATAGGTAAAAAAAAAAGAGCCTATACAGGCTCTCAGACGTTAAAATCAACTGTATCATTCCAAAGCTGATTATTATAAGACGGCAAATTCTGAATATGAGACGGTAACTCAAAGGAATTGAAGAACTTATAATACTTAGGACGGAAACATAGCATATAATTATGACGAGTAAATAAAGTTTCAAGGAATTTAGGAAAACGGTAACCCTCAACAACCTCATGGGACATCTCATTTATATCAAGACAGCGGTATATCTTTTTAGCTATTGTGAATAGCTTAGAACCACGTAAGAAGTATAATTCCTGAGTGAGATCACGAATTTTTTTATCTGTACCGTTGTATTGTTGACTCAATATGTATATATCATTATACATGTGTCTATGAAGTATAAAAAATTCTTTCTTTTCTTGACCGAACTCTTTAAAATTACGAGAGTCAGCGTCAAGAGTAATTTCATCAAGAATAATAAGAGAATCAGTTATTAAATAACTTCCCAAATCGTTATAATCAATTTTATAACAACCGAAACAAAAGAAATTTGTATAAACTCTTTTGTACCGGGACTTACCTTTTTTTATTCTTTTAAGCTCGGATTGAGCTAATTTTGTAGCAAATGTAGTTTTACCACAGCCAGGAACACCGAAGAATGAAGTAATCATAATATCACCTTTCTAAAAATTTTTCAAATAGCAAGCTATTATTTGAAAAATAGACGGATTGAAGCAATGATAGCGAAGAATACTAGGGCTACAGCAATAACAGGGAATAAAGGAAAATCAAAGACAGATAAAAAAGAAGAAAAGCAAAAATTAATAAAAGATTGCATTAATTATCACCTCAGTAAAAAAAGCCTACACCAGTAAAACGGAAAATAATTTCATTAAGAGCAGTTATTATAAATGTCATAAACATAAAAACACCTCATAAAAAAATTTTCGGTTTTTTATACTTGCACCGAAAACAAGTTGACCGATTAGAGGATACGTTTGACAAGACCGATACAAGCACCGATACAGAAAACACCAACTGAAATGAGGAAGAGAGGTGTCGTCAGAAGAGTACCCGCCATTGACTCCCAACGCTCGAGAAACCACGAAAAGACAGTGGTAAGAGTGTCGAGGGAAGTTGCTTCCATAAGTACAGGCATATACAGTCTCCTTTCTTTTAGTATTTATTGAACAAACTAATAATAGTTGAACAAATCGAAGAGATTACAAGAGAGAATGTACCAACTATTAAAGAGCCTGCAACAATTTCCGTAATCGGAGATGAAGCATTAAAGCCGAAATTTGAAAGCCATGTAAATATATTTATGCTTATCACCTCACATAGTTATTTTTACAAAACAACCAGTTATACAGAAAAGTATAAGGAATACAGCAAGAACAATCATATCTTTACTACCTCATAAACCTTAATGTACTCAGGATATTTGAAATCGTAGAAGCAGGAGAATTTATAAAGTGCATTTTCATCATCAAAAACAAAATCATTTACTTTTGAAGTGGGAAAAGCAAAGAAGAAAGTTATTTTATTATCTTTATCTTTAACCCCTAACTCCCATACTTTACGGTTTTTCTCACCGACAGTTTTTGAGGAAAGAACACCGCCAACAACAGTAATAAATTTACAAGTTTTTTCTTTTGCCATAAATAACACTCCTTACGTTTTTTTTATAAAGATAGCATATAAAAAGGAATATGTCAATAGGTATGTATGCGATTAAATGCAAATTTATAAATTATATACAAGAAAACGAAAACACCGACAAACAATAATAGATAATGTGTATAAGAGTTTATATTATCTATTACAGATTTGATGTTATCAAGCTTATTGAGACACGCCATAAACTCAGTAGAACCGAAGAAATTTTTTAACAATATTTCAATACGCAAAAGAACCTGATAAATTTGATAATCATAACCCAATCAAAAACACCACCTTTTATAGCCAACCATATTTTGAGCCGTTCTTTTTCCATTTCTTCTCGGATTTTGCTTGTGCTCGTTTAGGTTCAGAAGCTTTTCTATTTGCCTTAATGTTCTGAGCAGACTCACGCATATTCTGAGAGCCGAAATCATTATTAACAAATGCAACAACAATGTTGATAATGATACCCATAACAAAAACGCCAATAATAACAGAAAAGATTGAAAGACCGCCGAGCAGGTCAAGGGGAGTTGAAAGAACTTCATAAACAGACTCAACGCCTTTCCAAATAATTTTTGTAAAAATATCAGTCATAAAATAACCACCTTTCAATTAATCTGAACCCGTGTCATTACGACCGAGAACAAGGAGCAACAGAGAAATTGTAATACCTACAGTTGCAAACATTATAAATATTTCAGGTAAATTTGAAATACAATCAGTAAGAATACTAACCATTTTCGGAGTGAGCTTGGCGAAGTTTAACAAGCCTTGAATTGCAGAATACAAAAGCTCAAAAACATCACCGAGGACAGAACCAATACTTTCAAAAAATTGTTTAAACCATTCTATCAAACATAATCACCCCTTATTCAACTTTTTACCGATAACCCAACCTGCAAGAGCTATAAAAAGTACAATTTCCAACATGGTATCAATATGAGTAATGTCAAAGAAATTTTCAAGCTGAGTTTTTATCCAATTAAAAGCACCCAAAAGGCTATCAATCGAAAACTGAGTTTCATCAATTTCTTCCGCAGGGTCAGGAGTTTCTTCCTCGGCTTTTTGCTTTGCGTTTTCCTTAGCGTCATCAATAACTTTACCGCCACTCTCACCGTTATTATTAACTAATTTATCAAGAAGTGCAGTAATATCATCAAGTTGACCCTGAACATAAAGGAAATTATCATAAGTCATATAATAATGGTCATAAATCGCATTGTAAGTATCATCAAGCCATTGAATAATTGTTGGAATATCATACATTACAAGTTGATTAAAATACAACCTTAAATTGGAGTCAATGTCAGAAACATCATTCTTCAGTGTGTTTAAGATAGATGTAACGGAAGTAGAAAAGGAATTGAAAGCAGTCAAAAGAGAATTGACATTCGTATCTGTAGAACGTGAAAGCTGTAAAATGGAGTTAAGGGCAGTATACATATCATTTACAGTGTTTAACAAAGCTGTATCAACTTCAGAGGAAAGAACAGACGCAGAATAACAATTAGCAATGGTATAAGACATACTTTCAACTTGTAACTTGTCATTCACATAATAATACGGCGGACAAGTAGAAACAAAATTTGAAAGGGAAAGAGTAAGAGACGCATAGAAAGTAGCTTTTGTAAGACTGCTGTCATGATAAAATTTCAAATTACCGTCAGTGTCGAAATACTGTACAGAAACAATACCAAATGTTCCAGCGTTGCCCCATCCACGCCA
>JAKSUR010000084.1 GCA_024408765.1 bacterium | reverse complement strand
AAAATGAACGATGATTTAAAGTTAAATCTTAAAGGTCAGAAAAAGATTGTTATTAACGGATACTTGGAAAATATTTTGGGAGAACGTGTTTTTAAAAATTTAAGAGTTAATTTTCCACAAATGCTTAACCTAAGATTGTATGACACAATGGCACAATTAAGAGGGGATTTGTTTATTAGCGGTCAGATCTCTAATCCTGAGGCGGTGGGCCAATTGTTCATACAGAGCCTTTTTAATCAACCTTTGCAGCTTTCTTTGTCGAATGCTACAATAGATTTTAATAAAAATATAGCTTCTATAAATGCCCCACTTGTTAAAATGGCGGATTCGTCAATGGGTTTAAATGCTTCTGTTTATACAAATTTGTCAGATAAGGCGATTATTAAAAGTTTAAATGTTAAATCAAAGTTTATTAATACAGATACAATTTTAATGTATAAAGACACTTTAATGAAATCATATCCAATAACTATAAAAGAAGGCAAATTTTATTCCGAAAAAGTGTTTGCTGATTTATATGGATCTTCAATTTATTTAACAGCTTTTTCTGGCGATTTTAATTTAGATAATAACACACTTTTAATAAAGAACATTGCCTCAGAACTTTTTAACGGAAAAATTGCAGGTTCATTGGATTTCAACTTAAAAGATGAAACTTTTAATTCAAAAATAATGGCAAGAGCGGTTAGTGCCTCCCCGATTTTTGACATAGTTTCTTCAAAGAAAGATAATATAAGCGGTATTATGGATTTTGATGTATTTTTGAAGGGTAATTTAAGTTCAAAAAGTTCATTAAACGGAGATTTGAAATTTATTGTTCACAATGGAAGAATGTCTACATTAGGAAAATTAGAGCATCTTTTATATGCACAAAATGTAATAGCTGATAATATGCTAAGAACTTCATTGAGCATGGTAACAAGAGCAATAACGCTTAAAGATACGGGATTATTCAAATATCTTAAAGGTGACATTGAAATGAAAAACGGCATAGCTGATATTAAGATGCTCCAATCGTTAGGCCCGCTTATGTCACTTTATATTAAAGGTCAATATAACACTGAAAATGATTATGCAAAACTAACGGTTTTAGGGCGGATTTCTGATGAAATTATCTCAGGACTTGGTGCATTTGGCGATTTTTCAATAAATAAACTTATGATTATGCTAACGGGTGAAGAAAATAAATATAATATTTTGCCTTCCGATATTGAAAAACTGCCACAACTTCCGATTAAAAATACAAAAGAATTTCGTACCGTAATAAACGGAATAATAGATAAACCTTCATCAGTTCAGACATTCAATTGGATTTCATATTCTGAAAAATCATTAAGACAAAAAGATGTACCTATGACAAATGTAAAAGTTCCTTCCTTTGTGGATGAACTTCCATACTAAGGAGATGTTGTAATGAAAATTTTAGGCATAGACCCCGGAATGGCAATTGTCGGATACGGATTAATTGAGTATAAATCTGAAAATAACGGTGAAATTTCACTTTTGGCATCAGGTTCAATTCAAACAGATAAAAAACTTGATGATTCAAAACGATTGTTGGAAATTTACAACGATTTATCCGAAATTGTTAATAAATATTCACCTGATTGTGCTTCTGTTGAAAACTTATTCTTTTTTAAAAACCAAAAAACGGTTATTCCGGTAGCAGAAGCAAGAGGTGTTATTTTAACGGTTTTAGAAAAATTTAATATTCCAACATACAGTTACACACCAATGGAAGTCAAACAAATTTTAACAGGATACGGGCGTGCGGATAAAAAAGAAGTGGAACAAATGGTCAAAATAGCTTTAAACAAGAATAACCTTCCCAAGCTTGATGATACAGTTGACGCAATTGCAATAGCAATTTGCCATACAAGAAATATTATACAGTAAATATTTTTGTATTATAATAAGCATAATATAAGTATTTTTCAAAAGGAGATTTTATGGAGAGTTTGCTTAATCTTATACAAACTAATGCTATGGCTGTATCTGCGAGCATTTTAGTTATCGCATATTTGTTTATTGCTACTGAAAAGATTCCAAAAGTAACAGTTGCGCTGGTTGGAGCATCTTTAACGCTGTTGTTCGGATTATTAGGTCAAAATGCAAAAATTGACGGAGAATTAAATCCGTTTTACTTTATAAATTATGTTGATTTTAACGTAATATTTTTACTTGTTTCAATGATGATAATTGTAAGCATAGCTACAAGGAGCGGTATGTTTAACTGGGTAGCAAATGAAATGTTGAAAAAGACAAAAGGTCATCCTAAAATAATTCTTTGTTGTTTGGCTTTGTTTACGGCAGTTGCATCCGCATTTTTGGATAATGTTACAACAGTTATTTTAATTATGCCCGTAACATTTGCAATTTCTCGTGAACTTGATATTAATCCGATTCCTTTTCTTATTACAGAAATTTTAGCTTCTAATATCGGCGGAACATCAACTCTAATTGGGGATCCTCCGAATATTATAATCGGAAGTGCAGCAGGCTTATCATTTATGGATTTTATAAGAGAATTGACGGGAATTGTTGCGGTTATACTGTTTGTTGTGATTTGTATAATGACATTTTGGTTCAGGAAACAACTTCACACCACAGAAGAAAAAATGTCTAAAATTGCTCAAATGGATAATTCTCAAACTATAAAAGATAAAGGATTGATGATACGTTCATTGATTGTGTTGTTACTCGTCATAAGCGGTTTTGTAACGCACGATATCACTCATATACAAACTTGTGTTTGTGCAATGACAGGTGCAAGTATATTATTACTTTTTGAAAAACCTGCTGATATTTTAACTGATGTAGAGTGGAGTACAATATTTTTCTTCATTGGCTTATTCATCATTATAGGCGGATTTGAAAAAGCAGGCGGAATTGAACTTATGGCAAAATGGCTTATTGATATAACTCACGGTTCGCAAACGCTTGCTTCTATGGTTATACTCTGGGGTTCGGGAATTTTATCAGGTATTATAGATAATATTCCTTATACAGCAACTATGACGCCTATGATAGCAGAAATTGCAACCGCAAAAGGTTCTGCATTTGCAACACCAATGTGGTGGTGTTTATCTCTTGGTGCATGCCTTGGAGGAAATATGACCATAATCGGTGCAGCTGCTAATGTCATTGTATCAGAAACTTCTGCTGCAAACGGTTATAAAATTAAATTTATGGAATATTTAAAATATGGTTTGGTTGTAATGCTAATTTCGCTTGTATTAAGCACAGTATATATTTATTTCAGGTTTTTAACGTAATATAATTTGCAAATAACATAAATTTTTGGTATCATTTCGACATAATATATAAGAGGAGTTACACTTATGGGAATAATGACGGGTAAAAAAGGGGTAATTTTCGGAGTTTCAAACACGCACGGCATCGCTTACGGTATTGCACAGCAATTGTATAACGAAGGTGCAGAAATCGCATTCACTTATGCAGGAGAAGCTATGGAAAAAAGAGTAAAGCCTATTGCCGAAGGTATGAATGCTAAAATAATTATGAGTTGTGATGTAACGAACGAAAAAGAAGTTGAAGCTGTATTTAAAGAATGTGAAAAAATATACGGAAAATTGGATTTTGTAGTTCATGCGGTTGCTTTTGCACCGAAAGAATCCTTAATGGGAAGATTTATTGATACAACAAAAGAGGCATGGGACATTGCAATGGGTGTCAGTGCATATTCACTTGTTACCGTTTCAAAATATGCAGAACCTGTTATGAACGAAGGCAGTTCTATACTTGCATTGACATATTTGGGTTCTGTTTTATCAGTACCAAGCTATAATGTCATGGGTGTCGCAAAGGCAGCACTGGAATCATCAATGAGATTTTTGGCGGTAGATTTAGGAAGAAAAGGTATTCGAGTAAACTGCCTATCATCAGGGCCTGTAAAAACATTGGCATCAATGGGTATAAGCGGATTTTCAAAAATGCTTAAAGCCGCTGTTATGAGAGCTCCGTTAAAGAAAAATGTATCATTGGAGGATGTAGGGAAAGCCGGCTTATATCTGGCATCTGACCTTTCGAGCGGTACAACCGGTGAAGTTATATATTGCGATTGCGGATGTCATTCGTCTTACGCTTCGGCAGAAGAAATGGATGTACTTTCAAACGCAGAATAATGGAGGATTCTATGAAAAAACTTTTAAGTTCTTTATTATTAATGATAATTACGGGTTTAACCGCAAATTCTGCCGTAATGACATATGAAGAAGCGTCAAGCCAAAATTCGGAAAAACCGATGGCAGTATTAGTTTATGCTGATTGGGCTGACGGTTATACAAATGCACTGAATGAATTTAAAAAAACACAAAAAACGATGACTAATTCATATAATTATGTAGAACTGAATGTTGCCTCAAAAGATATGAAAAATTTTAATAAAAAATATGTTATATGCACCAATTTACCTTATATATTACTTTTAAGATCTAACGGTAAGTTTTCATCCTTGATTGATTATAATTGTGCATTAAATACAAGTTGTACCGTTTCAAAAATGAAATCGTTCCAACGCAAGTAAAAACACAAGCTGTCAGTTAATTTTCATAAGAAATATTAAGTTTTGTAAATTATATTTCTCAAAAAAGGCAATTTTTTATTTCTTTTATACTTATTATATATATCCAAAGTATATAACATAAGAAAGAGAGGTAAAATTATGGCAGGAGAAGCTGACATCGTATCAAAGTATAACATGTCCGAATTAACGAATGTTAACAATAATAAGCAGAAAGGATATGACAACAATTACAATACCTATAAGAGTAAG
Source organism: bacterium (assembly GCA_024408765.1). Taxonomy (GTDB): domain Bacteria; phylum Cyanobacteriota; class Vampirovibrionia; order Gastranaerophilales; family Gastranaerophilaceae; genus CAG-196. The sequence goes on along the minus strand of JAKSUR010000084.1, from coordinate 116 downwards.
TTTCTAAATTCTGTTTTTACAGGAGCCTATAACGGGCGGACAGAGCCGTAAAATGGATTTAAAGAGGATAACTAAAAAGTAAAGTTATCCTCTTTTTATTAATTTGCATTTTTAAA
>JAKSUR010000083.1 GCA_024408765.1 bacterium | reverse complement strand
CCCCGTTCTTATATAAAGAATTTGACATACTACATTTTTTAGTTAACTCATAAAAGTTTTATATTGCACATGAGGGGAAATATATAATCTATAAGCAAATTATACAACTATTTACAGAAAATTTGGCTGATTGTATTCTATATTTAATCACCAAGCTCAAAAAGAAAACAGGTCGGTTAATCCCCTTCCTGTTAAGATTTTACACTAGCCGAAATATAAATAGCATGTTAATTATACTATAATAAAAACAAAAACACAATTAATGTAACATATAATAGGCATGCTCATACTAAAAACTTCATCAATATAAACAAAATCAATTGTTCCAAACTCTTAACAAATCGTAAACCGATGTATTAAGTTATGTAACAAATATATACTTTTTATATATAAAATTGTCAATTTTCTTTACATTTTTTTCTTTATATAATTAAGAGGATAAATTATGTACCGTTACGATTATAAATCTACAGTTTCAAAAAATGAGAGTGAAGCTTTGAAAGAGCTTATATTTAATCGTGCAAGAGAACGTGCAAAAGCCTTAAATAATGATACACAAGAAAACTATACAACTTCATTTAAAAACGAGTTAATGGACATTGCAAGAGATTCGTTCAATTCATCTAAAAATAATCCTTTTGCACAAATAAATGAATCAAAAATCAGCAATCAAATGCCTGAAATAAAAGAAGAGAAAAAAGAAATCGGATTTCCTGAAAGAAAAATTTCTGAAAATTTAAAAGCTGAAATTGAATACAAAAGTAAATTAATAAAGGAAAATGCGTCTCAGGATGAAATAAAAAGCATTATGAAAGATGCAGGCATGGATTTTGAAAACAAAAAGAATTTTATCGGAGCGTTAAATTTTTTGAATACACAAGCAAGTTTATCAATTGTAAATAAACGAACAAAAGGTTTTGAAGCAATAGCATAAATTAGTTATTTTGCAATATAAGTGCCTCAACCTTTTTAAACGGGATTAGAAGGTCATTCATTGATTGTAAGAGTTGAGCATTAGTATCAGCCTTAATAAATCTGCCTCCTGTTACATCAGCAGTACATTTCAACTGTGCTAAATCATCAGCATCTTCCACATTAAAAGCTATTACGTCTATGTTAATATCTCTTCTCGTTTTCATAAGTGATATTGAATATTCGCAAGGACTTATATCACAGTTTTCACCACCATCTGTCAGCAATATTATTCGTTTATTACCATTAATATTTGAAAAATCTTTATTAACAGCTTGTTTTAAAGAATATGTAATCGGAGTCATTCCTTTGGGTTTAAGGTTTGATATTGCTGAAGAGATTTTCTGATTATTGTTGTCAGAAATAGGGACAAGCAGTTCCGAACTTTTACACGCATTAAACGCTAGCACATTACATGTGTGACCGTAAACCCTTAAACCTGCTTTTATATTTTGAGGCAGTTGCGGAAGAATATTATTCAAAACAGTTTTAACGGAATCCGTTTTTTTCTTATGTTCAAGGTATTCACTCATACTGTTTGAAAAATCCACAACAAATAAAATATTTTCACTGTCATTTTTTAAATAATAATTTTCAGGTGAATAAACCTCGTAAGCGATAGCAGGAAGAATTATTGCAATAATTATAAATAATACAAATTTACGCATACCGAATTTTATTATAATTAATTAAAGATTAAATCCGACATTTGACTATAAACTGTTGTTGAAATATGATTTGGTTATTATGAATTATGACATTAAACAAGCTGAAAGAAGTATACAAAAACAATTTGAAGAAATTGATGAAATCAGAGATTTTAATCAACGAAAAGTTTTAAAAGCTTTTTATGATAACAGAGTTGCACCGGAACATTTTTATACGGTTTCAGGATACGGGCATGATGATTTAGGAAGAGAAGTTCTTGATAAAACTTTTGCACAAGTATTTAGTGCAGAAAAAGCATTGGTAAGAATACATTTTGCATCAGGAACACATACCCTTGCATGCGCTTTGTTTGGAAACTTAAGAGCAGGAGATAAACTTATTTCCGTCGCAGGAACGCCTTATGATACAATGCAAGAAGTAATAGGAACAGCAGGTGATAGTGAAACCAAAAGAGCATCCTTAATCGGTAACGGGGTTTTGTATGAGGAAGTCCCGCTTTTAAACAACACTGATATTGATTATCAAAAGCTTGAAGAAATGATTGATGAAAAAACCACAATGGTTTTGATTCAGCGTTCAAAAGGGTATTCTACCAGAAAATCACTTACGATAGATGATATAGAACGTATTTGCAAAATAGTAAAATCAAAGAATCAAGATTGTATATGTTTTGTGGACAATTGTTACGGAGAATTTGTCGACAAACAAGAACCTTTAGAAGTTGGAGCGGATTTAATCGGTGGTAGTTTAATTAAAAATCCCGGTGGTGGAATTGTAGAAGCAGGTGGTTATATAGCAGGAAAAGAGAAGTATGTTGAAAGAGCTGCAAACAGACTCACTGCACCGGGGATAGGCTCAGAAGGCGGAGCTATGTTTAATCAGCACCGATTAATATTTCAGGGACTTTTTATGGCACCGTCTGTCGTATCAGAAGCTTTAAAAGGTGCTATCCTTGCGGCAAAAGTATTTGAGGACATAGGATTTAATTCAATACCAAAATACAATGAAAAAAGAACAGATATTATACAAAATATTATATTCGGAAAACCTGAACATCTGGAAGAATTTTGCAAAACAATCCAATCACTTTCACCTGTCAACGGATATGTTACCCCGATACCTGAATATATTCCGGGATATGAAGACAAGGTTATTATGGCAGGCGGAACATTTATTGAAGGTTCAACAATCGAATTATCAGCAGATGGGCCAATGAGAGAACCTTATGCTGCATATATGCAAGGCGGTTTAAATTATGCTCACATTAAAATTTGCCTTGAAGAAATGCTTAAAAAGCTTAATATTTAAGCCTTAATAAGATTTAATACAAATTCCAAAGCTCCTTGTTGTTCATTAAAAACTTTTGTACATGAAGCAGATGTTTTTTCATAAAAAGCTTTGTCGCTAAACAATTTGTTTACTGTATCCAAAAATTCTTCTTTATTATCAACTACAAAACCTGCATGAGCATTTTTTACGATTCCGTAGATATCTTTAAAATTATGAATAGACGGGCCGGATACAACAGGTTTTCCAAAAATAATCGCCTCCAAAGGATTGTGTCCGCCTGTTTTATTAAAACTACCGCCTATATAAACCACATCTGCAAAGGAATACATTTTACCAAGTTCGCCCAGTGTGTCCAAAATAAGGACATCAATATCTTTTAAATCGCTTTTTCCTTCCGAACGAAGTGCATAATTAAAACCAAAAGCCGTTATTAAAGCTTTTACTTCATCAGCTCTTGTTAAATGTCTTGGAGCGATTATAAGTTTTATATCTGAAAAATTTTCTCTGAGTTTTCTAAATGTAAGGAGTGCGATTTCATCTTCGCCCGAATGAGTTGAACCTGCGAGAAACACTCTTGAACCTGCTTTATCAAAATCAAAATTAACCGACGGTTTTGTGATGTCAAATTTAAGATTGTTCATTCTTTTTGTAGTATCAGGATTTGCGCCAAGTTTTAAAAATTTATTATTATCCTCTTCGCTTTGAGTATAAATTCCGCTGTAAAAACTTAAAAAATACTTAAATATAAACCTAAAAGCGTGATACGACTTAAAAGTGCTGTCAGAAATTCTGCCGTTTATAATATAAGTTTTTATTTTTCTTTCTTTGCACATCATTGCAAAATTCGGCCAAATTTCAGTTTCGGCAATAAATACCATATTGGGATTAATTTTATTTAAAAATTTATCAATTACCAACGGAAAATCAGCAGGGAAATATGTTATTAAATCTGCAATTTCACCAAGTTTCTTTTTCGCAAGCTCTTGTCCTGTATGAGTTCCTGTTGTAACAACTATTTTGCTTTCTTTGTATTTTTCTCTTGTTTTTTTGACTAAATTCTCGATTGCATTAATTTCACCGACAGAAACCGCATGAAACATTATTACATTTTGACCGTATATAAAGCCCTCTTCATCTATATTTCCATACTTTCTTTGAATTGCATTTTTAGGATAATTCTTTTTTTTCAAAATATAAGACATTATAGGTTTCACAACAAAAAAAGATAGATTAGATAAAAATTTAAACATATTTTACTCCCGATATTGTTAAATTATACATGAAATACTATCCAAACTGCAATACTTGGGAATAAATCACCGCATATAAAAAGCCTTGCAAAAAATGTAATAAAATCCATTCTGAATTCACTAAAATATAATTGAAAAAGTGTTAAACACTTATAAAGAACAAAATATTTAATTTTACAAATGTCATTATATTATCTGCCGATTTCAGTCGCTCTGTTAGCCATTGCTCGTGAAATATTAACCAACGCAAGGTTTGCTTCATAAGCTCTTTGAGCCATAATCGCATCTGCCATATCTACCATAGCATTTACATTTGAAGCTCTTATATAACCGTTCGCATCTGCATCAGGGTGACCGGGAGAATATATCCTTTCACCTACAGTCGGGTCTTCAACACATCCGTTAAATACAACCCCGCCTTGTAAATATGGTAAAGTACCCGTTCCGAATACATCATTTTTCATTGTATTCATCAAACCATGAAATGATATATCCTCAGAAGCGTTTAAAACGGGGATTCTTCTGACATAATTAGGTGTATCAATGTTGGCAATATTTTTTGCATGAATATCAAGTCTTAATCCGTGTGCTCTTAAAGCATTTTGACCTATGTTCATTGATTCTAAGATACTCATAATATGCCTTCTTTCTTGTTTAAAATCTTGATTATGTTGTTAAAAACCTTATTTGCCTACATTTACAACAGTTTTCATTTGTGTAATAATATTTGACATTCTTCGTGTTGCCATAGTGTACATCAGAGAATTTTTCTGAATTTCGGACAATTCTTTTGCAATATCAATTTCTTCTTCATGCCTGTCCTCAATTACACCTGACGGGCCCAACGCTGTTGATAATTTTGTTTCAATCGGGCTGTTCATTGAACCTCAGTATTGTGAAAAATCAATATCTCTTCTTACATATCCCGGAGTATCCACACTCGCCA
>JAKSUR010000082.1 GCA_024408765.1 bacterium | reverse complement strand
ATGCAGATTTTGATATGAAACTTTCAGAATATATGGATAATGAATTATCAACGGATGAGAATATAAAAATCAAAAAACTTGCCATAACGAATCGAGATATAAGGAAAGAATTTGAGGACAGTTATAATATAAGACGATTAATGAGTGATTCATTTAGGAAAACTAAGTCAGAAGTAAGAGAGGACTTTGTTAAGTCAGTATTAAAAAAACTTGAACTTGATGAAATTACTGCACTTGAATTTCATCCGGCGATAAAACTGCTTATTGCATTTACACTAAGTGTACTTATTTTAGCATCAATTATTTTAATATCATCAAGTATGTGATGCTATTTGAGATTTATAACTGCTACATTTTCTATATGGTATGTGTGTGGAAACATATCAAAAGGTTGTATAAATTCAATTTTACAACCCTTTGATGTTAAGTATTTCAAATCTCTTGCAAGTGTTGCAGGGTTACATGATACATAAATTATTTTCTTAGTTGTTAATTTGAGTGCATTTTCCAGTGTAATTTCAGAACAACCTTTTCTCGGCGGATCAAATATTGTTATATCAAATTTACGTTTTTCCGAGTTGAAGTAAGAATCTGCATCAGAATTTATTACTTCAACATTTTTTATATTGTTTTCCTTAATAATTTCCTTTGCCATATCGGTTGATGCTTTAACTTCTTCAACGCTGACCACATATGCAGCAATATCAGACATACAAATCCCAAATGTTGCTATTCCGGCATAAGCATCAAGGATTGATGGTAACTCGCAATTTTTGGAAATATATTCTTTTATGAAGTTAAATATATTGTTTGCAGAATACGGATTAATCTGAAAAAATGTTTCAGCTCCTATTTTAAAAACCTTGTTGGTAAGCTTTTCTTCCACAAAATCGTTTCCGATTGCCAATACAGTTTTGTTTCCCAAAATCAAATTTGTTTTCTTCGGATTAAGGTTTATACAAACACCGGAAATGTTTTCCAGATTATTATATATTTTTTGTGCGAATTGTTTTAATTTATCAGAAATTTTGTCTGAATTTACGACTAAAACTACAAGATTTTGTTTTGAATATTCTGATGTACGTATAACTACATGTTTTAAGTCGCCTTTATGCGAGCTTTCCGTATAACCGCTTATATCAAATAACGGAGCATTTTCTCTTATAAATTCAATTATTTTGTCGCAATATTCAGGTTGAATGGGGCAGTGTTTGATATTAACAATTTCGTGTGAATCAGTTTTGTAGTATCCTGCAAGAATTCTTTTTGAATTTTTTGTTTCAGAAATCGGATATTGAATTTTATGTCTGTATCCTTCTGTTTTTGTGGAAGGAATTGTATCACGAATTTCGACATCAGGAATTTTAATTAAATCGGAAACAATTTCACGTTTTATTTTGAGTTGAAAATCATACTCAATAAATTGAAGCTGGCATGCACCGCAAACTTTTTGCATTGCACAAAAAGGTTTAATTCTGTGTTTTGACGGTGATATTATTTCCGTAATTATTGCATTTGCATAATTTTTATTTTTTTTAATAAGTTTTATTTTAACAACATCATCAGGACATGCATCTTTTACAAAAATTACATAACCGTTAAAACGAGCGATTCCGTATCCTAAATTGGATAATTTTTCAATGGTCACAATTAATTCGGTTGGAATATTCTTTTTATACGTTATTTCGTGCATGGTTTTATTACCTGAATGTTGCGTGTTTCAGATAGTTCCTGTCTTGCATCTTTAATTATTTGTTTGTATTCATCGGATAAGCTTAATCCGTTGCAAAGTCTGTCAATAAATCCATTATTAAGTTTTACGGCTTTTTCCAATGCACCGACACTTTCAAGTACGTCTTTAACATCATTAAATTCATATCCAAAGGATTGCTTTGATTGATAAACCATTATTTCACCGGTTTCTGCTTCTAATGGTTCACCTCCGAGTTCAAAATAAAGTTTGAACACCGATTTTAAATCTTGCAATTCTGCTTGCATTGTAGAAATACTCTGTTGAATCCTTAAATATCTGTCAAACAGATAATCAACATTTTGCAATTGTTTTTTTTGCCAATCTAATTTTTGAAGATATAATTTTTTTAATTTCGGATAAGCAAGTGCAAGCCCCATAGTGTCTGCCATTGCACGGTGGTGGTTGTTTAATTCCACATTAAATCTTTGTGTCAATGCTTCCAAGCCATGAGATTCTAATTCAGGTGCAATTTCTCTGAACATAATTTGAGAATCTATTCTGGGATTTTCCAGTTTTTCGCCTGTTGTTCTGAGCTTTGCTTCATTTAAAAAAGAATAGTCAAAAATTGCATTGTGCGCAACAATCGGATAATCACCTATAAATTCAAGGATTTTCGGCATCGCTTCCGCTTCCGTCGGTGCATCTTCAACCATATCGGGCGTAATTCCGTGAATTGCCATTGAGGATTTTCTTATATGCTGTTCCGGGTTAATTAATGTTTGGTATTCATCTTTTATTTTACCGTTTTCCAGTCTGACTGCGGCAAATTCAACAAGTCTTTCTCTTGTGTAATCAAGTCCTGTTGTTTCTGTATCTAAAACAATTTCTATTTCCTTTTTCCTTGGCATAATTAATATCCTTTGGTACTCAAAATTCCTTATCCAATCTTCTCCCTATAAGTATGATAGCACAAATATAAAATATATGATAATATTAAGTATGTATGATTTCAGGAGGGAAATAATGGTTATAGAAATTAATACGGATAATTTTATATCGGAAGTTGTTAATAATAACGGAATTACTGTTGTTGATTTTTTTGCTAATTGGTGTGGTCCTTGCAGAAAATTGAGTCCGATATTAGAAGAAGTTGAACAAGAGCTTTTATCAAAAGTTAAATTTACCAAAATAAATACTGATGAAAATTTAGAAATGGCAAAAAAATACCAAGTAAGCGGATTGCCGACTTTACTTTTATTTAAAAATGGTGAACCCGCAGAAAGAATGGTCGGTTTAATGCCAAAATCCTCAATCATAACCAATATTGAAAAACATTTGTAAAAATCAGAAATTTTTCTATGAAATAATTTGAACGGTTATATTTCTTGAACGTGGCTTGTTATCAAAATCTAAAAATATAATTTGTTGCCAAGTTCCAAGATTTAATAATCCGTCTTTTAAGGCTATATTAACAGCACTTCCTATTAATGCCGAACGAATATGTGCATAACCGTTTCCGTCATGCCATATTTCATCATGGTGATATTCTTGACCTGATGGTGCAATTCTTTCCAATGCTTCTTTTAAATCTTTTATTAGACCTTGTTCGTACTCGATTGTAGTAATTGAAGATGTACTGCCCTGTGTCGACACACATACAAGTGCATCTTTTAGTTCGTGCTGATAAACACAATTTTGCACCTGTTTTGTTATATCTATAATATCAGTGTTACCTTCGGTGTTTATTATAAACTGTTCATTAATTATCGTCATTTGTATTATCCTTCTTTATTAAAGTATGTCTTTTTTTGTAAACAATTATGCAAAAAATTATAATTATAATTGTTACAACAAGTATTACGAGTTCTAAGTATTTTTTTATGGCTTCACCAAAGAACATTAATACCAAGCTGACAAGGAAAAACCTTCCTCCGCGTCCCAAAAAGCTTGCCAATATAAATTTCCAAATATTCATTTTTAAAATACCGCTTGCAATTGTAAATATTTTATACGGTATTGGAGTGAATGCAGAGAAAAAAACAGCAAATGAGCCATATTCATTATACATTTTTTCAACCGCTTCAAGTTTATCCTGTTTATTTTTAAACATAAAATTAAAAACCGGACGACCTCCGAATAATCCGATAAAATATCCGATTACAGCACCAAGAATAGATGCAACAGTACATACAAAAGCATAATATAAAGCTTTTTCAGGCTTCGCCAAGTCCATTGCAATTAATAAAAAATCGGGCGGAGGCACAAGAAAAAAACTTTCGACCGCTGAATTTATTGCCAAACCTTGAACTCCCATACTTTGAAAAAAATTATTCATACTTACAAATATTTCATGCATATTATCCGTCCTATTTTAATTCTTTGTATAATGTTTCTGCTTCCTGAATGCTTACATTTCCGATAGGAATAACTAATACCTCTACTTTTAAAGTATAATTTGCATATTCAATTTCGATTATATCTCCTACTTTCAATTGCTTTGCAGGTTTTGTAGGATTGCCGTTAACAAACACTCTGCCCATTTCGGAAACAGAATTCGCTACCGTTCTTCTTTTTATTAATCTTGATACTTTTAAAAATTTATCTAAACGCATATTATAAGTTTCTTATTATTTCTTTTACAAGAATTTTAAATCTGTCTTTTGCAATATTTGCAGCATGTATAACATCTTCGTGTGAAAGAACTGCACTGCTCACTCCTGCTGCCGAATTACAAATACAACTAATTCCGATAAGCTTCATTTTAGTCCAACTTGCTACAATTGCCTCAGGTACGGTAGACATACCGACTGCATCTGCACCGATTGCTCGAGCCATTCTTATTTCGGCAGGCGTTTCGTATGAAGGGCCGGACATTCCTAAATAAACCCCTTCTTGCAAATCAATACTTAGTTTTGAGGCAATTTTTTTTGTAAGTTCAACAAGCTCGGGTGTATAAGCTTCTGTCATATCAGGAAATCTTTCACCGAAAGAATCATCATTTTCACCCATAAGAGGATTTGCTCCCATAAGATTTATATGATCTGTTATAATCATTAAATCCGACGGATTAAATGCAGGGTTAACCCCTCCTGCTGCATTTGTAACGATTAATGTTTTAACGCCCAATTTTTTCATTACTTTAACAGGATAAACAACTTTTTGCATTGAATGACCTTCATAATAATGAAATCTTCCCTGCATCATAACTACATTTTTGCCGTTAATTTTTGCGAAAACAAGTCGTCCTTTATGTCCAGATACAGTTGAAGTTTCAAATCCCGGAATTTCAGAGTAAGGTATCGCAAGGTCACAATATTCATCTGCCAGTTCTCCAAGCCCTGAACCCAAAATAATACCTATTTCGGGAATATACTCTCCCAGTGTTTCTTTTATTTTAGAATTTATAAATTCTATTGTTGAAGTAATCATATCTGACTCCTATACTTTTCCGTTATATGCATCAATATAGATTTTCTTTATATCTTCAAATAACGGATATACCGGATTTGCACCTGTGCATTGGTCGTCAAAAGCAAGCTCTACAAGTTTATCAAGATTATCCATAAATGTTTTTTTGTCAATTCCGTATTTTTTTATTGACAATGGCAGTTCAATTGCAACCAT
>JAKSUR010000081.1 GCA_024408765.1 bacterium | reverse complement strand
ATGGATTTTGAGTGAATGTTGCAATATTGGTAGACTAAAGTCTACCCTACTCCTACTCCTACCCTACCTGTAAATTAATATAAAATACAAATTGACATATATAACTAAAAAGACTCTAATTTTAGAGTCTTTTTAGTTTCTTTATTTTTCTCATTTGTTTGCAAAATGCACTTAAACTTTAAATTCATCAGCAGCAACAACTTATGCTTGAAGAGCTACCGCAAGAAACGCTTCCTGATGATGAGTTGGCAATAGAACCACAAGATTCAACTCCGCCCATAGCAATAGAGCCACAACTTTCAACAGATTCGCCAAATGCCATAATTGTTCCTTCAGAAGGTTCTGAATAAAAACTGCAATAATCACCAATATCAGATGACAAAATTGAAGTATTATTGGATATTAATGAAGTATTATTGGATATTAATTTTACACCGACATTCTCGGACTTGGATGTGCCTAAAAGATGAAAACATTGAGATTGTTTGTTTTCTGAGCTTGTAAATGCTAACATATTTTAATCCTTATATCGTGTATACTAACATATATACAAAGTTATAAAAAAATCTCTAATTTCAAATTTAAATAATTTCGTTACAAATGTTAATATTTTTTACCCACAAAAAATCCGGTTAGAAGTGTAGCCCCTTAAAAGTAAAATAGAAGAAGTGCTTAATTATCCGATATTAATGTTGAAAATATCAAACGATAAAATAAATTAGCAAGTAATAAAATAAAATTCTTTTATGAAAATTTGGTAATTTTAAAAAAACTTCACAATATGTTTGCATTTTAATCATGTTTATTTTAATATTTACCTATATGCCGAATTAAAAAGAATGTGAGTTCATCACATTCTTTTTAAAAGGTCAAAAATTCAATAAATATAAAGGAATAAAACAATGGGTATCAAAGGTAAAAATGACAGAATGGTAGTTTTGGCTTGTGAAGATTGCAAAGAAAGAAACTATACGACAGTAAAAAACAAAAAAAATACAAAAGACAGAATGGAGCTTTCTAAATACTGTCCGACTTGTAAAAAACATACAACACACAAAGAAACTAAATAAGTAGCTAAGCAGAAAATATAAGCTTAGCCTCTCAGTTGGCAAGCTGCCTATCCGCTTTAGGCGTCCTTAGTTCAGTTGGTAGAACGTCGGTCTCCAAAACCGGATGTCGAGGGTTCGAGTCCTTCAGGGCGCGATTTATATATAAAATAGGTAACTATTAATGAACGACAATTTTGAAAACACAAAAAATGCAATTATTAATTACTTCAAAGGTGTAAGAGCCGAATGGGGCAAAATAACTTGGCCTGAAAAAAATCAAGTTATTGTTGAAACATTTTTTGTTGTAGCAATTGTGTTTATATTTACTGTATTTATTTATCTTGTGGATATAATATTTAATGCAATATTGCCACACGCACACTAAGAGTTATTAATAACCAAAAAGGGTAAGAATTATGAGTGAAAAAGACGAAATTCTTGAAAACAATGAAGTATTAACAGAAGCTTCAGGTGATGAAAAGTTAAAATCTGAAGATAAAAGTAATCAAAAGCGCTGGTACATAATTCATACATATTCAGGTTACGAGAATAAGGTTAAAAGCAATCTTGAAAAGCGTATAGAATATATGAACATGTCTGATAAAATTTTCCGTATTGAAGTTCCACAAAAGACAGTTACTCAAATAAAAGGCGGAAGAAAACAGGAAAAAGAAGAAAAGATATTCCCCGGATATGTTCTTGTGGAAATGATTATGGATGAGGACAGTTGGTATGTTGTAAGGCATACAGCCGGTGTTACAAAGTTTGTGGGTTCTGCAAAAAAACCTATTCCGGCAAAGGAAAGTGAAATTAAGAAAATTATTCATCGCTCAACGACTCAAACCCAAAAGGTTGAAATGGATATCAAAGTTGGCGAGAAAGTTCGTATTGTATCAGGCCCATTTGCAGATTTCGTTGGTGATATTACGGAAGTTTATCCTGACAAAGCAAAACTTCGTGCAATGGTTTCAATCTTTGGCCGTGAAACACCGGTTGAATTGGAATACAAACAAATACAAAAGCTGTAGATTATAAATAACTAGCATAACGTGGAAGGGGAAGCCCCCGCTGGTACCACGAAAGGAGAAAAAATGGCAAAGAAAGTAGTAGGAAAAATTAAGCTTCAAATTGAAGCAGGCAAAGCAAATCCGTCACCACCGGTAGGGCCGGCATTAGGTCAGCACGGTGTTAACATTATGGATTTTTGCAAACAGTTTAATGCAAAAACACAAGACAAAGCAGGTTATATTATCCCTGTCATTATTGATGTGTACGAGGATAGAAGTTTTACATTTGTGATAAAATCACCTCCGGCACCGGTTTTAATTAAAAAAGCCCTCAATATACCGAAAGGTTCAGCTACTCCTAATAAAACTAAGGTTGCTGAAATTACAAGAGCGCAATTGGAAGAAATTGCAAAAATCAAAATGAACGATTTGAATGCTACAACAATGGATGCGGCAGTTAAAATGATTGCAGGCTCTTGCAGAGCAATGGGCGTTACCGTTAAAGAAGATTAATCACGGTAAAATAAGAGTAAATGATATGGAAGGATTATTAATCCGTTAACACCATGAAAGGAAAATTAAAATGTCAAAAATAACTAAAAAACAAAAGAAAATACAGGAGCTTCTTGAAGGTTATGAACAACCTGTATCGGGAAGTGATGCAATAGCAAAATTACAAGAAATATCAAAAGAAATTGCAAAATTTAACGAAACAGTTGAATGTCACATGAGATTAGGTATTGAAGTTAAACATGCTGATCAACAAATTCGTTCAACAGTTGTACTTCCGGCAGGATTGGGTAAAACCGTAAGAGTTTGCGTTATAGCAAAAGGCCCTAAGGTAAATGAAGCGAAAGAAGCCGGTGCTGATTTTTACGGAACGGAAGATATCATTGATAAAATTTCAGGCGGTTGGTTTGAATTTGATACTTTGATAGCTACTCCTGATTGTATGGGTATGCTCGGTAAGTTAGGTCGTGTATTAGGGCCTAAGGGATTGATGCCAAACCCAAAAACCGGTACGGTTACACTTGATATTGCTAAAGCGGTAAAAGATGCAAAAGCCGGTAAGGTTGAATTTAGGGCAGATAAACAGGGTATGATTCACTGTCCTATAGGAAAAATTCAATTTAGTCATGAAGATTTGGTTAAGAACTTCGGAACACTTGCAGATGCGGTTTTGAGAGCAAAGCCATCTTCTGCAAAGGGAACTTATGTGAAGTCAATTTATTTGACAACAACGATGGGCCCGGGAATTAAGGTTGATTCAAAGAACCTTCAAGCCGAAGTTAAAGAAATTGTTGGTTGATATTTATAGCTGACTTTGATGTCAGCTTTTTTTTAAATAATATAAATGCGATAGGCTATGTGCTATCGCATTTATATTATAAATAATATTAAAATTTTTAATTATTTACGTCTAATAAATTTTTCTAAATGTTGATTTTTATAAATACTGATAATAATTTTTGACAATAAACAAATTAATAGTGCAATAGCTTTACAAGCCGACCAAATTCTCATATTAAGTTTTGTAAATAAGAATTTTTTAATCTATGACTGAGCTTTAGCCTTTTTGTTGCTATATTTCCTTGTTTGAATAGCAAATTTTTTCTTTACGATTTATAAACTCAATAGCTCATGTAGTATAAGAATTTATTCGAAAGGAGAATATAATGAATTCAGTACCAAGCGTGATTAGTTTAAAATCAGCTAATTTAGAACAATTAAAACAAAATCAGAATCAGAATGTTTATGCAAATCAAACACCTATGAGTATGATGCAGTATGACACATTTTCACCATCATTTAAAGCAAAAGGAAATATTTCAAATTTTAAAAAAGCCATGTTGCCAAAGATTGTTGGTTTAGAAATGTTTTTTGGTAATGTTATGCAAGGTGCTAAAAATGTCGTTAGCCCTGAGATTGCCCCTGTAATGCTGGGTGGCCTCGCTGTTTTAGCACCTGCGACAATGACAAGTTGCAAAAAAAGCCTTATAGAACCGGAATCCCCGACCGTTATCGTTAACGAAGGAGGCGTAACCGTAAATGTAAATACTGAGGTTAATCTATACCTGAATCAAAATATAACTATTACATACGATCAATCTGATATAGCTTCATTATTGTTAGCAATACAACAACAGAATATTGAAATGTGGAATGAAGTAATAAGTCACTTAGTTGAAATTAATGGAAATTTGCAGGTATTACCACAAATTATTGCTCTTCTTGTTCAACAAGGTGCTCAACTTAATGATATTATAACTATTATGGACGAAGGTTTTCAACAAATTGCAGGTGATAATGAAGAATTAAAAGCAATATTATATGCTATTCAAGAGGCTGTAACTAATGGTAACAATCTTTCTGCACAAGGAAATCAAATGCTTGCTTCTTTGATTATGATTGTTTCTCAATTAGCACATGATCAAAATATAGCAAATAATACAATAATTCAACAACTTGGCGGTTTAGATGCTGTAATCGCACTTCTACAGCAAGCTGTCCAAGGTATAAATAGTATGAACGAAAATCAACAAGAAGCATTTACTGCATTTTTTGCTACGCTACAAAGTATTCTTAATAAACTTGATCAAATGGATGAAAATCAACAACAAGCTGCTTCTGCTTTATTAAATATGGGACAAGCAATTCTAGACAAACTCGGTCAAATGGATGAAACCCAACAACAAGCATTTAATGTATTTATCAGCTTGTGGCAGGATATATTAGATAAGCTCGATAATATGGATGCCAGCCAACAGCAATATTTTACTGAAATGTTAAATAAAGTAAGTCAAATGGATATAAATTGTCAAGAGGCCTTTATTCAAATAATTAATGGAATTGGTCAGTCATCATCTGACGTTTTAGCTGCTTTTGCGACATTATTTAATAAACTTGATACGATTATTGCAAATCAAAATGACCAAAACGTTCAATTAGATGAAGTTATTCAAAATCAACAAACTCAAATTCAGGAGTTGTTTGCGATATATAATAAAATTGAAGAAGGCAATGTTACAATGCAAGAGATTAAAACCGTTCTTGAAAATATGTCTACAGGTCAGTATCCGCAAGTAGATCTTGCTCTTATTGAATCATTACTTCAACAAATTCTTGCAAAGCAAGATGCTATTTTAAATAATAATAACGAAAACGCAACTCTTATTGCATCATTGTTACAGGTTTTAAATGCCAAAGCAGATGCTATTCAAAATAGTGTAAATGCATTGTCAGTACAAGAACACCAAGATTTAATGGCAATCCTAGATGCAATCCAAAATATAAACATCCCTGAATGTGGTTGTGATTGTGGAAGAATAATTGAACTTATTGTTGTCATAATTCAACAGCTTGAAGAAGGCGGTTTTAACCATGAAGGAATTGAGGATGACTTCGGTGATATTTTAGGCTAATTGTACTGAA
>JAKSUR010000080.1 GCA_024408765.1 bacterium | reverse complement strand
TGAGTTTACTACACTTTAGGCGTTAGTGTTGCGATTACTTCTTGAATGAAGACAATTGCTAAAATTTATGGCAATTATTTTTCTTTTTATGACTTTATCATGATATGGGACAATTTTTAAGGGGCAATTATGGCAGATGTAAATTATCAGCAATCGTATGAATATCAGTATCAACAACCGAATGCACCGTATGCGCAGTATGGTGCACAAACACCTCCGCCGCCGTACGCATACGGATATCCACAACCGCAAATGAGGCAGAAATCAGTAAGAGATGAATTTGTTGCTGAACATAGAAAAAACGGTCTTGTTGAAAGATTATATAACAGTATAAAAAACCTTACAAAATTGGGAATAGGCTCAAAGAAAGTTGAAGCAGTCGTTAAGAAAGCCGAAAATGGTGAAATATCAGAAGAAGAAGCAAGAGCAACAATTAAAAAATATAGAAGTTCACAGGCAAATTCCGCACAAATCGTGGGCGATGCCGCTTCAATTGGAGCATCGTGTGCTACTTTCTTCGGATTAAGAAAAGTATTAAAAACCGAAGCCGCTGCCGCTTTATTAAATGAAAAATACTACAAAGAAATAGCAGAAGATTTGGGGAAAAACGGTACGAAATGGACAAATCGTATTTTAAACCTTGCGAAATCAAATACAAAAATGACGTTAGTATTAGCCGGTGCCGCAGGATTGGCAGGAAGTTTTACAAAATTATGGACAGGCAAAATAAACAGAATAGGTTCAAAAGAATTTAAAGCTGACAAAAAAGACTTTAATAACTTGCAAACACAACAAGATAGAGATGCCTATAAAGCCTATAAAAAAGAATTGAAAAAAGCAAAACGCAAACAAAACAGAAGAAATCGTTGGTCGGGTGCAATTAATGGATTAATGATGCCGATAACAGTTCTTGGAGGTGCAATTGCCGGCGTTCCGCTTTATCTTGCAGGCAACACCTTGAACAGATATTTTATTGGCAACACAAATGAGAAAAACAAATCCTTTAAAGGATATACGGATAATTTGAAACAGGATGGAGTGCTTCACGGTTTACTGGCTGCCGGCATGGCAATACCTTTATTTATGAAAGGTAAATTTGCGAGTGTATTTGACAAAAACCTAAAAAAATCTTTTGAAGCTTTAAAAAATGCAAATTTAAAAGAATCCGGTTATGAAGGTAAAACAGTATACAAAGAGCTTGAAGACATACTTCTTGAATCGGATAGTGTAAAGAATGTCATAGATGATAGCGGAAACGAATTTTGGAATAATGTGTATGCCAGAGCTAAAGAACTACGAGAAAAATCAAAAATACCATACCAAGATGCATATAAGCAGGCGTTGAACGAAATGGGAAACCGCATGGATCATACTATAAGTGCTCTTACCAAAGAAAATATTTTTGCTGTAAAAATGAAACAAATATCAAATGATTATACTGAATTAACAAGAGCATTGAAAGAAAATTGCCCGAGGACATATACTAATGATGAAGCATCGGCGATTATTAATAAAACATTTGGAAATAAATATAAAGTAACCAAATCGCTTGGTGCCGGTACTGTTGCTGAAACATATCTTGCGGAAACTGCAGACGGCAAGCAAGTTTGTATAAAACTTTTGAAAAAAGGTATTACAAAGGAAAAAATTCTTGCTGATGAAAAGAAATTTATAGAGATTATTAATACACTATCTAATAAGACACCAGAAGAAAAAGAAATGTTAATCAAAAACATTAAGAATTTGTCTGAAGGAATACAAAATGAAGTGAATTTTGAACATGAAATGCAGGCAGCCGAAAAATTAAGAAAACATACGCAAGCAGCAAAAGTAGTCAAAGGCATTGAAGTAAAAGATAACATTTATGTTATGGAAAAAGCTGATGGTATAAGTCTTGAAACATTTGCAAAAATAAATAATTTAAATCATGAAATTAAATGGCTTAAGCAGCAACCAGGTAATTGGGCAATTGAGGAGCTTGCTAAATCAGAAAGAGAGCTTAAAAATTTGAAAGAAAAAACTCCTAATTGGGAAGAAATAACAGAATTAACATCAAAAGAAGCAAGTAAAATACTTGATGATTACTATAGAATCAAAATTGAGCAGTTTAATAAGATTGGCAAAGATGGAAAAACTATTCACGCAGATATTCACTCAGGAAATATTTTCTTTGATGTAAAAGCCTTTAAAGCAGGGAAAAAGCAGTATTTTACACTAATTGATACCGGAAATACAATTGATATGACAAAAGAACAGGCACTTAGAGCTTTGAAATTAACTGACATTGTAGAAAAAGGAAGCACTTGTGATATTGCAGAATATGTTCTTGAAGGTGCAGAGCTTGGTGCAAGCGGACTTACTAAGAATGAAGCTGTCAAGAAGGTTACGGAAGAACTTAATAAAGTATTCTTTGATTATGAAACCAAGCTTGGGCCGATGACAAATGATACAGTTATTGATTTTTGTTCAAATATTATGCGTAAGTACAAAATTGTACCAAATGATAATCAATTGAATATTAATAAAGCAAAAACATCTGCCGGTAATTCTTTTAGTGAATTAATTGAGTTATTGATTGATAAAAAAAGAAGTAATTTAAATGAAAATTCAGGCCTCGCAGAACAAACAAAGACTGCAACAAATCTTGTGGCTACCCTATTAAGCAAAACAGTTAAATATAAACAATGGGAAAAAATGCAAGAAAAAGCGAATCTGGTATTTTTATCGCCACTTGAAAGAAAGAAATTTAAACACAATCCTAATTTGCTAAAAACTAATGATGAAAAATATTTAACATATAAATTAAAACAAAAAATGAAATTTGTTGAAAAAAAATCTAATGCGGAAATATAAATTAATGCTATAATATTCTTATGCAGGAAATAATCGTAGGGAAAACATACAAGCATTTTAAAGGGAATTTGTACAAAGTTGTCGGGTTTGCAAAACATTCCGAAACCTTGGAAGATATGATTGTGTATGAATCACTTAGAAACAACACGCTTTGGGTGCGTCCAAAATCTATGTGGAATGAAGTTGTTGATGATATAGGCACGACAAGATTTACTCTATTGAATAATTTAGAGTAAGGTTACAGTCAAATCCTTAGTTCTTTTTAATTTAAGCTCCTGTATTTAACATATAAATTTTCATTATGATAATTTTCAATGTAATTTAATGCATCCTCAGGAGAATTTGCGACATAATATACCTTGCGAAGTTCCTTATCCGCAAAACCTTGTTCTATAATTTTTTCAAAAAATTCAATTAAATGATTATATAAGCCGTTTGTATTCATTATTACTATCGGTTTATTGCTGTAACCAAGCTGTTTTTGCGTAATCATTTCGGAAATTTCTTCAAGTGTTCCGAATCCGCCCGCTATTGCTATTACCGCATCAGAAAGCTCATCAAGTTTGGCTTTGCGTTCTCTCATTCCTTTTGTAATATAAAACTCATCACAATCTTCAGGATTAGCAAGCCCTACATTAGCAAGTTTTTCCGGCATAATTCCATAAACTTTTCCGCCCATTTCCTTGACAGCACCTGCACAAGCATACATCAAACCTCTCCTGCTTCCGCCGTAAACTATGCCAAAACCTTTTTGAGCAATTAATTTTCCGAGTTCTTGTGCATCTTTGTAATAAACTTCCGCTAAATCATTTGACGCAGACGCAAATACACATATATTTTTAATATTAGTCAAAATTTCCCCCCATTAAATAATACCCTGAACAACATAATCCTGTACCGTTTTTTGAACAATCTTGTTTTTGATTGCTTATATTATCTGATTTACAGAAAGGTTCAAACTTATCCTCATATATCTTCATACCAAAAACATCCTTACCCCATACATTTGGGCCTGTTTTACCGTTTACGTCATACATTAACAAGCCATAAACATCATCTTGCGGTTCATCAAACAATTTTATGCCAAGAGTTGCGTTTGAATAAGTATTTTTGTAATCTTTGAATCTATATGTATCGTTGGGATAAGTACCGTTCATAAAGTTTATACGATACGTTTTCACATCATTTTTTATATCATTTTCCATAACCTTCATAAAGTTTTCTTTAAAATCAGCTTTGGCATCTTTGTTTGTATTAATCGAATAAAAAACATTCGTAAAATCGCCTTGAACACTTCGCCATCGTGAAATGTTTTTTGCTAATCTTGTATCATCCAATGATAAAGGTGCTACAAGAAATGCAACTATCATAAATATTACAAAAAGTATTGAAACTTCAACTATTGTAAACCCTTTTCTTCTCATTTATCCTCTATTCTGCCATATCCAGACGTTTTTTTGTTTCAACTAACTTGTCATAAATCCACTCCGGCACAAAATTTTTACCTAAAATAATTTGACCGTTCATTATATTCGGTACATGAAAATCGGAACCGCCTGTCACAATCAAACCGAGCTTTTCTGCCATTGATGAAAAATATTCGACAATTGCAGGTGAATGTTTTCTGTGATAAGCTTCAATTCCCATTAAACCGCATGACATAAGCTTTTTAATTAAATCTTCAGCTATATCAATGTCATAAGGATGTGCAATGACAGGTATTCCGCCTGCGCCATATATTACTTCCACAGCATCAAACGGTGAAACTGTCTTTCTTTCAATATAAACATTTGAATCTCTGTGAATATATTTTTTGTATGCTTCCATTACATTACTCGTTCCGCCAACATTGGTTATTGCCTTTGCAATATGCGGACGACCTATTGAACCGCCATCTGCTACCATATTTTTAACATCTTCAAATTTAATCTTTATCCCTTCTTTTTTATTTAAAAGTGTAAGAATTTCTTTTGTTTGTTTAATACGTGCTTGTTGCTGAACTTTTAAAAGATTCTTAAAATCACTATCTTCTACATTCGGGAAATAGCCTAAAATATGAACTTCATATTCTTTATACAACGTGTTGACTTCTATCCCTTGGATTAATTTGAGATTCAAATTATCTGCATCAATATGTTTTTTCGCAATACCATAAGAAAGGATATTGTCATGGTCTGTTAATGCAATAACTTCTAATCCGGCTTCCAGCGCTAAATCAACGATTTTTTCAGGCGCAAAAACACCGTCTGAATAATATGTGTGGATATGAAAATCGCCCTTCATTCCACACCTCCTTTATTAACCGCTCGTATCAAGGTTAACCTCCTTATAATTTTCAGTATTATCAACAATAAATTCAATTCTTTTTATTTGTGTCGCTTTATGTCCATCAATAAGGATTTCAACACCATTAACTTGTGTTGATTTACTTTGCGCCACTTCATATCGCTCCGGAAGGCTTGTGGAAAGTCTTTTAAGCGAAGTTGAAAATTCCATTCCGATTACACCATCAGGTGATCCGCAAAAACCTGCATCAGTTATATATGCCATTTCGTTTATAATTTTTTCATCAGCCGTTTGAACATGTGTATGCGTTCCAAAAAATCCTTTAATCAGAGCATTTTCTTCTGTATTAAATTCTTTTGCAAGATACTTCGAAAAACAAATTTTTTCAGCAGTCGCTTCTGCATGAAAATCAATAAAAATACTTGTTATACCTTCTTCTTTTAGTTTATTTATTTCATCTCTTACAATCTGCCAAGGTGAATCAACAGGTGGCATAAATACTCTTCCTAAAACATTTATTACACCTATTTTTTCACCATTAATATCAAAAATTTGCGAACCTTTTCCAGGAGTACC
>JAKSUR010000008.1 GCA_024408765.1 bacterium | reverse complement strand
AATTTTTTATCATTTTTTCTCTCATTTCCGTAAGACTTCGACACCATATAAATTTATTTTTAGTCGTGTTAGGTAAAATAAATTGTTTATTATTTGCAATTAAATTATTAATATCTTTTGGATAATTAGTTTCTTTTATTTTTAATAATTTTTTATATTTAGTTTTAAAATTAATAAATTGTTCATTTTCATTATTTAAATATATTGGATAACCCTTTAAAGATTTAATTGTTATAATATTAAAATGTTCTTAAGTAAAACATTTCTATACTAAAATATGATATTTTGTTTTCAGTTTCTGAAAAAAGAATCGGTGTAAGGATTTACACCGATGTATATGAAAACTCTTCTCGGAAGTTACACTAAAATGTAATGTTAAAGGTATGGGAAACGGAATTCCCTTACATATCAATTAAGACCTTAGTTACAACAACCTTGTAGAAATCTATGTAAATCTACAACAAATAGGACTTATGATTATTGTATCGTAACACATGAAATGCGAATTTGTCACAGCTGAAATGATTATTTTGGAAAAATTCATTTCTAAAAATTTTTTAATTGTAACAAATTAGTATGAAAAAAAATTAGCACATAAAACTCTTAGAAAAATCTATTTTAAATTCACATAAGTTTTTTTTTGCTTCTTCATATTCCATATCATCTAATTTTGCATAAGATATAATCTCAAGTATTGTCAAACACCTACTATTACTAATGTTACGTTTTATCCACAAGTTTCTTTTTTCAATGTTATTATGAATTTTGTCATCAAGTTTTGCCAATTTTACAAGATTCCCTGTTGGAAACGTCATACCATTAGCATCTTCCTTATTTAATAAGTCTAATTCAATAATTTTATTGTACGTTTTGTCATCCTGGTTTGCAAGTATTGCTACAGTACCGGTTCCTTCTTCTTCAATAAAATCCCATAATTTTCTTGTGTCTAGACGCTCGTATTCTTCATCATTCAAACGTCCTAAAGTCACCATGCTTTGCACACATAAATTCTTATGCCACAAATCTCTTTTTTCAATATTTGCAAAAGTTTCATCATCTGCTAAATGGATTAGTATATCAATCTCATGTGCATTAAGCGGCTGTCCATCTGATTTTGTTTTATGCCACAAATCTCTTCTTTCAATATTTGCATACCGCTCATCACTATACCGTGCATATGTAGATATAGCATAACCAATAGAGGTGCCCTTAAACATATTGGTTTTACTCCATAAATCTCTTTTATCTATATTACTAAAGTCATTTTTATCTAATTGTGCTATATGTTTAATATCAATACAACTTAATAACTTACCATTGGCATCACGTTTATTTAATAAATCTCTTTTTTGAATGTTTGCAATAATTTTCTTATCTGCTTCTTTAAGCCAAGCCATCTCGTCTTCATTAAATCTTTCTTCACATTGTTTCCAAAAATTTTCTTTTGTCTTTAGATAGATAAAAGATAGTATTCCCGTTGTAATTGTTGAAATAAAAGCACTTGTTTTTTTAGATTTTACTTTGTCATTCATTTTGCTTATTACTTTTTTATTGACAGATTTAAAAGTAATAGCATCAGTCATACAATTTTTTTTATATATTGACATTGGACAATATGTATTTATTGATAAATTCATGTATAATATCCCTGATTGGTATAATCATATTATACATTAAAAATAGTGCAAAATCGTAACAAAAAATTCGACATTTTTTAAAAATTTCCGACTTCAAAAATTCCAAAAAACGCATTTTATCCGTACACACAAAAACCAATCTAAAAAGATTACTATTATTGGCAGAAAAACCAAATGTCCAAAGTTGGACAAATTTGGACACTTCAAGGACTTATGAGGACTTTTGAAATGCTTTTTTAGGAATACTTCCGACAGCTACAACTCAAAACACGTCGTAAACACAGGCAGAATACGCATTTTAACCGTACAAACGCAACTGAGGTGTTAAATTACAGCTCGAATGAGGTTTGTAAAACCTGCGTGTGGCGAATAACCCGCAAAAGCACAAAAAATAGCTGAGGATGGATTCGAACCGTCGACCTTGCGGGTATGAGCCGCACGCTCTCACCAACTGAGCTACTCAGCCATATTAATCTTAATGTCGTTTTCAATTTTGTCATAAATATATTTTTATTTCAAGTGTTTTGATTTTTCTTTGTAAAAATGGGTTTAGTTTGTTAAATTTTTTTTTTTAATGTACACTTGTTGTTGGAGAATGTTATGACAGAATTATTATACATATATACAACTGTGTTTGCCTTATATTTTTTGGTTTATGCAGTTTTGGTATCATCAACACCACGAAAAGTCAGAGATAAGTACACGCCCAAAGATGCGAATTTATGTGTTGTAGTGTATGCATCAGGCAAAGTTCCAACTCTTGAAAACTTGTTGAAACAGTTGAAAAGTCAAAATTATCCGCAAAATAACTATACAATTTACGCAATTTTAGACAAGTGTGAAGATGTTTCTGAAGTGACTTTACAAAGCGATTTGAATGTAAATGTTATAAACATAAATAATTTAGAACCGATAGGCAAAAGTCAGGCATATTCAATAATCGCAGAAAAACTTTATTCTGTTGAAAATCTTGACGGATATGTCTTTTTAGACGCCAAAAATTATGTTGATTCCGATTTTTTACAAAATGCTAATTATTATTTGACAAAATATGAGGTCTTTAATCCTATTGTAACTTATCTTCCGCAAGATAATGATTTAACTTTTTTCCAAAATGTAAAATCTGTTTTTTCAAAATATTTATACAAATTTATTTATTGCTCTCGAACACGGCTGGGATTGACCAATATCTTGAATACGGATTCATTTGTCATAAAAAGGAATTTGCTAAATAAGGTTGCAGTTTTTGATTTCAGAAATATTGTGTCTGAAATGGAATATACTTTAAAATTGGCAAAAGAAGGCGTAAAAGTTGCAACGGTTGAAGATGTGCATGTTTATGATTCTATTGATAAGTTTGATTATAGAATCCCATCTTTAAGCAAAAGACTTGAACTTTTCTTTTCAGAATTTGCCAAGCAACATCAAACAATTATTTCAAGAGAATTTTTATTTTCGCTTGCAGCACCAAATTGGCTTATGTTTTTAATAGGCTTTATGATACCGCTTATTCATACACATAATTTCCCGGCGGCTATAAGTTATTCAACTGTTTTGATAACTTTTGTTTTATTTTTAATTGCATTCTTTACCGGTTTACTAAAAATGAAATTCTATCCGAAAGAATATTTATATTTATTTGCTTATCCTATTATTTCAATAGGAAGAATTGCTTATAACATTCCGATTTGCAGAGGAATAAGAAATATATTTAATAAAACTACCCATAAGCATGTGGTAGAAAAAATGACCACAGAAGTTTATATAACTGATGGCAATCGTGATTACAAAGCAAGAATAGATTTAATTTCTGATGACGGACTGGCAAAAATCACATTCATTAATCCAAACGGGAAAAAATATACTACAAAAAATAACCATTTAAGAATGATTGATGCATTAAGAGAATTGTCAACAAAATTGAAGGATTACGGATTAACATTAAAGACTTGTCAAAATTGTAAATATTTCCAAAACTTGGTGGATGGTTCTACCAATATGGTAAAAGGTACATGCAGTTGTGGTTTTGAGGGCAGAACTCCCGGGGATATTATTCCCACACTAATTTGGAACACATGTCCGAATTTTGAAGAGCAAAATGTTATAAACCTGTTTTAATATAACGAATGTAGTACAATAAAAACCAAAAGGAGAACAACAGGTGATTGAAAATTGGAAAATACCTTTATTGATGACTGCAATTGCTGGACTCGCAACTCTTTTGGGCGGATTTATAACTTTTTTTGTTAAAAAAAATAATTTAAAAGCTTTATCGCTTGGATTAGGATTTTCAGCAGGCGTTATGATTTTTGTTTCTCTTACTGAAATATTATCTACGGCTGAAAATTTATTAAAAACATACTACCCGATTAAATATCACTGGATGTTATTTGTAGGATTTATTTGCGGTGTAATAATTTCTAAATTAATTGATGAATTTATACCGGATCACGTTGAAGAAGAAGATTTTAAAGACGATTGCGATCCTGATGATTTGCATTGTAAAAGACAACATAGAATCAAAAGAGCAGGACTTTTGACAGCAATAGCAATTGCTGTTCACAATTTTCCCGAAGGGTTGGGGACTTTTCTTGTATCTTCTCAAGATATTGCGGTTGGTGTTTCTGTAGCGCTTGCAATAGCACTTCATAATATTCCTGAAGGAATTGCCGTTGCCCTTCCTATTTATCATGCTACGGGAAAAAAAAGAATGGCAATGTGGTATTCATTTTGGACAGGTATGACCGAACCGATTGGAGCGGTTATTGGTCTTGTTGTTTTACAATTTTTCCTTCCACAGGTCTTTGTAGGACTCGCAATGTCAGCTGTGGTGGGAATTATGATATACATTTCATTTGACACACTATTGCCACTTTCACATGAATATGGAGATTGGCATTATGCAATAGGCGGGATTATGTCCGGCATGATTGTAATCTGGGCAAGTTTATTGTTGATAAACGGATATTAATTTTAATGAAGGTATTTTGACTGAATTTTCAATAATATTTCTAAATTGCGGTAATGCCGAAAAGTGAGTTTTTATATTTTTTTAAAATTATGTCAATTAATTTTGCTGTGTTTTTGAGGTATAGTCTGCAAAATTTCTGTAATCATCCATTTCGTTAATTGCCAACATATTAGCTACTTTTGATGCTTTCTTTTGTGCTTTTGTAACAAATATATTTATAACATTAGCAACTAAAATTGATACAACAGCGGGTACAAAAGCAGTAATTATTGTTTTTGTATCACTTGATTTTTTATGATTTTTAACCATATATATACCACTTATTGCTGTACCAATTAAGCTTATGAGACTCGTTAATCCCACTGAAATTATTTCTCCGATTGCTTCAGTGCTTTCTGATAGTTTTTGCGACTTATCATCAAGAGTATTAAACATTTTGAATGTATTTGTTTGGAGCTGAGTTGCACGAGCTTCTTGCTCGGGTGTTAAATTAATCTGTTCTCTTGCCATAGAACGCTTTTTTGACTCCAAATACTCTGTCTTTAAGTATTTATTATATTCTTTATTATCCTTTGCGGCTTGAATTAAAAATTTGAAAAATCCCGGACGTTTTTTATCATTTATATAAGCATTTCCGTCCATTTCTTTTGTTTTTTCATCATCAACATATATTAATTGTTCCGGATTATTCATAAACTCTTGTTTTACTTTGAATCTTCCGACTCTTGATGCTTGCTTTTGCAGTTTTGTGCCAAAAATTGCCATTGCCAGAGGTACAATTAATGTTACGCCAAATGAAATTAATGCATTATAAGAGGCTAATTTAGGGAATTTATTTAAAATTTTATTAGTTATAAAACCTGTCAAAACACCACCAGCAAGTGCCGTAGTTGTGACCAATCCGGTTGCCAATTCAACATTTTCCGAATATTCTTGTGAAGCGATATCAACTTTTTCTACAATATTTTGAATAAGTTGTTTATCTTTTTTAGCTTCAAGAACTTCTTTATCTGAAAGTTTTACATTGTCAAAATATTGTTTATCGGCTTCTGTTCTGTAATTTATATAATCAATTGTTTGTTGTTCCCTTTTATTAGGTGCAAAGAGTGTTTTGATAGATCTGAAAATTCCAAAATCTCTTGTTTTATTTTGAAAATTTTTAGCTTTTTTAGGAGGAATGTATATGGATTTTGAAATTTCTTCAATTTCTTTTTCCTGTTCATCAGTAAGTTCTGCGAATTGCTTTGGAGAATAAAGTGTCGTATTAATAGCTTCTGCTCTGCCGAGTCTTGAAGCTTTTGTTTCTAAACCTGCACCCAATGCACTGGCACCAACAATGCTTCCCAACATAGGTATTGCAGTTACAATTGCCGGAATAATTAATTTTGTGGCATTTAAATATTTTTTTTCTTTGAAAACTTCGTTTATAACTTTGTGTGTAGATTTTGAAAGTGAAAAAAGTAAACCAACACCCATCGTGGCAAATAGTCCCACTTCCGTTATTAAATTTTTAACTTGATCCGTAATGACTTCCATATCTTCGGCTCTTGCTTGTGAAAAATCATCCATAATATCTATGCTGTTCAAAATGGCTTCGGCTCTTCTTAAATCTGATTTTTTCTGCTCATTTGAAACTCCGACATTTTTAATATAAGCAACACGTTTCGCCTCGGCAAGATTTCTTGCTGATTTCCAATTGTCGTAAAATTTTTTTTGAGTTTTAAATTCGGAGTAATTGTTAAAAATTTCCATACGAGTATAATATAATTCGTAAAAAAATAATTTGCTGTTATAAGGTAATGTATGTGATATAATAAAATCAATTAATTAATGAAAGGGGAACTTTTATGACAAATTTATCACCATTACAAATTGAAAGACTGAAATATCAGCCAAAATTACCGTCGTCTTTGGCAGGCGGAATCGCTCACCTTACCTGTATTGAAGGCTCTGCGACAGAAGCGGTTGCAAATAAAGATGAAATTAAAAATTTATTTAAAAATACTTATGGAAAACCGACTGTAAGTTTTCAAACATCAACAAGCTCTTGTACTTGTTCAAAAATAAATGTAGGTGTTATATTATCAGGCGGTCAGGCGCCGGGCGGACATAATGTTATAGCAGGTTTGTATGATGCTTTAAAGCAAGCTAACCCGTCAAGTACTTTATACGGATTTTTGGGTGGCCCAAGCGGTATAATTGAAGGTAAATATGTAGAATTTAATGATGAATTTATTAATGATTACAGAAATACAGGCGGTTTTGATATTATTGGTTCAGGAAGAACGAAGTTGGAAACAGAAGAACAATTCCAATCTGCTTGGGAAGTATGTAAAAAATTAAACATATCAGCAGTTGTTATAATCGGTGGCGATGATTCAAATACAAACGCTGCGCTTCTTGCCGAATGGTTTGTTGCTCACAATGCAGGTATTCAGGTAATAGGTTGTCCGAAAACTATTGATGGCGACCTTAAAAACGAACAAATTGAAATATCTTTCGGATTTGATACAGCTACAAAAACTTATGCAGAACTTATAGGTAATATTGAAAGAGATGCAAACTCGGCAAAAAAATATTGGCACTTTGTTAAAATTATGGGCAGAAGTGCATCTCATGTTGCATTGGAAGCAGCTTTGCAAACTCAACCAAATATTACACTTATTTCTGAAGAAGTTGAACAAAAGAAAATGTCACTTTCATCAATTATTGATTATATTTCAAATATTGTAGTTAAGCGTTCAGAAATCGGTAAAAATTTTGGTATAGCAGTTATTCCGGAAGGCTTGATTGAATTTATACCTGAATTGAAATCAATGATATCAAATCTTAATGATATAATGTCATCACTCGAAAAAGATGAGAAATATATAAACGGTTCAGATACTGAGAAAATTTCAATAATTGAAAATACTCTATCAAGTGAAAATGCACCTGTATTTAAATCTTTGCCTGCATTAATAAAATCTCAACTTTTGATGGACAGAGATCCTCACGGAAATGTTCAGGTTTCAAAAATAGAAACGGAAAAACTTTTAATTTCTATGGTTGAAGAAAAACTCGCAAAACTAAAAAAAGAAGGCAAATATTCCGGCAAATTTTCGACACAATCACATTTCTTCGGATACGAAGGAAGATGTGCATTCCCGTCCAACTTTGATGCTGATTATTGCTATTCATTAGGCTTTAATGCTTTTGCATTGATAAACTTTGGTTTAACAGGATATTTATCATCTGTCAGAAATTTAACTGAATCTGCAAATAATTGGATTGCAGGCGGTGTGCCGTTAACTATGATGATGAATATGGAAAGACGTCATGGTGAAATGAAACCTGTTATTAAAAAAGCACTTGTTGAATTGGATGGAGCTGTATTTAAGAAGCTGGAGGCAAACAGAGAAGATTGGGCAATGAATGACAGATACTTATTCCCCGGAGCAATTCAATATTTTGGGCCATCATCAGTTTGTGATATAACAACCGTTACATTACAATTGGAAAATAGTGCGAAGCTCGCAAAGGTATAAGGTATTACAACTAGTATAAAAGAGCCGTTATTTTTGTATAATGACGGCTCTTTTACTATTTAATATTAAAATTTTACGATTTTTCTTGTCTTAATTTAACTAAAATTTGCTTAACTTGGATTAAAAGTTCTTTTTCTGTTGCATTATTTTGAATAACATAATCAGACTTTAATATTTTTTCATCTTCATCACTTTGAGCATTTATACGAATCAAGGCTTCGCTTTCGGTATAATCATTTCTTTTTATCAACCTTTTTATGCGAATATCTTTGTCAGCCGTTACAAAAATCACCTTATCAAATAACTTCTCAAATCCTGCTTCAAAAAGTTGCGGAACTGATATAAAAACAATCTCTTTTGGTAAATTAAAAATTTTAATAATTTCGTCCTTAACAAGAGGGTGAATAATATTTTCCAACAATTTCAATTTCTCAGAATCCGAAAAAACAACCTTTGCAAGCTTTTTTCTGTCAATTTGACCGTTTGATATAATGTCATAGTCTTTAAATTTATTTTTTACAGTATCTGAGTTTACGAGTATATTATGGGCAATTTCATCAGTGTCATAAACAGAATACCCTATATTTTTAAGGATATTTTCAACTGTTGACTTTCCTGAAGCAATATTTCCTGAAATGGCAACCTTAAGCATTTTGAGACCTCTTTATTTTGTTTATAAATGCTTTCAATTCATTTACCTGCTTAGGTTTCATTTGTTTTATCTGTCCTCTTTTCAAGCCTTCAATCGTGATAGTTGCGTGTTGAATACGTTTTAGAGAAATAACTTCATATCCCAATACAGCAAACATTTTACGGATTTGTCTGTTCATTCCCTGATAAAGAGTAACCCTGATTGTTGAGGTTTTATTATCAATTTCAATTGGAAATATTTCCGCATAAGCTGTTTTAATTTCGCCAGAATCGGTTTCAATATCAATTCCATTGTACATTTTTTCACCATCTTGCGGAGTAATTTTTCCGTTTATTGAAACGGTATAAATTTTAGGAATTTTTATTGACGGATGAGAAAGCTCATTTATTAAATCTCCGTCATTTGTCATAATAATCAAACCTGTTGAATCTTTATCCAATCTCCCTATTGGTTTCAGATGTTTAAGTTCAGGTGGTATTATATCATATATTGTTTTTCTGCTTTTTTCATCTTCAGCTGTTGTTATGTACCCTGCTGGTTTATAAAATCTGTAATATTCAAGCTTTGCCGGTTTAATTAATTTGCCTTCTACAACAACTTTGTCTTTTACACTAACTTGAAAACCAAGTTCGTTAACAACTTTATCGTTAACAAAGACTTTCCCTTGCTCGATTAATTCATCAGCTTTTCTTCTCGAACACAATCCTGATGATGCTATATATTTATTCAGTCTTTGCATTCTAATGCTCCTTCCAGTTTCAATTTTAATTCATCAGGTAATCTGCGGTATATTTTCCCGTTATTATGAACAGCAACCACTTCAACTTCTGCTGTTGTATGAACTTGTTGTGTTTCTTCATTTTTTATAATTTGCGTAAACAATGCGATTATCGGAGTCAGTTTTGATAAAACTGTTTCAACAACAATATTTTCATCAAGAACTGCCGAAGATTTGTAACGAATATTTATATTTGTTACAGGTATTACTATATCTTTTTTTTTTAATTTTACTAAATTTATTCCCAATTCAGAGCAAAATTCTACTCTGGCAGATTCCATAAACCTTAAATATGAACCGTGCCATACAACTCCATAGGCATCTGTATCAGCATAATACACTCTTTGTTTAAATTCGTGTTTCATATTGTGATTATAACATAATAAAAGTATTTTAGTCTTGATTTGAATCGTTTGGAAAAGGTTTATTGATTAAAAATCTCTCTTTTGAGGTATAATGATTTTATGCTAACAGGTAAGAAAATATTAATAGGTATAACCGGCGGAATTTCGGCATATAAGATTCCGTCACTCGTGCGTTTATTCAAAAAAAATGGGGCAGATGTTAAGGTTGTAATGACACCTTCTGCTACAAATTTTGTTACGGAATTGACTCTTAAAACCGTTTCAAATAATGAAGTTTATATAGATAATTTTAAAATTGAAGATTATAAACCCGAACATATATCTTTATGCGATTGGGCAGATATTTTTGTTATAGCACCTGCGAGTGCAAATACTATTTCCAAAATATCAAACGGGATTTGTGATAATTTGTTAACCTCAATAGTATGTGCATATAAAAAGCAAATAGTTTTTGTGCCTGCAATGAATACCGGCATGTGGGAAAATCAATTTGTACAAAATAATATTAAAACTTTAAAATCGGCAGGTTATAAATTTATTGAACCGGAATCAGGGTTTTTGGCTTGCGGAACAGAAGGTAAAGGCAGAATGGCAGAGCCTGAAACTATCTTAAAAACGGTTACTGATATTTTAAATAACAAGAAAATTCTATGCGGTAAAAAAATATTAATTACAGCAGGCGGAACTAAAGAAAAAATAGATCCCGTAAGGTATATTACAAATAGTTCTTCAGGGAAAATGGGGATTTCACTTGCCGATTCAGCTTATGAAATGGGCGCAGATGTTATTCTGGTATCCACCTTTAAAATTGACAAACCTTATCAAACAATTTTGACTGAAACTGCATTAGAAATGGAAAAAGAAGTCAAATCAAGACTTAAAGACCAAGATTGTATAATTATGACAGCTGCAGTGGCAGATTACAGAATTAAAAATTATTCCGAACAAAAATTAAAAAAAACAGATAGTAGTGAACTCACACTTACTTTTACACAAAATCCCGATATATTGAAAGAAATCAGCAATTTAAACTCTAATGCAAAAATTGTAGGCTTCTGTGCTGAAAGCGAAGATTTAATAAACAATGCCAAAATTAAAATAAAAAACAAAGGTTGCGACTATCTTGTAGCGAATGATATTTCAAGAAAAGATATAGGATTTTCTGCTGATTATAATGAAGTTTACATACTTGATAAAAATGAAAATATAAGTCATATTGAAAGAGATACAAAAACAAACATAGCTAAGAAAATTTTGGAGAAAATTTTTGAATAAATATGACATTGTTAAAAGAATTGAAATGTTTGCACCATTAGAAACCCAAGAAAAATGGGATTCGAGCGGTTGGATTGTCGAAACTGAGAATGTTGAAATTAACAAAGTATTATTTGCACTTACTGTTACAAAAGATGTTTATGTGCAAGCTGAAAATTTGGGATGTGACTTGATAATTTCTCATCACCCTTTGTTTTTTGTGCCTTTAGGATACAGAAATATCAATATATATTGTGCGCATACAAACTTTGACAAGGCAATTGGAGGAACGACAGATTTATTGCTTGAAGCACTTCAATTTGAAGGAAAACCGTATAATGAATTTGTAAGAACAGTTGTGCTTGAAAAAGAAATGAGTGTTGAATTTTTAAAACTAAAATTACTTCACATTTCGCCAAAATTAAGATATATCAATAACAATGGAATAAAATTTATTAAAACGATAGGTTTTTGTGCAGGTTCAGGCTCGGAATTTATATCAGAAACTCCTTGCGATGCATTTGTTACAGGAGATTTGAAGTTCCATACAGCAATTGAAACTGACAAAGTTGTTTTTGACATAGGTCATTTTGAAAGTGAAATTTTTGCAGTCAAACATTTGAGAAAAATATCTGCGTTAAGTGATAAGGAAGGATTTATTGCAAATGAAAAAAGTCCTTTTATTTAGTTTTTTATTTTTATTATTAATTCCTGTTGTAATGGCTTATGAAACAATCATTATCAAATATCCGTCAGGTGAACTTTGGGAAAAAGCATATTATAAAAAAATAGGAACTGAATCTATTTTACAATATTTACCTAAAGGTGAACATAATCCTGATTGGAAAAGAGCTATAATTATTCATTCTTACTTTGAATCAGGATATCCTGTTAAAATTTTTACGGCTAACGAGATTCTAAAAATGAAAAAGAATAATCCGACCGGTAATTACAGGTATTTAAAATTAACCGAGAATGATGCGATTGCTACAAGATGCACTGAAAATTATAAGAACATAAAAGCACAATGTGAGTTTTACAGAGTAACAAATGCTCACAAAGGAATTGTGACAGTACATTATATTGACCGTGATAGAGAAAATTTTAAAGATAACTATGAAGAATGGTACAACATAATAAAGAAAGCTAAATATTACAACAGCTATTATCGAAATGAAAGAACTTTTAATAAAGCTGAATATTTTGAGCTTTGGGATGATTAAAAAATATTATCATTGCAAAATACCTATGTTTATTGTACCTTCATATATAGTGAGAATAGTATAGTTATAAAGGGGATTATAAGATGGAAACAAAAATAGAAAAATTACCTGAAAATGTTGTAAAAGTAGAAATTGAAATTCCGGCAAAAGATGCGGTTGCTTATTATAATAATGCGGCTAAAAAATTGGCACAATATGTTAATATACCGGGGTTTAGAAAAGGTAAAGCACCGAGAAACATCCTTGAACAAAATATTGGTGAAGAAAGAATAAAGCACGAAGCACTAGAAGCAGCTTTACCAAAAATATTCTCTGATGTTATTAAAGAAAACAAATTTGATATTGTTGCTCAACCTTATGTGGAATCTTACGATTATCAAATTGGTCAAAATATGAAAATAACTGCAAAAATAGAACTTAGACCTGAATTAACATTGGGAGAATACAAAGGATTAACTATTGATGTTGAAGGTTACAAAACACCTGATGACGCTTTTCAAAAATCATTGGATGGACTTTTGGAACAGCAAGCAACGCAAGTTTCT
Source organism: bacterium (assembly GCA_024408765.1). Classification (GTDB taxonomy): domain Bacteria; phylum Cyanobacteriota; class Vampirovibrionia; order Gastranaerophilales; family Gastranaerophilaceae; genus CAG-196. Next base: position 23,594 of record JAKSUR010000008.1, on the reverse strand, counting down.
GTTAAAGACAGAAATACAAAAAATAATGACATAATAATTTTTGATTTCGACGGTTATGTAAATGGTGAAAAGATTGAACACGGTGATGCTAAAAATTATACATTGGATTTAGCGCATTCAAGCTTTATTCCGGGGTTTGCAGAACAATTGGTTGACAAACCTTTAGGTGAAGAATTTGATATTAATGTAGAATTCCCGAAAGAGTATCACGAGAAGAAATTAGCAGGACAACCTGCTGTATTTAAATGCAAAATCAATGAAATTAAAGAAAAAGTTTTACCGGAATTAAATGATGAGTTTGCTCAAAAAGTAGGGCCTTTTAAAAATGTTGAAGAATTAAAAGCTGATATTCAATCATATTTGGATAAACAAAAAGAAGATATAGACAGAACGAACTCTGAAAAAGCTGTTTTTGAAAAGGTTGTTTCAAATGTTAAAGTTGATATTCAACAATCAATGATAGACAGAGAAACTGATGAATTAGTAGCAGAATACAAACAAAAGCTCGAAATGCAAGGTTTTACTTGGGAACAAGCTCTTGAAACACAAGGTTATGATTCTATCGTAAGCGAGCTTAAACAAGATGCTGCCGTAAGAGTTAAAAATTCTCTCGTAATTGATAAAATTGCAAAAGAAGAAAAAATAACTGTTTCACAAGCGGATTTTGGTGCAAAACTGTCCGAATTGGGACAAGCTTACGGAATGGATCCTGCAACTTTAATTAAGCAACTATCTCAAACTCCGGGAGTATTTAATGCACTTAGTCAACAGGCGTTAAACGAAAAAGTTACTCAATTCCTATTTGAAAATAATACGGTTAATATTAAATAGTTAATAAATAAAGTTTATAAAAAAAAAGAGGTGTTTATAACTTTTGAACACCTCTTTCTCTTTACTTATATGTGGGTAATTTTAGCTTAACGATAAAAGCGATTTTACTGAACGTGCATTTTCTTTAACAGATTCATCAGAATGCATATTAATTGTGTCATCTAAAATCTTTATAACTTCTGATTTATCTTTAAGCGAAAGGATTTCGTTTATTGTGCTCATTGCAACAGCAGGAGATAAATCATTTATTCCTTTTCCTTGATTAATTATTACAACTTTTAACGAATCATGTACATTTTTTCTTACCAAAGCACGAGAAGTATATTCTCTAACTTCATTATCAGGAGAATTTGTTCCCAAATCTTCTAAAACTCTAATTGAATCAGAATTTTGATGAACAGCTAATGCATCTATAATTTCTATTACATTTTTATTCATAATTTATGCAACCTCCTTAGCTGACGATGCCACTATTTCAGCTTTCCACATTTCTTCCAACTCAGCTACAGACATATCAGAAGAAATTTTGCTTGGTTTATTTATTTTTGAAATCAATGCAATCCAACGTGAATTTATGTCTTTACCAAAATCAATAACATTTTCACCAAAAGCACCAATATTTGCCTTGATTCCGTCAACAGAATTGTCTATTGATTTTAGTCCGCCAAAATCTATGGGCTTATGTATAAATTCATCTACGGTTTTCAATCCGGGAATTTCGATTTTAGTGTTCATTGCATCACTTATGCCTTTTATCGCACCGGAGAATGATATATTTGTATTTTTAGCATAATTCCAAGCAGAAGATACACCACTGCAAACTCTATTAACAAAATTAATAATAGGCTCTGCAATGTTACTTTTTCTTTTTTTTTTGATTCTTGCGACAGAAGATGCTATTAACTTCATTTTATTTGTTTCTTTAGCAGAACTCTCAAATACGTCTGCAAAAGCAGAAATATCCAGAGTGTTGCCTTCAAAATTTTGATATTTAAATGGATTAGTTGTCGATTTTCTCGATGTTTTAAACTGATTTGCGATACGAGGGGTATTTGTAGTCGACGCTACTTTAATAATTTTCGCCATAATATTCCTTTCCGATAAATTTCATATCAACATATAAAGAATAATATAGGTTTAAAATAAAAAAATCATAAGAATAGATGATTCTTACTTAAAACTTCTTTCCATTATATGTACATAACATAATGTTTAATTATAATTGGCTTAATTTATTGCGTCTTAAATTATATGCTCAGGCATAGTCACACTTCCTTTTTGGAGACGTTTTTCCAATTCTCCTTCCGGACGGTAATACGGTTCGACTGTCATTATTCTGGCTGCGATATCCGGATAATGATAAATAAATTTTAATTCACTTTCTGTCAGGGGTTTTTGTGTATGTACATTTGCATATCTTGCCAGCTCTAAAATATTTCTTGCTTCGTTTTCATCTTTAAATTCAATTTCGAGTTTATCATATACATTTCTAAACCCTTTAATTCCGCCGTATTCACCTGTTGTAATCATACGACCTGTTTCAATTATTTCAGGTTCGCCTCTTCCGAGTTCTTCAAAATCATATAATTCATAATTTCTTCTGTCTTTTAATGCTCCATCAGCGTGAATACCTGACTCATGTGCAAAAGCGTTGTCTCCGACAGCAGGTTGATTTATCGGAATCGGAAGTCCGAAAGCATAAGCTGTATATTTAGCAAGTTTCCATGCTTTTGATAAATCAATTTTTTCGTCAACAACATATTTCCCTTTGAAACCTGCCGACTTCAAACACGCTAACAAACAAGAAACCAAATCTGCATTCCCTGCTCTTTCACCCATTCCGTTAACTGCAGTGTTTATGTATGCGTCAACACCTGCGTCAATTGCTGCCATTGCACCTTCAACCGAACAGGCGACAGCCATACCTAAGTCGTTGTGAAAATGAAGTTCAATTGGCATTTGAACTTCTTTTGCAAGTCTGTAAATTCTGTTATAAGTCGTATGCGGATCCTCATAACCTAAAGTATCACAATATCTAAATCTGTCTGCGCCACATTTTTTAACTTCTTTGGCTATTTTTATCAAAAAATCCAAATCGCTTCTGGAAGCATCTTCCGCATTAACTCCGACCGTTTTTGCACCTTTTGAAACTGCACATTCAACAGCTTCACAGGTCATTTTTAAGATATCATCATATGTTTTTTTGCCCAAATATTTTCCAATAATCATTTGTTCTGAAGTTGATTGAGATAAATTGCAATGTTCTAAAAGTGGACAATTGCAAAAAGCAGTTTCTACATCAGATGTAATAGCTCTCATCCAACCCGAAAGCCGTGTTTTTCTAATAACACCTCGTCTTACCAAATCCAAATTGGCATTCAAATAATTCAATTCGTGCATTGTTGTAGGAAATCCGAACTCTGATTGCGTAATTCCCATATCATCAAGCATCAAATTTATAATTGTTTTTTGAAGCTTAGCAAGACCTAACCTTGAGGTTTGAACTCCATCTCTGTTTGTTACATCTACAAAATATATTTTTGGCATTTGTTATTCCTCTATTACTTAACTTTGAAAGGTGCAATTGAATCATTTTTAATAACATTTTTCAACGAATCAACAATAACTTCTTTTTCTTGTATTATTTTTTCTTTGGCTATTTTCTTATCAACATTAGTCACCACTGATCCAATCATTGCCAGAATTGAAACAGTGATTGTAATAAATAATCCTGTAAGCAAATATTGTTGTTTATTTTTCTCTTTAATATCATTTACATAAAATGGATTTTTTTCTGAATATTCTCCAACAATGTAATACTGTTTTACTACAGGACGTAATGCAGGATCTTCATTTGCTCTTGAAGTGACAATAAGCGTTACAGATTTATCTGAGCTACCCAAATCAACCAATGTATCGCATCCTTTGTTTTCCAACCAGTCGTTTGGAGTTTTCTCTTTAAAATGTCCTGTGTAAACCGTATTCATTTTGTTTTTTATATCTCGTGCAATAGCCATTTGCTCATCAGTAAACTTTTTGTTCGTTTTTAAAACTTTACCAAAGCTTGGTGATGTTGTTATGCTATTAACTTTCATACACATGTCCCTCAATGTTATATTAGCTTATTTACTATTCTACCACCAATTTCATATCGTTCGCAATAGCGTTTCAATTCCTTAATAACAACTCCGGATAGTGTATATACTGCAATTAAATTCGGAACGGCTAAAAACAAAGTTACCGCATCTGAAAGGTTTATAATTGATTGAAAATTCATTGCAGAACCGATTATTATAAATGCACAATATGTAACTTGAAAACTTCTTGTTATTAAGTTTGAATTACCAAACAGGAAATTCCAAGCTTTCAAGCCGTAATATGAACCACAAAGCATGGTTGATAATACAAAACAACTTGCCATAACAGTTAAGAGAATAGGGAAAAAAGGACATATTGTGCCAAAAGCCTTAGATGTCAGTTCTATGCCGGCTATTCCGTCAACTGTAAGATATGCATTCGTTACAACAATGACAAATGCGGTTGATACACCTACAATACAAGTATCAACGAAAGGTTGAAGCATTGATATGAATGCTTGGGCTACAGGTTTATTGGTATTAACTGCCGAGAAAGCAATCGGCGCAGTTCCAAGTCCTGATTCGTTCGCAAACATTGCACGTCTGAATCCCCATAACATACAAGCAAAGGCTCCACCGGTCATTGCCTTTGGAGAGAATGCTTCTTTTACAATCATAACTACGGTTTGTGGTAAGTGATTGATATTCAAAAGACATACGATAAAAGCGCTGGCAACATATAAAAAGCACATAACAGGAGTAACTTTTGAAGTAAATTTTCCGATAGCTTTAATTCCGCCAATAATCGTAAACCAAGTTATTAAAGCTACAATCGTTCCTAATAACCAGCCGTTATTTGCAAATATACTCGTTTCACCGCCGGTTACTTCCGTAAATTGTGCCGTCATAGCATTTATTTGAAACAAATTCCAACCGCCTATCATTGCAAATAAACAACATACAGCATAAGTTTTGGATAAAATTCTACCGATTTTTTCTTTGTACCGATTCCCTTTAAATGCTATCGGAATATAGTACATCGGGCCTCCTGATACCGTACCGTCTGAGTTGGCATGCCGAAACTTTACACCTAAAAGAACTTCGGAAAATTTTAATGCCATAGAAAACAATCCGGCTACAATCATCCAAAAAATTACTCCGGGACCGCCTATCGAAACGGCAGCGGCTGATCCTGCAACATTTCCTATGCCTGCCGATGCGGAAATCGTTGCACTAAGTGCTTGAAAAGATGATAATTCGCCTTTTTTCTTTCTTTGATATCCGTTAGAATTTTTATGTTCAAAGTTGTTCGTAATGAGTCTGATTGAGTGCCTGAATCCCCATAAACCGATAAATCCAAGCCGTATAGTAAAAAATAAGGCAGAAAATATAAGCAGAGCGACTAAAAGTTCTATTTTTACTCCGTTTATTGTAATTGAAGAAAAAATAACCCCTGAAACCTTATCTGCTATTGGTGCAAGAGTGCTATCTATTACGGCATCTATATTCATAAGCATATTTTACTACAAACAAAATGGTTTTTCTTGATTATTTCTTTAATAATGTAAAAAAATATAATGAGCATGTGCTTTTGTTAATTTTTTATTCAAATTATAGAAAAGTTTACTAAGTAACATGGCTAAATTTTTTTAAATGTTAGTTTATATTATAAACCGTAAAATGGCTAAAAATAAGTCATAATATATATTGCACTAAAAATTTTAAAAAATTTTAATAGAACATTATGATAATTGACAGGTTTACCTTTTTTTACTAATGTATGGAAAAATGGGTTTTGTAAAAGAATCCACTCAGAGAAAAATGTTACTAGAGAGCGATTAATACAACTTACACATTAAGTGTAGGTCTATTTTTCGTTGAAAAAAGAAAGGGAAAAATGATGGATGATTTATTAGAAAAAAAAGTGAATCCAAAGACTATGATTGATTTTTATGACATTAATTCTGATGTGTATGTTGATTCAAAGGGAAATGCAACGTATACAAATTCATTGGGAGAACAAATTACTGTTAGGGGTTGTGAAGGTATTGCAGGTGCTTCATACGGTGACATTATTGATACAAGTTTTGTTTCGACAGATCCAAGTTATCCTTATGACGTTCAAGGTTATGATTTGGTTATTAATTTGAAAGGCTCGGATAATAAAGTTTATGTTAAAGATTTTGTAAAACAAAGCGGTACAAGCAAGTTTAGATATTTAGGCTCAGGCATGGATGATTTGGAACTCTTTGTTTCAAAAGATATTTATAATGACGGACTTGTGTATAACAGAAGTGAAATCAATGCTTATAATCTTTCCACTTATCATACAAAAGCAGATATTACTACCACCAAAATTAATGGCACAAATGTAAATGATAATATTGATTTATCAGAATTTGAATTAGTGAATGGTTCATTAGTTGATACAAAAGGAAAGGTAGTAAAAAAAACTACTATTAATGCAGGTATTGGTAACGATAATATTCTTGGATCTGTTGCTGATGATACAATTACGGGAGGTCAAGGCGAAAACCTTTTATTAATTAACAAAAATAATGAATTATACGGTTCTGACACATACAAACTTACAAATGGTGAATACTTAACCATTAAAAACATTTCAGGGCCAAAACATTCTTATGAAGAATTTTATACTGACGGTAAAAATGCTTTTGTTGAAACTTGGCACGAAACAAAAGGTGCAGAATTAGATGTAAATAGCACAACCGGCGGTTATTATAATAATGAAACCGATACATTTGATTACTCAGATAGAGGTACAACTTATTATATAGTTGAAATTCCCGAAACAGAAAAAAAAGTTTCAGAATCCGGCAAATCAATAAATAGTGATACAGGTGCTATTTCTGATGTGGCAGGAACTATTCCTCCGTACTATCAGTTGACATTGAATACGGCAAATGAAGTTGGTATTGGTACTGATAGATATAGTATGACTCCAAGTCGTAATATTAATTTTTTAGCAGCATCTACTGATTATTACAGTTTTACTGCCGCAAGCGATATTACTATGCGACAAATTTTAGATGCCGGTAATGTTTATACATTGAATGCTTCAACCGGTGATTATAGTCTTTATGGCGATATCACGAATTTTGCCTATTATGATACTGACTATATAGAAATTACAGGAAGCGCTCTGGATGTAACAATGGCTAATAACGGCAAAACGCTTTATGTTAAATATGTGGGAAGTGATGCTTGGCATCTGGCAGGTACAGCAGGTCAAAACTATTTCTACAAATTAAATAACGGAGCAGATGCACCATATACGGGTACTGTGGGTTCATTAAGTTTGCTATACAAAAAGGTCGGTAATAATTTTAATCTTGTTTCAGAAACCGATCGTAATGCATTAATTGGTTATTTATTCACAGATAGCCCTGAAAATTCAACAATTGATGATACTGCTACGGAAATGAATAAATTAGACAATATATATATTGGTAATGCTTACGGCGGTTATACATACATTGCTAAAGGTTCCTTAGTATCAAGATATAATTTGGGCTATGTATATTATGAAAACGGCGAGAGAAAGATTGATTCTGCTGTCCACGCATATAACGGCAAAGCATCTGATGCAAAATTTTTGTATGCTTCATCAAGCCAAGCTTCCGGTTCAACTCCTGAACACGACAATCTTTATTATGCTAAATATAATAGTAGCAGTGAAGCAACAGGTGAACTTAATATCGCTAATTTTGCCAAGAAACCTAATGATGATGTTATGTATGAATACTATGATTATTCACTAGGTGAAAGAGGTAGTGTAAAGCTCAAAGATGTTTATTTTGAAAATTATAAACAAGATGAAAATCTCTACAAATCGGGAAGATATACAGGAAGTGCTTTAAATGAAGTTGTTGACGGCAATTATTCTTCAAAAGGCGTAACGGTTAATGCAGGAGAAGGTAATAACACAATTATAACAAATCAAGGTCGTTATTATAATGAAAGTGAATCTAAGTGGGAATGGGTTAATCCTGATTTTAAAGACAATGTTAAAGCCGGTTCCGGAAATGATATATCTTATGCTTCAAACGGTAATGATACTTATCAATTAGGCGCAGGTATTAATGAAATCAGATATAACGAAGCAAATTATACAAATTATGAACCAAGCAGTGGTTACAGTTTTGATAAAGATCACGTTGAGGCTTTAGGAAGGCTGGCAAATGTAGGTGATGATACGGTTAAGTTTACAAAAGGTGAACAACTTACTATTTCAGATTTCTATGATAAAAATTATGTAACGGAAGGTTCATACGATTTAAACATAGGCATAGGTCAGGGTGAAGGACTAAAGGGTAAATACCTTGTCGAACTAAAAGGCAATGATGTAATTTTACACAGAGCCAATGATTATGGTGATACAGATGGCGGAACACTTACACTTAAAAATTTTGCTTCTAATAATACTAATGCAACTGCGTTTATTGCAACAACAAGCACTCCTATTAGTTTAAACGATTTTGAATACTATGTAGATGCACAAAAAGGTTATAAAGGTACTAAGTTGAATGAACTTATTGATGCAAGAAGTGCGCAAAAAGCTGTTTCAATCTCAACCGGCACAGGTAATGATACGGTAATCGGTTCAAGATATAATGATAAAATAACTATCGGATTAGGTAATAATGAGATTGTTGCCAATACAAATGCTGACGGTTATATTTCATACGGCACTGATACCGTTAATTTAACAAAAGGTACTAATTTGAATCTAAATGACCTTGGTACATCAGAATATCGAGTGGTGAAAACCGGTAATGGTGCTGATATTCAAGTTATACGTCATCAAGTTGGTAATGTTAATAATGCTTACGGAACTTATATTCTGAAAGGTTTAGGTAAAAATAATGACTTGGCAAATGTAACCGTTCAAGGTAATGATATCTTTGACAGAGTTGAAGTGTATGCTGAAAAAGGCGGTAAAGTAGTCGGAACAAAAGGTGATGATAAAATCTATTTAATGGGTGATAAAGCTGTAAATCTTACTATGACCAAAGGTTATGATGAAGCTTATGGTTCTTTGGCAGAAGGTGTGGTTACTTCAAAGTCAATAAATGTTAATTTAGATGATGAAATCCGCAATTTCTACTTTGAAGATCAAACAAATACTACAAATTATTTTACTATTCAGAACAGAAATTATGTTAATCTGGCTGCTGATGAGTTAGCAATTCGTACAAATGATTTGTCCAAATTTACCATAACAGATACAAACAGACAAAAATATGACGTTACTGCATACAGAGGTTCTGTCAATAATATAGAATTAAATAACAAATCAAACCATATCGCATTCTTAGAAGGTGAAAATGCACAAATAATAACGGACTCCAAAAAGAATGATATTGTATATGGTGTTAATGATAAGGATAATGTGTTTAATTACGAAAAAGGCGGAGCGGATATCTATTATGGCGGTGATGGTAGTGATACATACAATATAAATAAATTTGATAAGAATACTTCGCTGATAATCAGTGATAGGGACGGAAATAATGTATTAAATTTTGAAGCAGGTGCAAATGAAGAAATGACATTATACTTTAATGTAAGTTTGGCTAATGAGATGTATAATGAATTTTATTTTGTACATAATGATATTGCACAAAATGCTAAAAAGATTAATCTGCCTAAGACGTTAGAATCACTAAAAGGTATTGTTGCGTACGAGCGTTTTAATGTCTATGACGATAGTATTTCTTTTGGCGGAACTGCCGTTGAAGATTTAGATGCTAAGATTGATATGATTAGATCGAATGTGGTTGCTTGGTTAGAAAATAACGGTAATTATGATTCTTCAATAGATGTACTTGCTTTAGGTAATAAAAACGATATTGCAAGCATGATGCAAGCATATTCATTTGATTTAACCCAACCGATTACAGTTTCGTAGTTGCTAACTTGAATACAAAAAGAGGTTCGGATTTTATTCCGAACCTCTTTTTATAGTTCATTTGTTACCTAGCCGTTTGGGTATAAAAATTTGACATTGGGTTGTACTCGTGACAGTATATAAGTTATAATGAATGTTTTAGATAAGAAGGTTTTTCTGTCTTGTTTGTGTTTAATATTTTTGCAAGCTTATTATTGTTTGCCAATTTTAGCAATTATAGACAAAGAAAATAAGTCTGTAAAAACGGAAGAAGTGATTATAAAACATACAAATAAGGACAAAAAAATAGTAAAAAATATAGACTTGGATAATATATTAGAGAAAGCTATTGCAAATTCTTACGATTTGAAGTTGGCTGATTTTGATGTGGTAATTGCAAAATACGGTATTAATGAAGCAAAAGCGGAATATTTACCTAAATTTGGTATATATGCAGGTAATGAGTACAACAAAAATTTTAAGGATTCTCTTACCACAATTACAGTAGGCGATGTATTTGTTAATCCGTATACAAGATTTCAAACCATTGCAGGAGCTACTCTGACGTACAATTTATACGATTTTGGTGTTCGCAAAAGTTATCTTGATATGGCAAAAGAAGATGTTAAGTTAAAAAATTATCTGCAATTAGAGCAAAATCAGGATTTATCGCTTACGGTTATTGACCTTTATGCAAGAATATTAATTGTAAATGAGCAAATTAAGCTAAAAAAAGAAATATTAGCTTTGGAACAAAAAACACTTACAATGAAAAATCGTTTGTATAAAGCAGGCGAAGCTTCCAAAATAGAATTGAATGACCAAACTGCGAAGGTTGCAAGAGTTAAAAAAGAAATTGCTGTTTTAGAAGGCTTACTTGAAGAAAATTTAATTAGTATGACATTTTTTACAAATGAAGATTATGATATTAAAAATTTGAAAGTTGCAGATGTACAAATTCCGAATATCAATATTAATGATGAATTCGATTATTCAAAATCGGTAACAAATCATATACACGAGCATGTGCTTAAGAAAAAGCAATTGGAGCTTCTTGCCATAAAAAGAACAAATTATCCGAAGGTAAATTTATATTCAAAATATTATATGTATGGTTCTGATCCTAAAAAATATGCAGAAGGATTTAACGATTTTTCGCCTTCTAACTGGGCGATAGGAGCTTCTGTTAGCATGACACCTTTTGATGGCGGAAAAGTTCGTTCAAAAGTTAAGCAAACAGAAATAGAGGTTAAAAAAGTTAAAGTTGAAAAAGCAAAAGCTATTGCAGAATTAACAAAAAAAATAGATACTTTAAAGTCAAATTATAAAACTAATAACTCTCAATTAGAGGCAAGTAATTCAATGGTTAAAGAATTAACGACAAAAGAAATTTCCATGACAAAGTTGCTTAAAAATAAAATAATTTCTCCAATAGATTTACAAGATTCAAAAGTTGCTCTTTTGGAAGAAAAAATAGATAATCTTAAACTTAAAACAACAGCGGTTGCAATAGCACGAAGTTTACAAGTGCTTACAAAAACTTATTAGGATATATTATGGATAACGAAGAAAGAAAAGAACAAACAAAACAAGAACAAGACATTGAAAAAGTTAAACCAAATGTAAATACAGGTTTAATTTCTCTTGAAATTGCGGCAAGAATGAATCAGGTTGATATAAATATGCAATCTGTTGTTCGTGAGTATGGTATTGAAACAGCCGATACATCTCAAGAGGAACTTGTGCGTATTGCAAGAGGTCAAGGATTTAAAATCAAAATAAAGAATATAAAAATAAAAGATATTTTGCCTAAATATCCTTTGCCTGCGATTGTAAAAATGAAAGATGACGGCACTTATAAGGTTATTTTGGCAATTAAGCCTGAGGAAGATAAAGTTTTGGTTTTAACGCCTTTGGCAGGTCAACCTGTTTTACACAAAATATCTGAATTTCAAGAGAAAATCGAAGATAAAATGCTTATAATGAAGCACAAATTTATTGAAGACGATGCAAAGTTCGGATTTATTTGGTTTTTTAATGAAATTCTTAAATACAAAAAAATTGTCGGACAAGTTATGTTGGGTTCGTTCGTTGTTCAGTTGTTTGGACTTGTAACACCTTTGTTTACACAGGTTATTTTAGATAAAGTTCTTGTTCACAGAACGATTTCAACTCTGAATGTATTAGCTTTTGCATTTATTGTAGTTGCGTTGTTTGAATTTTTATTAAACTTATCAAGAAATTATATATTTATTCATACAACCAATAAAATTGATGCAAAACTTGGCACGAAACTTTTTAAACATTTATTCAGATTATTCTATGTATATTTTGAAAACAGACAAGTTGGTAACATTATTGCAAGAGTCAGAGAACTTGACAGAATCAGAGAATTTATTACTGATAAAGCTGTTTCTGTTTTGATTGATACATTCTTTTCTTTTGTGTTTATCGGAATCATGCTTGCATACAGCGTAAAGCTTACAATGATTGCAATTACATTTGTAGGTATAATTGCTGTTATTTACCTTCTTATTACACCTGAACTTCGCAAAAGATTAGAAGATAAATTTCAAATGGGTGCTATTCAAAACTCTTATTTGGTTGAATCCGTTACAGGTATTCAAACTGTCAAATCCCTTGCTATTGAAGGTTCTATGTTTAGAAAATGGGAAGAAAAACTCGGTAAATACTTAAAATCCAGCTTTAATCTTGCAATTATGGGGAATTTTACCGGTGCTACTTGCGGACTTCTTCAAAAGTTAATGACAATCTGTATTTTATATGTCGGAGTTTGTTTGGTTATCGACAATCAACTTACAATAGGTCAATTAATAGCATTTCAAATGTTTACCGGACAATTTAGCGGGCCGACACTCAGGCTTGTTAATTTGTGGAATGAATTTCAACAAGCACTGTTGTCAGTTGACAGAATTGGTGATATTTTAAATAACCCGATTGAAATTCAGTCAAATAACGCAATTACATTGTCAAATGTCAGAGGTGATATAAAAATTGAAAACCTTTCATTCAGATACAACGTAGAAGCACCAATGGTTCTCAATAGAATTAATCTTGATATCAAAGCAGGTCAAAAAATAGGTTTTGTAGGACGAAGCGGCAGCGGAAAGTCAACTCTTACAAAGCTTATTCAGCGCTTGTATTATGCAACTGAAGGTACAATATTTATAGACGGAATTGATATTAGAAACATCAACCCCGTCTGGTTAAGAACTCATATTGGTATCGTTTTACAAGAAAACTACTTGTTCTCAGGTACAATTAAGGAAAATATTGCACTTCCAAGACCTAATATGCCAATGGAATCAATAGTTCAAGTTGCACAAATTGCAGGTGCTCATGAATTTATTTCTAAACTTCCTAAAGGCTATGATACAGAGGTCGGAGAACGAGGTTCAAGTTTATCAGGCGGTCAAAAACAAAGAGTCGCTATTGCAAGAGCTTTGATTTCTAACCCTGAAATCTTAATCTTTGATGAAGCTACCTCTGCATTGGATTATGAATCCGAAAAAATTATTAAAGATAATTTGGGAATGATTTCTAAGGATAGGACAACAATTATTATTGCTCACAGATTATCAACAATAAAAGACTGTGATACAATTGTTTGTTTTGACAACGGACAAATTGTTGAAGTCGGTTCTCACGAAGAATTATTAAGTAAAAACGGTTACTATCGTACGCTGTATAATGCACAAATGGGTTAGGAGATGACGAATGTTTAAAAATCTGATTACTAAGATTAAAGATTTTATTTTGTATAAAGAAAATGATGCTCATGAATTCCAACCAATTCTTGCAGAGATAGAGGACAGACCTATGAACCCTCTTGGGAATACTATTTTTTGGTTGGTTGTGTCATTTCTGGTGCTTGCGGCATTATGGATGTATTTTGGCAAAGTAGATATTGTTATAACTGCAAGAGGGACGATTATTCCTGATGGCGAAGAAAAAGTCGTTCAATCTTTGGATAAAGGTGTTATTCAAACAATAAATGTGCTTGAAGGTGATTACGTTCAAAAAGGGCAAGTCTTAGCGGTCATTATCCCGTCTGAAGATGAGCCAAAGTTGGAAATGAATAATTTAAGGGAAGAACAAAGAATTTTGAATGAAACAATAAAATCCAAACAATATGACTTAGCTATTGCGCAAGATAAAAAGAAAAGATTAAATGAAGTGATGGATTTGATTCCAAAGTCAAGATACGATGAAGCTTTAACCGAAACTTCCAATCTGTCGCATGATATTGCAAAAGCAAGAGCTTCTTTATCAGAAATATCAAACAGAATGAAACAAATTGATAAGCAAACTCAAATAATTAAAGCCCCTGTGAACGGAACTGTTAATAAAATAATGATTCATACGATTGGAGGCGTTGTTACTCCCGCCGAACAACTTATGACAATTATTCCTGATGATACACCTATTAAAATTAAAGCCACTGTTATGAATCAAGATATCGGTTTTGTTGAAACGGACATGCCTGTTTCTATAAAAGTTGATACATATAACTTCCAAAAATATGGAATTTTAAACGGTAAAGTTACGGTTGTGGGTTCAAACAGTATTAAAGATGAACGCTTGGGTGAAGTATACGAAGTGTATGTAAAACCTTTAAATTCAACGCTTATGGTTGAAGGTAAAGAACAAAGTATCAAAGTCGGTATGACAACAACTAACGAAATTAAAATCGGAAAACGCAGAATTATTGAATTCTTTATATATCCGTTAATAAAATACTTGGATGAAAGCATTAAAGTTCAATAAATAAAGCAATAGCACAGACTAAAAAAGCCTCAAAAGAGGCTTTTTTGCTTTTATTGTATAATTTTTTAAAACAAAATATTTGTAATTCCTGTTTCAATTAAAGCCATTGAATATTTGTCAGCTCTTTCTATAATGTCTTTATCAGCGCTCGGAACAATTATGAGTGCGATTCTTCCTTGTGCAGCAACATCAATATCGTGTACGGTTATTGGCATATCGGAGGCAAGTATTGCCTCTTTTGACATATCGCAAGAGTAATCAATAGCAAATTCTATTGAAGCAGATTGAAGTCCTTGTGCTATAGCAGTTGTTTTAAGGTCTTTAGCAATAACCATTGCTTGTGAATTTATGTATTTAGCTACTTTCCACGCAAAAACCGCATCTTCGATTTGTTCTACCGTAGGTTTTTGTTTAGAAATCACTTTAAAAGTATCTTTATCAAGTTCGCTTAAATTTGGGCTTTGAACGAATGTGCCTAACGCAGTAGCTTTGATGTTTTCAGGTACATAATTTTTATAATCTTTTAATGGTGTATTTATTGTAACATAACGAATGTTATGAGAATCAAGGATTTCAGTGGCATTCTGTGTAAATTTAGGTGCCACAATTATGTTTGATTCTTTCAAAAATTTTGCTGTTTCACTGTCAACTTCTGACGAAACAACAATTATTGAATACATAAAATCGATAGGATTTACGTCCATAATTTTAGCAATTGCATCCGCTAAATTCTGTCCGAGTGCAACAGCACAAATGCCATTTCCTTTAAGTGAGCAAGCGGCTTTTACGTCATAAAATTCACTTATCAAATCCAACCCTTTGGAAAGAGCTTTTAGTTCGTTAAAAGTTAAGGCTCCACTCATTTCATAATCTATAATCGAATCATTAACTTCTATTTTTGCAGATTGATAAGAATTTTCACCATATTCAATATTTAATTCATTAATTTTCATTTTCATTTCCTTTATTAGATAAATTCATAGGAACGGGTGCAATTGGTATTGGTGCAAACTGTTCCATCGGTGGTATCATTCTTTCGGGCTTTGTTTGTTCAACAGGTTTTACTGCAGTAGGTTTCGGGGGTTCTTTCTTTTTCAGTAAATCTAATGGTTTAATTGTATCCGGTTTTATCATGGCGGGATTTACTACAGAAGAATTGTTTTCATTTATAGCTTCATTTTCCTTAGCTGATTTTTCTTCAAAAGCTTTTCTTGCTTCACTTTGCGTAATAACCGAAACATTAGAAGCTTTAAATGAATTAAGAATAATTTCCGGATATTCAAAATCTGAATTACCATAAGGTTCTGTAGCAACCAACATAATATCATGCCATATCTTTGCAGGAACTGTTCCTCCCGTTAACTCACCCATCTTTGAGTTATCATCGTTACCTACCCATACACCGGTTACAACATCAGGTGTAAAACCTATAAAATATGCATCTTTGCAATCATCAGTTGTTCCTGTCTTGCCGGCAGCAGGTTTCCCTATACCGGCAGCTCTTCCCGTACCATTTGTAATAACCGTTTTCATGATTGCAGTCATAGTTGCGGCCGTATTAATATTTAAAACTTTACTTGTTCTTGCTTTTCTTGCTTCATATAAAATTGTACCTCTTGATGACTCAACCCTTTCTATTGCATAAGGTTCAACTTTAAACCCACCGTTTGCAAAAACCCCATAAGCTCTTGTCATTTCAAAAAGTTTTACGCTGTTTGAACCCAATGAAATCGTATAATCGTAAGGTATTGGAGTTGTAATACCCATAACCCTTGCAAGTTGTATTACTGGTCTTACACCTATCGCATCCATCAATCTTGCCGTACAAACATTTGAAGATATCATTAATGCAGTATACAAAGGTATTGAGCCTCTGTATTTATTGCCATAATTTTTTGGAGTCCAATTTCCGATTTTAACAGGCAAGTCATCAATCATATCATTCGGAGAATAACCTTTTTCAATTGCCGCTGTGTATATAAAAGGTTTAAATGCTGAGCCTGACGGCCTTGATGATTGTGTAACCCTATCATATTGGCTTTTTGAGTAATCTTTACCGCCTGCATATACTAAAATTCTTCCATCAGTTGGACTAAAAGAAAATACAGCAGCTTGGTTTTTATCACTTTTTAATCCCCAAGAGTTCAAATTAGAAAGAATAGCTTCATTAGCTTTCAATTGTGCATTATAATTTAATGTAGTTATAACCTTTAATCCGCCATTTACAATTTGATCTTCAGTAAATCCAAGTTTGTACAAATCTTTCATTACATAATCACAAAAATAAGGAGCTTTGTTTGTTGCATACATAATAGGCATTGTAGAAAGTTTTATCGGTTCTTCTTTTGCCTTTTGATAAGTTACTTTATCAATGTATTTCATTTTATACATTCTGAGTAAAACTTGATTTCTTCTTTTTTTAGCCAGATCAACACTGTGATAAGGCGAATAAACCGAAGGTGCTTGCGGTAAACCGGCGATTAATGCCATTTCCGGAAGTGTTAATTGTTTTAAGTCTTTGTTGAAATAAATTCTTGCTGCACCTTTTACACCATACGCACCTGAACCTAAGTATACATTATTTAAGTACATTTCTAAAATTTTATCTTTTGAAATTGTTTTTTCTATTTGAGCGGAAACTTGTAATTCTTTAATTTTTCTTGTAAATGTTTTTTCATTTGAGAGAAAAAGAATTCTGGATAGTTGTTGAGTTATTGTACTTGCTCCTTGAACGACATGCCCTGCCAAAACATTTGCAACCATTGAACGAGCAAGTCCAAGCATATCATAGCCTTTATGCTTATAAAAATTTTTATCTTCTGTTGCAATTAACGCTAATATAAGTTGTTCGGGAACTTCTTTCAATTCAACATTTGAATATGTATATGCTGCAAATGTTTTTATAACCTCTCCGCCGCTTGCACAAAATGTTGTTACAATATTAGGTTTTAGTGAATTGAGGTTTTTAATCGGCGGTAGAGATACTAAATATAATTTCAATGCAATCATTCCGGCTAAAACAACGCCTATGCCTAAAACTGCAATATAAGTTATTATTTTTAAAAACGGATTATCATAAGACACTTTCCCCGACTTACCATAACCGCGTCTTTTGGGTATATTATAAGATTTCATTTCTCATCCCTTCATCAAATGTTAATACATTAAATATTTTAGCAAATAAAACTTCTTAAAAAAGCAAATATTTATTATCATTAAGATTTGTAAATAAAAAGCCTGCTATGTTTTAAGCAGGCTTTTTATCTGTTTTATAAATTTTACTATTCGTAAATATAACCATTTGTAAGATCAATTTTGATAGGTGCTAAAAGTCTGAGGTTAACAATCTCACCAGATTTGGTTATAACTTGTTTTCCCTTAAATATTCTTCTCCAAAACCCTATTTTTTGAGGATCAAGAGTTCCTACGCAATATACCATGATAGCTTGATCGTTAGGTGTTACAAGAAGCTCGTTTTTAAGTATAACTTCACCGTGTTGTTTAAATAATCTACCTCTTTGAACATACTTAACCTGACCTTTCAAATCACTGTTTTCGGATATCAAAAGATATTTCTCTTTTGTTACATAATTTTTTGGTGTTTTAGCAGTGTATGTATCACCCACATTTGATATTTTTGAACCGACAACGGTTTCAAGCTTAATCGGAAAGATTGTTCCGGCAGGAATTATACCAATAGAACCTTGAACTTTAACATTGTCCACTATAAAACCGTCTGCTGTTTTCTTCTGCATAACTTCTGCCAATTTTTCATTAGGATTAAGTTTTGCTTCTTGCATCATTCTATAAAGTAACATAGCAACCTCAGCTCTGTT
Source organism: bacterium (assembly GCA_024408765.1). Classification (GTDB taxonomy): domain Bacteria; phylum Cyanobacteriota; class Vampirovibrionia; order Gastranaerophilales; family Gastranaerophilaceae; genus CAG-196. The sequence goes on along the minus strand of JAKSUR010000008.1, from coordinate 5,151 downwards.
CATTGGTCTTTGAGATTCTATTGTGCCTTCATGTTCGGGAATTTGAACATCAAGATTTAATAAATGTGCTTTTGCAGCTGACATTAAAAACCATGCAGGCATTTGTGTAACATCTTTATATGCTTTGTTGCAAACATCAGTTGCTCTTTGTTCGCTGATTGGACTTGAAGCTATTGCGTTAACAGCCAAGCCTATGGCTTCTGCTCTTGTAACAGGGTCAAACGGTCTGTATGCCTCACCTTTTGAATCAGACATAAGATTAAAGTATACAGCTTTTTCAATAATGTTATATGCCCAAAAATCAGAGGTAATATCTGCAAAATGGATATTTTGCGTAACATTTGCATTTTCTTGCCCCAAAGCTTTTATAGCCATTGATGCAAATTCTGCTCTTGTAACAGGAATTTCAGGTTTATAAGTTCCATCCGGGAAACCAACTACAACACCTATTTCCGTTAAAAATTTAATGGATTGATATGCCCAATGATTTTGATCCATATCCGTATAAAATGCATGTGCAGGATTGCTGATTATTGCTAAAACAACCAGTGTTATCAATCCTTTTGCTATTTTCTTAAACATTAATAGTCCTCCTTATAAATTTTATATGTTCCCTAGTTCTTATGTTATATTAAATATGGAATATTGGCAAATTTTTTTTTTTAATTTTTATTATCATTACAATGAAAATATGTAATATAGAACGTAATATAAATTTTCAAAGACAACTTAAAGCCGATGAAGAACAAGAATATAAAATTGTTTTAAAACAAGCTAAGGAAAAAGTCGGCAATAAGGGTTTTTCAACGCTTATAATTCCATCCAATTCTCTTCCTGATACGTTAAACAGAAGCACCGGTTGCGGAAATATGTTAAGCAAAGAATCACAAGATTTTTTTGATTTTGCCAAATTATATTGGGGAATTAATTATGTGCAATTATTACCTGAGGGTGATTTTTCAGGCAGAAAAAATAAAGTCAGACCATATTCCGGTTCTGCTTTGGATTTAGGAAAGCAGGTGATTAATTTAGAAACTCTTACTGAGTATGAGTACGCAAATTTGTTATCTAAAAATGATTTAAAAGATGTATTTAATGCCAACAAATTAGAAAATAAGGATATAAAAGTTAATTATAATAACGTAATACAAAATAATTCTTCTACAGATAAAGCATTAAGAAAAGCCTTTGATGAATTTTTAAAAAATGATACTCGGCAAAAAAATAAATTACATGATGATTTTGAAAATTATTGTGCAAAAAATGCTGATTGGCTCGAAAGAAAATCTGTATATAAAGTTTTGGTATTAAAAAATGAAGAAAAAAATCCTGAAAATTGGAAAAATTACATTGAACAAAATCTTTTTAATCCTGATTTAGTTATTAATGAAGAGAGAAAAATCTTTATTGACTCGCTTATTGCAAAACCTGAATATAAAAAAGAATGTGATTTTTATAAATTTACCCAATTCTTAGCTGATAGTAATTTGCAAAAAGCAAAAGATAAATTGAATCAAAAAGGCATTAAACTAAGCGGAGATATGCTTGTAAACGGAGGGGCCAATGATGAAATCTGGATGTATCCAAATGCTTTCAGAAAAAATGAATCTCTGCCATGGGGTTTGAATGCAATTAATTTTGATACACCTGAAGGAATTGAATATTTTAAACTAAAAGTAAGGAATTTTGCCAATCGTTATGACGGCGTAAGAGTTGATGCAAGCTGGCTATATGCACATCAAAAAACAACAGGTAAATGTTATGAATATGGCGGGAAAATATTAGACATCATTGACGAAGAGTTCAAAAAGGTTAAAGGTAATGATTATGATTTGCAAAATATTACGCATGAATTTGAAAATGGAAATGATTATAGTATTGCTAACGGTTGGGTTTTAAAAGAGGAAACGAGAGATAGGGTAAAAATATATAAATCCAACCATCTGAGTGATAATTGGGGAAGTTCATCCGCTTTTCATAAACTCGGTTGGAAAGATGGAACGTATATGTTAGGCGCAACAAACCACGATTCTGTTTCGATAAAAACTCTTTTTCAAAATAAAAAAGATAAAAATATGCAGATAAAAACCCTATCTGAATTGTTAAAAATTCCTGAGGAAAAATTACAATCTATATCAGGGTTTATGCAAGCAAAGTTTGCTGAGCCAATCAGGAGTTTTCACAATATGTTTTTCTTTCTGGACGTTTTAAATCTGGACGGAAATTATAAAGAATGTTTAAAAAATGAATCTGATGAATATTGTACCAAAATACCATCTAATTATAAAGAAATGTATTTTAAATCGTTAGAAAAGGGCGAAGGTTTAAATATTATGGATGCTCTTGAAAAAGCATTTGTTGCAGAAGGTTTGAATGAAACCGAGCCTGACTTATACAAAAAAATCGTCAAATATCGTGACATTTTAAACGGTAATGAAGGAGTTAGTCAAAAGAGAACCTTTGGTAAGAAACCAATATTTATTATAGTATCAGCAATAATAACATTAAGTATTTTAACCGGTGTTTTACTATTTAAGAAAAAACATAGTAATAAAACAAAGCAAGTAGGGTAGGGTAGGAGGATGACTAAAAAGTAAAGTTATCCTCTTTTTATTAATTTGCATTTTTAAATTGAAATTTTAATAAATCAGATAAATCAGATAATTAACAAAAAATTAAGTTTAACTTACCAAGCGAAACTTAATTTGTTAAGATTATGAGCAATACAAATCAATCCCCATTCTGTTTTCACTTTATCTAATCCTCTTAACAGAAATCTTTTAAAACCACCATTCCACTTTATCTGACCAAAGACACTTTCAACTTCACAACACCGTTGACCTCTTAATTCAATATTAACATGTGTTTTAATATGTTTATTATATCAACTTAAAAAAAAGAGTGTCCATGACTTTTTGGACACCCTCATTTATACAAAATTTAAAATATGATTAAACAATTTCAAATAATACGTTTACAACATCCGGATCCCATTTTAAACCGGCTTCGTCTTTCATAATATTTAAAGCTTCTTCCTTTGACATAGCTTTTCTGTACGACCTATCTGATGTCATAGCCGTATATGCATCCGCAACCGCAATTATTCTTGAACCAAACGGAATCGAATTTCCTTTTAATCCTTCCGGTTCACCTTTTCCATCCCAGCGTTCTTTGTGATAATGAATATACGGAATTACTTCGGACAAGAAATTTATATTCATAAGCAAATTCACACCAACATTAGGATGATTTTGTAATTTTTCCCAATCCTCTTTTGATAATTTTCCTTTATTTGCAAACAAAGCTTCTGGTAGAGTAATTTTGCCTATATTTTGTAAAAGCCCTGCATAATATACCAAATCTCTTGTTTTTTCATTCAGACCAAGTTGCTTACAAAGCTTCTTTGATAAATCAGCTGTATTTTGTGAATGAGAGACTTTATATTGACCTTTTTCATCAACTGCTTTTGCCAATTTTTCAACAAATGCCTGCTGATGCGTGCCTAAATCACCAATAAGTGCTGTTAATTCTGCCATTGCTTGCTGCAACTCTTCAGGAAAGACCGTTTCCTCAAGAATTAGAGCTTCGACATGATCAATTGTTTTTTGAAGATGCATAGACGTACCGAATAATCTGCCGATTGTTTCTGTTAAATCCATATAAGCACGTTTTATCGTTTTTTCTTTGTAATTTTCTATAACAATTACACCTACAATATAAGCATTGTTATGCATTGGAACAACGGCAACAGATTTTACATCTTGTTCTTTAAGCTCAGACTTCGGAATAAAATTGCCTATTGCCGAAACATCTTTAATTTGTATTTTTTCAAGAGATTTGAATACATCCAAAACTATTGAATTTTCACTTTCTGAATATCCGAGTTTTTTTGAATAAATATCTTCATCAAAATCAACTGACGAACCTACAAGCCCTAGAAATTTATTATCAAAAGTTAAACCTTTTGTAAATTCTTCTGTAAGATAAATATGACAAGCATCCACATCAAGAATTTGCATTAATGTTTTAGCAATTGAGTTGTAAACAACATATTCATCTTTTGAATCAAAGCCAAGAACGCATAACGTATTATCAAGAGAATATATTGATATCAACTCTTTTAATTGTGATTTAAGTCTGTCTGTTTTATTTTTTTCACTTTTCCCGATTTTGGTGGCTAAATCGTCTGAGATTAAGTATTCCGACACAAAATCGCCCATATTAAGTGCAAATATTTCCGCAAGCGGATCATTTTCCATTACATCCAGCGTTCTTGAAAATAATGATGCGCCCATTTCTTCTTCTTTATCAGTCATTAATAATCCTTCCTACAAATTTTTCTGATTATATTAACGACAAAAATTTTTAAAACTTTAATAATTTTTACAAATCTTATACTAAAGTTAGAGATAAATTATACTTGGTATGTAAAATTTAAAATTTATCTACAGCATTAAAATGATAAAAACGCACAAAAAAGAGTTATAATAATACTATGAGTTCTGAAACAGAAGACAAAGCATTAAAAACGGTCGGACTGGAGCTCATGTTCCTTACCCCCGATAAATACAGTAGTTCTGATGGAATTACTGCCGTTGAGCTTGCAAAAAGAATCGGACTTTCTGTTGAAATTGTAAAAAAGAAATTAAATATACTAAAAGAAAAAAATATTGTAAGATCAAAGGGAATCAATCCAAAATATTGGCTTTTTGATGACTACAATTTTCAACGATTAGATGATGATGACGATATTTTTCATCTTTTATGCAACTTTGATGATGTAGATTTTGACAGATATTTTAAATATTAGTATTAAGCATTTGCGGAAAAATTGAAATTTTTCCTGCAAACTCCGGGGAACGGTTTCAAAGCAAGTCGTGTGCTATCCCGCACACAACTTTATGTTCACACACCTAAGGTCGGATTTGAAGGCATATTATCGGCAGAGTGCGGAGTGTTTTGCGAAAGCAAAACTCGTAGACGCATTTATTGCCGATAACCAAGTAATCTCAAAAAATTGCGGAAATGAGTTTCGGATTTTATCCTCAACGCCTGCTTCCGCAAGTCTTTTTTTGATTTTTTCCGCATCCTCCTGATGTCTTCATTCAAGAAGTAATCGCAACACTAACGCCTAAAGTGTAGTAAACTCAA
>JAKSUR010000079.1 GCA_024408765.1 bacterium | reverse complement strand
GGTTCTCGTCCCTTTACATCTTTTTATTAAAACTTAAAAGCGGACGAAGGGACTCGAACCCTCGACGTCAACCTTGGGAAGGTTGCATTCTACCACTGAATTACGTCCGCATTATTCTATTATTTAACTACTAAAATGTTTTTCTTTCAAGCTTACTTAACTATTGCCTCAACAATTTCTCTGAATGCACCCTCGCCTGATTTTAATTCCGTTATTTGTATATGAGGAATCTCTTGAATCTTTCTTACCGCATTTGGTACAGTAATGGCATATTTTGCCCTCATTAAAGAATCATAGTCGTTTACATCATCACCTATATATACAAATTCTTCATCCGTTAAGTTGTATTTTGCAATGATTTCTTCCAAAACATCAAGCTTCTTTCTTATTCCTTGATAAATATCCGCTATTTCAAATTTTTCCGAAAGAATTTCAATCGCCCTGTTTTTTTCACCGGAAATTATACCAACCTTATATCCGTTTTTGCGCAAAATGGAAAACCCCATAATATCTTTAAAATTAATCCTTCTGCTCATATCACCATTATCATTGACATAAACACAATTGTCCGTAACAATTCCATCAAAATCCGTAATTACCATTTTTATTGTTTCGGGAAGTTTAATCATTTAACCCTCCGAAGTTTATTTATTATAGGAAGCTCTCTCTCATATACAACTTTTTCCCCGTCACCAAGTATCAAAGGCGTTTGCCTTATATCTCTTACCATGTGATATAAGCCTGAAATTTCTAAACTCGCCGCCTGATCAGAACCCCAATTCGTTCTGTCAAGCGTGATATGCCTTTCAACCGAACAAGCTCCAAGTGCTACCGCCAAAATGGATGGCGTTAATCCCCTCTCGTGACCTGAATATCCAATCGGACAACTAAACTCCTCCTTAAATGTCTTAATTACATTAAGATTCATTTCCTCAGAGTTTGAAGGATATGTTGAAGTGCAATGATAAATAATTAAATCCTTTTCCCCCAATACTTTAACCGCATGTCGGATTTCCTCCATCGTGCTCATGCCGGTTGATAACAAAATCGGTTTTCCCTTTGAACGTGTATATCTTAACAAATTATCATCCGTTAATGACGCAGAAGCAATTTTATAACAAGGAATATCAAATTTTTCCATAAAATCAACAGACTTTTCATCCCAGCATGATGCAAACCACAAAATTCCCTTTTTCTTACAATATTTATCAATTTCTTTATATTCTTTTATTCCAAACTCAAGCCCACGCTTTAAATCGCCGTTTGTGTTTCCAAAAATACTTTTTCTTTCCTTCGCAAGCTCTTCTTTTGTGTAAACAATATCAATTGTCCGCTTTTGGAATTTTACGGCATCACAACCCGTTGTAACAGCTATATCAATTAATTTTTTAGCTTGCTCAACAGAACCGTTATGATTTATCCCAATTTCAGCAACTATAAAACAAGGGGAACTATCTCCTACATACCTGTTTGCAATTTTTACTTTTGCCACTTTTCTCTCCCAATCCTACGATAAAACATTATCTATATATATTTTTTATAAAGCGCAAAGTCATCAGGATCAACTATATGCTCGTTAGTTGCATTTTCTTCATGCTCAGATTCTTTTTCGGATATTTCTTCCGGCTTAGTAAAAAGCGAATCTATGATTACATCAGGATTTTCTTCTTGTAGATTAACAGATTCTTCTTCAGGTGTTTCACAAGAATTCTCATTATCTTTGTCCATCTGTTTATGAATTTTTGTAGCTAATTTGGAAAATCCTATCGAAGGAATTTCAATTTTTGGTATCTCAATTTTAGGTATCTTGATGGTAGGAATTTCAATATGAGAAAACTCCTCTTCAACATTCCCATTATCGGTTACTGCTCCTAAGTCTTTAATTAATTGTATTGCACCCGAAGATGCACCAATAAGCATTCTCTTTCCATCTAATTCTATGACATGCAATGTTTTGTTATTTCCCAGTGCCGTAGTCGAAATTACCGAAGCTTGCGATTTTGCAAAACTGCCTTGTTGACGTTTTATAACATTCATGTTCGCTTTGTTAAGTTTTGTATATAAAATTTGTGCTAAGTAAATTAAAACAATCGTAAACAATAATGCAAGAATTACTTGTATTAAATCAACTTCATGTCCAACAGAACCGCCGACCAAGGGCGTTGAATTATTTGCAGTCGAAACGGTTGATGCTTCCGCACTTTGTGCGTACGCAGCCAATGGATCGGGTAAATCGGGCAGCACTTCAAACTTTTCAACAGCAAAGCATATCGTGGCATTAAGCCAACAATATATCGTTAAAAAATACTCCGTGATCTTCTTCATTTATTAATACCCTAATTTCTGATATAATTATATCATGAAAAATAATTTTAGGTCTACTAATTATGTTTTTTAGTTATTCAAATTATATTATTTTAAAAATTCTTGCTTGCGGATTTTTTATAATCAGCGTTATTTTACTAATTACATTAATTTTTGTGTATAAATCTTTGAAAAATGAAAAAAAACGCTGGAATAAAATTAATGACTATATGGTTGACGTTACAAAAACAGTTAATTATGTCAGATACGGTGATTTAACAAAAAAAATTGAAAATTTTGAGAATTCTGATTCGGAAAATCTTTCTGAAAGTTTAAATCGTTTGATAGAAACTCTCCATGACAGACAAGCTATGATAGAAGAATATCAATCCGAACTGATAAATCAAAATAATATCCTTGAAGCAACAATAAACTCACTTTCGGACGGACTCCTGATAACCGATTCGGAAGGTGTTATCCTCAGAGCAACAGATAATATTGCAAAATGGTTTAATACTGTCGGGAAAGAACTTCCGAGAAAAAATATATATGATTTTATAGGAATAGTAAATAAAAGGCCTCTTCCTATGTGGAAAAATAATGATGTTGTTTTGCTTAATGACAAGTCGGCTAATTTTACGGCAAGTACGGTGCAATTGAAAATTGAAGATAAAAAACCCAAATATATTGTTATTCTTACTAATGTTACCGACCAAAAAGAATTGGAAAATTTAAAAGAAGATTTTGTCGCAACGCTTACTCATGATTTAAAAGTGCCGATTATTGCGGAAACGAATATGATTGAACTTTTTTTGAACGAAAATTTTGGAAAGATTAGTGAAAAACAAAAAATTGCACTAAAAAATATGCAAGCTTCAAATAAAGAATTACTTGATTTGGTACAAACTGTTTTGGAAACTTATAAAGTAGGAAAAATGACTCTTTATAAAGAAAACATTATGTTAAAATCTTTTCTTGAAGAAGTTATTGAAGAGATGGCGCCGATTGCAAAAAAATCAAACAATTCGATAAATTTAATTTTAGAACGTGATATCAGAGTTTTTGCCGATAAATTTCAACTAAAAAGAGTTGTAAAAAATCTTATACAAAATGCCATTCTTTACGGTTCACCAAAAACTCCTATTGAAATTTCAATTGGTGAAATTCCAAAGTACATTACAATAAAGGTCAAAGACCATGGCGCAGGAATTTCAAAATCCGAAATAGATAAAATTTTTAACAAATATTATTCTGCATCAAAAAAATTTAGAAAGATAGGTACCGGTTTGGGTTTATATTTAGCATTTCAGATTGCAAAAGCTCATAACGGTGAACTAACGGTGGATAGTGAAGAAGGAGAATATACGGAATTTTGCATAAAAATTCCGGCGTAAATTATGAGCGAAATACTTTTTGATACAAAATATTTACAGCTTAAAAAAACCGTTGCTAAAAGCGGAAACGATTGGTTTTATGCGCACAGACCAAATGCGGAAAATGTGGTCGTAATTCTTCCTCAAACAAAAGATGAAGTCCTTTTTCTTATTGAAGAACGTCCGCCACTTAATGCTGAAGGGAAAGGTCAATATTCAATAGGACTTCCGGCCGGACTTGTTGGTGACGAAAGAAAAGGTGAGTCAATTGAAGATGCAATCAAAGCAGAACTTTTGGAAGAAGCCGGACTTTTAACGGACAAAATTAAAATATATGTTAATAAATCAGCAGGTTCATCAGGTTGTGTTTCTGAAACTTGTGTGATTTCCACTGCATATATATCAGATAAAAAAGAAGTCAAACCCCCGATTAATGACGGTGGAATAATAGTTGACAGAATTTGGATTAAAAAAGAGAATATAAGAACATGGTTATTTCAAAAAGATAAAGAAGGTTATGTGATTTCTGCACATACTCTTGGTGCATTATTTTATATGTTTACGGAGGATAAATTATGATTACAAAAGGTATTAGAGGTGCAATTACAGTTGATGAAAATTCGCCTGAGGCAATAGGAAGTGCTGTTATAAAATTGCTTCAAGAAATGATTAAAAAAAATAATTTTGATATTGAACAAATTTCGCATGTGATATTTTCAGCAACGGATGATTTAACAGCAGATTATCCTGCAAAATATGCACGAATAAATCTTAAATGGAAAGATGTGCCAATGATGTGTGTGCAAGAAATGAATGTTGAAGGTTCATTAAAAAAATGCATAAGAGTATTAATTGTTATTAATTGCAGTGAGCTTTTTGAACCGGAGTTTGTATATCTTGAAGGAGCAGAAAATTTAAGAAAATGAAAATTTTAATTGTAGATGATGTGAAAGGGTGGAGAGATTACCACACAAAATATATAAATCATTTATTTCCGCAATCTGAAATAATTTATGCGGAATCGGCAAGAGAAGGTTATGATAAATTGCTTGAAAATAATAATTCGCCGTTCGATATTATTTTAACGGATTTGCAAATGGAAAATGATTTCGAGCCTAAATATGCCGGTGAATGGTTTGTTGAACAAATAAAAACCTTCCATAATTATTACAAAACAAAAGTTTATATAATATCGGCTTCTTATAATGTAAATATTATTGCAGAAAATTTGAGAGTTGATTATATAAGAAAATCCACTGCGAAAAATTTTCCTGATGTATATGAAAAAATTAAGAACTAGTTAATCCATTTAAAACTCTTGACATAGTCATTGCCGTTTATATTGCCTTTAATATCAGCTACAAATTTTCTGTATGCCTTTTCTGATAATTCTATGCCCGGAATTCTGTTAAGTTTATTTATGATGGTATTGTCTTTGGATAAATCAATTCCGGGTATCATGTTAAAAATTGAATTTACGGACAAATTACCAATAGGGCCAAGCATAGAGGACACCTTTCTGGAAATTATCCCAAACACTTGCATATCAGCTATGAAAGTTGAAAAATCATAAATGCCTGATACAAATAAATTCAAATTCTTACCTTCTGTTGTTATTTCAAGATTTTCCGCTATTCCGTTGTGAATTGTGATTGACCCGAATATATCCGAAAATTCACCTGTTTTAAGCGGAGATATAACATCCGCAACATTGTTAATTGAAAGACTGGTAATTCCGCCTTTTAATAAATTACCTGCTTTTAAAAGATATTCCAAAGAACCCAACTTGGGCATTTTGCCGTTTTTGACGTTAAATATCGTATCGCCATTAAGTGTTTGCATACATTTTTCAAAAGTTTCACCGTTACAGGATAAATTTATTGAACCCGTTAAATCGCCGTATATCTGGTTTTGCAAATCAAATATAGCAAATGTGATGTCATTTGCGTTGATTGACTCTGCCTGCATAGAAAGATTTATGTCATTATTTTTAAAATTATAACTGTATTTACCGCTCAAACTACCTTTTGCGATATTGAAAATAAAGTTTTTCACTTCAAATAGTCTTTGTTTATTCAAACCGGCAGATGCATTAAAATTTGTTGCATGAAGATTTCTAAGAGTAATATTATCAGCTTTAATAACAATATTATCTGCAATTATTGAATCTAAATCGAAAATCCCAAAACTGTCCTGTATCTGCGAACTCTCTGCTACGGCATATTTTAATTTGTCCGTAATTGAACTTAGATTCCTTTCATTCGTTGTAATAAGTGCATTTTTAATATGATAAGGCTTTTTTAAATCATTTTTTAATATAGCATGTGCCTCTATATCATTACCTAAAATTTCGCCTTTTGAATTTATTTCAAGATTTTTATCTCTAAAAAGAAATTCGATGTTTTTCATTGTCGTATCTAAAAATGGAATATTTGTTTCTACAATATGAAAATCACCTAATATTTTAGGATTTGATAATTTTCCTTTCATTTTTAAATCTGAAGTGAATTGTCCTTGCTTTATATTTGGTTTTCCGAATATAATAT
>JAKSUR010000078.1 GCA_024408765.1 bacterium | reverse complement strand
CTTGAGAGTGGATTCAAGAAAATAATTTTTCCACATTCTCTGATTGTAAAAATTTTGGTTGGTCAGCTTATTTCTTATGTAAGGCTTTAGAACGCAAATCACGATGGTAGGTTATTGCAAATCTGTGTGCCTCATCTCGTATTCTTTGTATTAAATACAAAGCATTTGAATCCCTCGGAAGCAGTATTGATTCGGAGGCGTTAGGCAAAAACACCTCTTCCTCTCGTTTTGCCAGTGATACAAAATCAATTCCGTTTTTGCCGACTTTGATTCCCATCTCTTGAACTATTTCCATTACGCTTGAAAGTTGCCCTTTTCCGCCATCTATTATAATTAAATCAGGTTTTTCCCATTTTGACTCGCCAAGATGAGCCAATCTGCGAGATAGAACTTCTTTCATTGATAAAAAGTCATCAGGTTTTCCTTCTGTCATACATATTTTAAACTTTCTATATGCTGTCTTTTTAGGTAATCCGTTTTGAAAAACAACCATTGATGCAACTGTATTTGTACCTTGGATATGTGATATATCATAACATTCAATTCTGTTCGGAAAATTGCCAAGTTTTAATTTCTCTGCAAGATATGAACCAACTTCATTAAAATCATCCCTTATTTGTGACATTTTTTTTAGTTTGGCATTTTCAAGCAAATTCTCGGCATTTTTCATTGCCAATTCATATAATTCCGCGTATTTTCCACGTTTGCCGTAACTTATCATAATCTTTTTTCCTGAAATTACTTTAAGCCAATCTTCATATAACTCTTTGTTTCCTATTTCTTCAAGATTTTTGGAAATAATTTTATCGGGAAATTCCAATTTTAAATTGGTATAATATTCTCTAAAAAATGTTTCAAAATACTCTATTTTATCAATTTCGTCAACATAATAAGTAAAATCTTTTTTATCAATAAGCCGACCTTCTCTAATCATCATTATTGAAACTGCAAGTATTCCTTCATCATGCATAACCGCAACAATATCTTCGTTAAGCTTGGTATTTTCGTAAATGACTTTTTGTCTTTCAAGTGTTTTCTGTATATCAAGATAACTGTCCCTCATTTTAGCGGCTTTTTCGAATTGTTCATTATTTGAATATAGTTCCATTTGCTCTTTAATTTGTTTTATAAGTTCTGATTGTTTACCACTTAAAAACATTTCTACTTGAGTAATTATTTTTTTATATTCTTCTGATGTAACTTTACCTTGACATGGTGCAAGACATTTGCCTATATGATAATAAAGGCAAGGTCTGTTTGAAAATTTTGGTTGTTTGCATTGCTTTAAAGGAAATATTTTTTTTAAAAAATCCAATGTTGCATGCATTGCTCTTATATCGGTGTATGGGCCATAGAATTTACCTTTGTCGGGATTAAGATTTTTTTTGCGAACTATTTGAATCCTTGGGAAATCCTCATCAGTTATAAGAAAATAAGGATATTTTTTGTCATCTTTTAGTAATATATTATATTTTGGCTTGTGTTTTTTAATCAAATGCGATTCTAAAATAAAAGCTTCAAGCTCAGAATCTGTGATAATATATTCAAGTTTTTCAATTTGTGATACAAGTATTGTGGTTTTTACGCTGTCATGCTGTTTATGAAAGTAACTATAAACCCGTCGTTTAAGATTTTTGGCTTTTCCGACATAAATAATTGAACCTTCTTTGTCATAGTAAAGATAACACCCCGGTTGTTCAGGAACAAGTTTAATTGTTTGATTAAGAAGTTCGTTCATAAATATATTATACATCATTTTAGAATTTGAATTTTTTAAAAATAAATTTATTAGGGCAAAAAAAACCACTCGGTGTGTGTCGAGTGGATTTGTTTTCTGCATCCTAATGGTCTTTATTAGTGTTTATTATCTAGGAGTTTATATGATTTTGGGGTTATTTGCTATTTAGTGTTTCGACTACACTTAAAGTGTGCATATACATTATTGCATATTAGAAAAATAAGTCAAGCATTTTAATTATAATTTGTTAACAAATCTTAATGCCATTAGATTTATCTGGATTATACAGGGTTTTGGACTTGTATATCAACTTCATATATCTTCATATATCTGATAATGACAAATATATTATTAATTGTAAAAACTACATTTATTTTAGAGCGTTTATTTGCGTTTCAAATTCAGGGAAGGATATATTAATCCATTCAAAACCGTTAATTGAAATTTCTTTTTCGCAAATTAATCCTGCTATATAAAAACTCATTGCCAGTCTGTGATCGCAATACGATTCAACTTCGACACCGCCTGTTAATTTTTTACCACCGTTTATTATAAAACCGTCATCTGTTTCTTGAATATCAATCCCGATTTTATTTAATTCGCAAACTAAGCATTTTATCCTGTCAGTTTCTTTATTTCTTAAATCTTCAGCATTTTTGACAATTGTCGTGCCTTTTGCCTGCGAAGCTAAAACGGCTATTATCGGAAGTTCGTCAATAAGTCGGGGAATATCAGCTCCTTCAATTGTACAAGCTTTTAATGAATCATTATAAGCAACTTTAATATCTCCGCATTCTTCACCCGAAATATTCTTCCGATTTATTATGCTGATTCCACCGCCCATACGTTCAACTATATCAATAATACCCGTTCTGGTTGGATTTAGTCCAACATTTTTTATTGTAATGTCTGAATTTGGAACAATAAGTCCCGCTGCAATAAAGAATGAAGCTGATGAAATATCTCCCACAACTTCAATGTTTTTTGCTGTTAATTCTGATGGAGAAAGGGTTATCTTATTTTTATCAGTTTTTATATCAGCTCCAAAATGTTTAAGCATCAATTCTGTATGATTACGACTTTGGGCGGTTTCAATTACGGTTGTATTTCCTTCAGCCTTCAATCCTGCAAGTAAAATTGCGGATTTTACTTGTGCGCTTGCTACCGGCATAGTGTAAGTTATTCCATGCAATTTATGCCCGTGTATGTTAAGTGGCAGTTTACCTTCAGTTGAATCTATTTTTGCTCCCATCAGAGTAAGCGGTTCTATGATTCTTTTCATGGGACGTTTTGATAAACTTTTGTCACCTGTTATCGTTGAATCAAAGTCTTGACATGCAAGTATTCCCGCAAGCAAGCGAGTTGTTGTTCCTGAATTTCCAGCAAAATAGGAACTCGGATTTGCTGGTTTTAAAATGCTGTCTGAAACTATCTCTATTGTTTTGCGATCAATTTGTTTTATTTTCACACCAAGCTGTTTAAAAATATTCATAGTTGTATGGCAATCTTGTCCGCTTGAGAAATTACTTATTATAGATTTTCCCTTTGCCAATGAAGCCAACATAATTGCCCTGTGAGAAATTGATTTATCGGCAGGAATTGTTATTTCACCTTTTAACGGTCTTGATTTTTGGACTTTTTTAATCATTTCTTACAACTTTAAAAATTTCATTACATTTAGCAAATATTTTTTCAGCATCTTTCAAGAATAGCATGTTTGGCCCGTCACAAAGTGCTTTATCAGGATTCGGATGAACTTCAAAGAATAATACATCTGCACCTGCCGCCATGGCACATTTTGCAAGCACCGGTACGAATTTTCTGTCACCGCCTGTTGAATCTCCGTTTGAACCCGGCATTTGTACGCTATGAGTTGCATCAAAAACAACAGGATATCCAAATTTTTTCATAATAGGAATAGCTCTATAATCAGATACGAGATTGTTATATCCGAATGTAACACCTCTATCCGTAACCATAATTTTTTTATTTCCGCTATCTTCAACTTTTTTGATTAAAGATTTCATTTGTGCAGGAGCTAAAAACTGTCCCTTTTTAATATTAACAATTTTACCTGTTTTTGCTGCTGCAACGAGCAAATCCGTTTGTCTGCATAAAAACGCAGGTATTTGAATAATATCAGCGACTTCCGCAACAATATCCGCCTGTTCCGGTGTGTGAATATCTGTTACTATCGGTAAATCAAATTCTTTCTTAATTACAGAAAGGTACTCCAATCCTTTTTTAATGCCAAGCCCTCTGTATGAGTTAATTGAAGAACGATTAGCTTTGTCGTAAGAACATTTGAAAACATAATTTATATTAAGTTTTTCGGTAATTTTCTTAAGTCCTTCTGCGGTTTCTCTCATAATATCAAGTGATTCAACGGCACATGGACCTGCAAGGATTGTCAACCTATTTCCGCCAATTTCAAAATTATTTAATTTTAAACTCATATAAACCTCCAACTATATGATAGCAGTTAAGTTAATAAATCAAAGACAGTCTTTATTCACATAAACTACGCTATATCCCATCTTCCGCAAGTTCCGCCCCAACGAGCAATAATATTTCCTTTTATATCACCGATTTTTTCTACATGTCCGATATGGTCAGAACCTTCAAGGATTGTTATTACTTCACAATTATTTGAACAGCCTGTACACTGGCATGTTATTGATTGAAAGTTCATGTTACCGACTTCCCAGCCTTTAAATTTTGTAGAAGCTTCTGTATATTGGTGATTTTCCATTGCTAATAAAGCTGCGCCTATTGCACCCATTGTTTGATGATTGTCAGGAACAACAATTTTTGTATTTAAAGCTTCTTCAAAGGCTTTAACCATGCCTGAGTTTGTAGCAACTCCTCCCTGGAATGATATTGTAGGCAAAAGTTCTTTGCCGAGAGCAAGATTGCTCAAATAATTTCTTACTAATGCTTGACAAAGTCCATATAATAAATCTTCAACAGGATAACCGAGTTGTTGTTTATGAATCAAATCCGATTCTGCAAAAACTCCGCAACGCCCTGCTATACGAGCAGGATTTTCTGATTTAAGAGCCGTTTCACCAAATAATTCAATAGGAACATTCAGTCTTTGCGCCTGATGGTCAAGAAAACTTCCTGTTCCTGCTGCACAAACGGTATTCATAGCAAAATCTGTAACAATGCCATCTCTTAAGATAATTATTTTGCTGTCTTGTCCGCCGATTTCAAGAATGGTTTGAACATCTGGAATGTTGGTGCTCGCAGCTACTGCATGCGCGGTGATTTCGTTTTTTACAACGTCCGCACCGACTAACGCACCTGCAAGATATCTTCCAGAACCGGTTGTACCTACACCTTGAATTGAATATTCCGTTAAAGCTTGCGCCTGAATATGTTTTAATCCTTCCTGAACTGCATTAACCGGTTTTCCTGCTGTTTTTAACATAAATGAATCAACATATTTTCCCGATTCATTTATGATTGCCAGTTTCGTAGTAACAGATCCGACATCAATCCCTAAATATACATTTAAACTCATCTTTTTACCTTCTTTTTAGTACATTAATCCTTAAAAAGTTTAGCACAAAATCAATGCAGTTAAAACAAAAAATCTAACGGCATATAAAATATTATAAATTTTATTGCGCATAGTTTTTTAGTACGATTTTATATATTAAAGCTTTTTCTGGAACCTTCTTCGTGATATAAACCGCCACCGCATATTGTTTCAATAACTTTTAAAACAAATTCCCTTGATGCATCCGATGAATTAAGGAAAAACTCTCTGTTAGAAAGATGTCTTATTTTAAAAATCGAATTTTGAGACTTGTCGGCAGGCACATATAATGAAGCGACTTCTTTATCTAAAAGCTTTGACATCATGTCACTTCTCGATATAGAACTATCTGTTAATTCATTATAATTTCCGTTAATTGCCATAATACGACCTGAAAACATAGGAGTGTTACCTTCTCTAAACAACGCTTGCGGTTCGAAATTGCATCTCGTGGTAAAGCTTATTGTGTGCCACAGGATATTAATAACTGCAACACTTTTTTCTTTATCAGATTCTACAAATATATTTTCAGTAGTTATACCTCTTGACGAAAAAGATTGTTTTAAAGAATCAGATATCGCTTTCAAATTGTTAATCATTTCAGAAAAAATTTCGGTTGTATTCATTGTTGCATGTTGGTAGTCTAAAAACTGTTTATACATGTGCGTTGAAACAAGTCCTATACGTTCTTGTATAAGAGAGGATTTTCTGAAAGCTGTTTCGGAATTATTAAAATTTTCGTAACCTTTTGACAATTTAATAAAGTCTCCTTAGCATGATTGTACACTCAAAATAATACATATGTAAACTTTTGATTGTAAACTTTTGTAACAAAAATGATGTTAGGAAAAAATTTCAAAATAAACACAATTATTCGACAATAAGTTGTAAGTTCTCTTTATAAGGTTCAAGTTTTTTTTCTTCAATTTCAGTATCAATATTTATATTAGATGTTTTTGTTA
>JAKSUR010000077.1 GCA_024408765.1 bacterium | reverse complement strand
GGTTGGGTTCAATTTTTATCTACTAATTTTTCTATTTCTATAGTACGAGGTTGGGGTTTCTACCCCAACAATATTGATAATGCAAATTTAACAATTTATTGTAAATAAATATATGAATTATCGCAGAGTTTTTGTACCAAATAGCTATGTACATATAATAATGGTTGCGTATAAAAGAAAACCTATATTTATTGACAATATTGATTTGTTAAGAAAAGCATTTGAAAATTCTAAAAAATATTATCAGTACGAAATAATTTCTATTTGTGTTTTACCTGACCATATCCATTTAATCATTAATCCAAATAACACTCTTGAATACCCTAAAATAATAACTTCAATAAAATATTATTTTTCTAAAAACTATGATGTTGGGGTAGAAACCCCAACCTACGGTTATACAAACAAAGGTGAAAAAGGTGTTTTTCAAAGACGATATTTTGAACACACAATTATTAACCAAGATGACTTAAACAATCATATTGATTATATTCACTATAACCCAGTAAAACATGGTCTTGTTAAAAATGTAAAAGATTGGGAATATTCATCTTTTCTCAAATTTGTAAAACACAATTTATATGATAAAAATTGGGGTAGTTCAAAAGATATTAATAATTTTGTGAATTTATCTTTTGAATAATTCTCAAATCAAGCAAATAGCAAATAGGTTAAGTTCCAACCCAACAAATAAAATTTCTTGTTTTTCTGCAACTTTTTCTCAAACTGCAAGACAAAGTATAGTTTTACCCGTAAAAGTCAAAATGGTCGAAAAATTATAGCTAGATTTATCATGAACAGTAATGGTTAAAATGGAGGAGGAAGTGGGATTCGAACCCACGGTACGCTCGCACGTACGACGGTTTTCAAGACCGCTCCGATCAACCGCTCCGGCATTCCTCCAAAAACTATTTAATCGGTTACTCAACAATATTACCTGAAACATATTTCCTTGTAAAGATATTTTTTTCATGTATAATCACTATGGATGTGGGGTATGGTTGATGTTTGATTACTTAAACGGAATGTTGACTGACAAGCGTAAAACTTCAAAAGGTGTTTTTTTAACCGTAGAAGTCGCAAATATCGGATATCAGCTCGAAGTTATCGAAAGAGATTTTTCTCTGGCAATTTGTAGTGAAAAATCACGCTACTATGTTTCTCTGATTCACAGGGAAGATTCAATGTCTTTATATGGATTTTTGAATAAAG
The DNA here is from genome assembly GCA_024408765.1 of bacterium. Classification (GTDB taxonomy): domain Bacteria; phylum Cyanobacteriota; class Vampirovibrionia; order Gastranaerophilales; family Gastranaerophilaceae; genus CAG-196. The sequence continues at coordinate 5,109 of JAKSUR010000077.1, read as the reverse complement.
AAACTCGTGATATTTTTCAAATACTGCTTTCTGTTTCAGGAGTCGGTGCTAAAATGGCACTTGCACTTCTTAATGAATTTGATGCTTGTGATTTGATTTCATTTGTTATTGATGGCAATTTTAAAGAACTTACTCGTGCAAAAGGAGTCGGTCCAAAACTTGCACAAAAAATCATTCTGGAACTTAAAGATAAGCTTATGAAAACAGATTTGCCTAAATCAACAACACCGTCAATATTGCCTAAAAATCAGGCAATAGAAGATGCACAGTCAATTATGCTTTCACTCGGTTATGATATTGAAGAGATTGACAATGCACTTTTAAAAGTGATTCCTGCCGTTGACGACTCTTCAAACCCGGAAGAAATTTTAAGGAAAACATTAACATGTCTGTCAATGTAAAGTATTGTAAAGTTTTAAGCAATTTTAATTATTTATGGTTTTTGTAATCTGTAAAGGTGCGTTATGATTCGTAATATATCCAATTTTAATATCAAATTAAATTCAGTTGATAAAAAAAATGTATCTTTACCAAATTTTAAAGGAGAGCAGGATATACACGAAACAGACTATGTTACTGTTTATGGGGATAGTCCTATTCGCACCAATCCGACACAATTAAGTTTGTTTCACATGCATGATTTTCATGGTCAAAATATAAGAATGGAAAAAGCATACAATGCTATAAAACAATTTGATAGCGGACATTTAACAAACCAAAATGATATATTTGACAAAAACATGCCGATTGATAAATTAAAACTATGTTCAGGTGATATGTTTTTAGGTGAAAATCTTGATGAATGTGCTGTTGTTAATGAATTTTTAAATATTTCAGGTGTTCTTGCCAATACTATCGGAAATCATGAATGTGATACATTTATAGATTTGTTTAATGATAAGGTTTCAAACAGAAACTATAAGTTTTTAGGTGCAAATATTCACCCCGATAAAAATAGCAATATGAATAATGTTTTGTCTAAATCATTTATAGCTGATGTACATGGAAATAAATACGGAGTCATAGGACTTTCTCCAATTGATATCGGAACTCACTTAAAACGACCGGATGAAGCTAAACCTCTAAATGTACAAAATATGGAAGGTACAATTAAAGATTTGCAAAATGATATTAATACTATGAAAAAACAAGGTGTAAATAAAATCATTGTATTATCACACTTGGGACTTCCTTACGAAAAATATTTAGCAAAAAATATTAATGATATTGATATTATTTTGGGAGGTCACACACATGACTTACTTACAGAAGTTAAAGAAGGAGAAAATCTTTTTTATTCACCAAAAGGAGAGCCTGTTTTAATAATGCAAGTCGGCAGAGATGGTGAATATATCGGAATTCCAAACATTAAATTTAATGAATCAGGTCAAATTACAGGCATTCAATATAATGTATTAAAAACTGATGATTTTTCCAGAAGTGTGGTTGCAAAAAATGCCTTTGAGAAAATACTCGGTAAACCAGAGGTTGTAGGCAAGATTAAATATGTTGAAGAATCTTCAAAAGATATATATGCCAACGAAAATTCGAATTGTGATTTCATTGTAGACTGTATGAAATCTGAGTTAGATACAGATATTGCAATTATGAATTCAGCAAACATAAGAGGTAAATTTGTTAAAGGCGATATTGATACAAGAGTTTTAAGATTAATCTCACCTTTCGCAAACAACGTCATTGTCATAAATGCATCAGAAAAAGAACTGGTTGATAGTATAAAAAAACGTACAAAATCAACAATAACATCATCAAATCACAGACCGGGGTTATTACAAGTATCCGGATTAAAATATACTTTTGATAAGACATCCGGTGAACTTTTATCTCTTAGTTTTATTGAAGATGACGGAGATGAAAAGGAAATTGATATAGATAATCCCAGAGAGGATAAGCTTTATACAGTCGCAACAGATGACTTTTGCGGAGCAAGTGAAAGCGGAGGATTAAATCTAAAACATCGGGTAGATAAAGCCTTGGTAAAATTTAATTATGACAAAGATGTTATTATAGCGAATTATTTAAAAAAGCACACTGAGCCGGTTGTAATAGTATCAGACGGAAGAATTCAAGCGGTTTAACGATTACAAAATTTCTTTTATCGCCTTTGGTAAGTATTTTAATATATCTGAAGCCAAAACCGAATATTCGGTTAATTCTTTCGATGCGATTTCGCCTGCTCTGGAATGAAGATATACACCAAGCTTTGCCATTTCAAAAACATCATTTTTTTGTGCAATTAATCCTGCAATAATTCCCGCAAGAACATCTCCTGTTCCTGCTTTTGCAAGTGCCGAGTTTCCGTATTCATTTACATATATTTCACCGGTTTGTGAGCAAACAACCGTTCTGTGTGATTTAAGAACAGTTACGCAATTATATTTTTCCGTAAGTTTTCCTGCATAACCTGTTAAATCAGAAAGAATTTCCTCAACACTGACATTCAAGAGCCTGCCTGCTTCCGCAGGATGCGGTGTAATTATTGTGTTTTGAGGCAAATTTTTAAATGTACATTTTGATAAAATATTTAATCCGTCTGCATCAATGATTGTCGGCATATCTTTTTTGTTGTTTTTAATAAAGTTTATAAAATCGTTTACGGATTTTTTATTTGTTCCAAGCCCGCAACCAATTAATAATACAGTGTAATTATTTATGTTCTTCAGAGCATGCTTTCTCGTTGTTAAAACCGCTTCCGGTAAAAGTTTTGCTATAGAATCCAAAACTTTTTCACATGAAGCAATTGCTACATATCCTGCACCGGACTTTAATACTCCAAGCGATGATAAATATGTCGCACCGGTATAATTTTCTGAGCCTGCAACATTAAGAACTTTTCCAAAAGTTCCTTTGTTTGAATCCTGTTTTCGTTCAGGCATGATAAAATGCGTCATCAATTATAATCCTATTTGTCTTATAACTTCATATACAGTTATTGCTACCGAATTAGAAAGATTAAGACTCCTTTGACCTTCTTTCATCGGAAGAGTAATTGCTGTTTCTTTAGTAACATATATTTGCGGAAGTCCTCTCGTTTCAGGACCAAATACAAGGAAATCGCCATCTTTAAATTTTATATCCGTATAAAGTTTTTTAGATTTTGTTGTCAGATAATAAAATGTAGCATTAGGAAATTTGTTATACAATTCATCCATTGACTCAATTTTATTTATATCAACACTGTCCCAATAATCTAAACCTGCACGTTTCGTATATTTATCCGAAAGTGAAAACCCTAATTTACCAACGAGATATAAAGATGCGCCTGTACAAGCACAAAGACGAGCAATGTTTCCTGTGTTTTGAGGTATTTCAGGTTCGTACAACACTACATTTAACTTTGCCATACTAATCATTTAACACTCTTTTAGATTCAATAACAACCGGTAGTCCTCTTATTACACAAAAAACTATTGCAAATATCGCCATTCCGTAACCTATATTCCAAATGATATCTGCATAAATAATGCCATTGATTTTCGAAGCAACAATAAGTACAAATGCTAAAACTTTTGCAACCGCATAACTGATTCTCATAAATCTTGAACCTGTAATAAATTTACAAATCGGATTAACCTGCATATTGAAAGGAGTTAAACCTTTTTCCATGGCTGCACTTCTTATTGTATCCGTAATAAAGCCTCTTGTAATCGCAATCAGAGGAAACAGTATATTTAGCCAGCCCATAACTGCAAACAGTATCCAGTAAGTATTTTCTACAATTCTATCTCCCATAATATCTAACAGAGCACCGAATTTTGACTCTTCATGAAATTTTCTTGCCACATAACCGTCAAGTCCGTCCATTGCAAATGCAGTAATAGTCAAAAATAATGCCCAAGAATATGCCGTTGTACTGCCGTCAAAAGCATATATCAAATAAACTGCCAAAAACATTATAAATATTCTGAATATTGAAATAAAATTTGCCATATTTTTCTCTTCCTTTTATCAAATATTGCGCTAACCTTTCATCCTTGATAATGCAAAATCTTTTTTATTTAAATCTTCAATTTTTGAACCAAGCATTATTTTTTCAGCCTCTTCAAGGATACTTATAACCTTAAATCCGTTTTCTCCGTCAGAACGAGCTTTTTGTCCTGATTCACAACAATGTACAAAATGCTGACACTCAAGTTTTAAAGGTTCAATTTCTAAATAATCTATCGGATAATCTTGTGTATTTGCAGGAACAAAATTATCATAGACTTTAAGTTTATTATTGGGCAAGGTGTCATCAAAAATGGCAGTTGCCTTTGTACCTCTCACAAGTAATGTAACGTGTTTTTGAGGTGTAATCCAACTGTCTGAAATATGACCAATCATACCGCCTTCAAACTCAATTGTCACATGCGTTATATCCATGATTTCATTTTTGTCCGAAGAACATCCCACAGCAGAAATGACCTTTATCGGATCTTTTCCTGTTGCATAAGAAATCATTGAAACATCATGCGGAGCTAAATCCCACATAACACTTCTGTCATTTTTATGATAATTAACATTTAATCTGTCACTCTGTGCATAAACGAGTTCGCCTAAAACACCTTCTTCAATAAGCATTTTTAATCTGTTAACAGCTGGATGGTATAAGAGAAGATGTCCAACCATAAGAATCAGCCCTTTTTCTTCAGCTAAATTAGTTAAAACCCTTGCTTCTTCTGCAACTGTTGAAATAGGTTTTTCCACATAAACATTTTTTCCTGCCTCCAGCATTGTTTTTACTATTTTAAAATGAGTATGACTCGGAGTGACAACAGCAACAGAAGTTATATTCGTATTGTTAATAATATCGCTAATATTCTTTGTTACATTTACTCCTTTAAATTGTTCCTGAACGGTTTTTAATGATTCATCATCCAAATCACAAACAGTATCAAGCACATTAAGATTATAAAAATTACGAACAATATTTCTGCCCCACATTCCCATACCAATAACGGCAACTTTTTGATTTTCCATACAACCATTCTCCTCGTCTTATCAACATTATAATACAAGGGGATATTTCAGTAAAGTTAATGTTTACAAAATTGAAGAGGATAACTAAAAAGTAAAGTTATCCTCTTTTTATTAATTTGCATTTTTAAA
>JAKSUR010000076.1 GCA_024408765.1 bacterium | reverse complement strand
ATGTTTTAGACAAAGAAATGAACGATTTGATTGAATATATCAATAAAGCTGATGATGTTGACTTGTTGATAAAAGCCGGAATCGTTCACTTATGGTTTGTAATACTTCACCCGTTTGATGACGGCAATGGTCGTATTGCAAGGGCTTTGACAGATATGTTGCTTGCCAGAAGTGATGAAAACAAATTCAGGTTTTACTCTATGTCGAGCCAAATTCAAAAAAACAGAAAAAGTTACTATGATGTTTTGGAACAAACCCAAAAAGGTTCAATGGATATTACAAATTGGCTTGTTTGGTTTTTAGAAAATTTATTAAATGCGATTAAATCAAGCGACGAGATTTTAAAAGATGTCTTGAAACGTGCAGAATTTTGGAATAAAAATTCGCAAGTAATTTTTAACGAAAGACAAAAGAAAGTCTTGAACAGATTTATGGATGATTTCAAGGGTAATCTTACAACTACCAAATGGGCAAAGATGTGCAACTGTTCTCAAGACACTGCAACGATTGATATTAAAGATTTGATTAGTAAAAAAATATTGAGAAAAGTCGGTGACGGTAGAAATACGCATTATGTAATTAAATAAAATGCTCGATATTGGCTTCACCTATTATAAAATCGACTTATAGAAGGATTGTGAGGGAATTATGAAAAGGGTTTTAAACGTGGTTTAAAGTCTTTCAATATACCAATTTGAATTTCCAAAATGGTTGAAGTTCCATTGTAAGTCAAAATAAAAATCGGATTCAAAGTTATCATTTGCCTTAAAATAGGGTTTATTATTGTGGGTTTTGACGTAGCTCTCAAGTGTAGCTTGTATTTCTTTTGCAAATCGAGTTTTAAACTCTGTATAGGATAATTGTACTCGTTCGTGTGTTAGTTTATTTTTCAAAATCATCTTCAAATCCTCTGATATTATCAAGTTCAATGTTATATCGTTTGCCGGTTTTATCAACACAAGTTGCAAAATCAACTGTTTTGTCGGCAAATTTGTTTTCCCATAAGCAAATGAGTAAACCGATTTCTTGCATTTTTAAATTCAAAATCTTTGTTCCGTATAGCTTGTAATCTTTTTCAACCATCATCGTCTTCTTAAAATTTCACCTGTGAATCATCACTAAATTTGATGCTTTCAATCCATAAGTCACCACTTGATAAATCATTAGTATATTTTATTTCTTTAAAGCCTTTTTCATCTGTGGAAAGTGTACCTTCAGGGCTTTTAAATTCTTTATAAATCATACCTAGATCAAATCTTTCATCTATAAAATTTTTATGGGACATGTACATTTTTGAAATACATTCTTTTTCATAGTTATTTGTTAAGGATTTTAAGTTTTCATTTATAGTTCTAATAACATTATAAATTTCTTCTTCTAAATCAATCCATTTATCACCTAGTTTTTGTTGTTTATTTATAAAATGTTTTAACCAAACATTTTCTATGTTTTCATTATCTAAGCAATAATTCAAAAAATCTACATATCTTGTTTTCAAACCATGAGCTAAATCAAATCCATTTCCTAAAATTAAAATGTCCATATTTATTTACATCTCCAATTTATCTACGAGTTGCAGGAGTTCGTCAACTTTAACTACAATACGTTTTTGTTCCTCTACTGGTGGCAACGAAACTAAGGCATTTTTACCATCATCAGTACCTAATCTCGGCATTTTAACTCCATAAGTTAATTGATTCACATATTGAATAAATATAGGATTTTTTAAATATATCCTTAGATAATAAGGGTAAATATTCCCATAAGCCCTTAATGGTAATATTTCAGTAGTACAAATACCGTTTTCATCAGCAACTAAAACTTTATCCAAATATGGACGAAGTTTTCCATAAAGGACATCACCTACATTAAATAATTTCTTGCTACTATTAAAATCTTTATCTTTTAACCTATTTCTTTTCAATAATTTTGAAGATTCTTTTTCAATGTCTTCTAAATCTAATATCCAAGTGTCTTTTGACATATTGTCAGTATTATCAACTGTGCCAGTACTACCATAGTTAACTATATCTCCTAACTTTACCCATTCCCAACCTTGTGGAAGTTCGTATGGAATTTCTTCTTTGGTTATTGGCGGAAGTGGTTTTTCTTTCTTGATTTTACTGTCTTTTATCAGTTGTTCTTTTTCTGCTTTAATACGTTTTAGAAGCTCGCTTGCAGGTTCATCATTCGGATTTTGCGGAACAAGTTTACCTTGAACTGCATGTTGAAGAATAGACTGTCTGATTTTCTTAGGCAATGTTTCATTAAGTTTTGAGAGTTTTTCTTCATTCTTGCCGTATTCCTCAACCAAAGGCAAAATCTCTTCCAACTTCTCAACAATCCTCTTTTGCTCTTCCAGTGGTGGAATACAAACTACTGCATTGGCAACTTTATCACTATTAAGATTTTTTACAACCGCACCGCTTACACTTCCACAAAATTGTGTAAATATATAGTAAGAACTTAAAAGATAATATAAAAAATCTTTATCAAAACATTTCTCAACACTGGATAACACTAACCAACCGTCATGAATGCACCCATCGATATTTAAAATATAAGGTCTTCCAAAACTCATAGAATTTGATAATAAGAAATCTCCTTTTTTAACATATCTTGTTTTAGATAAGCCTTCTCTTATTATTTTTTCTTTAGTTGAATTAATATATTTACCACCTTTATCAGTATCCCCTATTTTTATCCAAAGCTGCGAGATTAATAACTATCACATATCTCATTATACAGTTGCGTAGGATAAGCCAAAATAATAGAATAAACTTTTAACACTGTTGTTAAAAGTATTAGTTAATGTACAGATTGGAGGTAAGTATGTCTAAAAATTTTAAAGCTACATAAACAATGGTAATGCAAAAAATATCATAAGTATCAGTATATATATTATTGAGATTAGCGCACCAGATAATAAAACAAATACGTATTGCTTGTTTTCAAAAAAACCAAATCGCCATCTGTATTGTGTAACAACTTCTACACAATAAGCAATAAATGCAACAATATATATTGCTGTAATTATCCCCAAAAAGCAAAACCATAAAATCCAATCTGCAGAATTTGGTTTAAGAAAAAAAGATAAATAAATATATGCAAATAATACAAGATACCCATTTAATGCAAAAATATTAAAACTAATTCTTTGACTATATTTATTTAACTTATCTAAAAAATTCATAAAATTATATTACAACAAAATAAAAGAAAGGAAATAATTATGACAAATTATAAACTTCATGAAGATTGTAAAATATTATCAAAAAGAATATATCCTGATAATAGACAACAAGTTCCCTTTTTCTGAATGTCCATATTAAGTTATACCGGAATTTGCCAGTGGGAAATGCTTGATTATATTTAGGTTATAGCGATTTGGGCGGATTATTAGTGGAAATTTGAGGTAAAAAATGGACAATAAAGTGACTTTTGAGACGCTTTCAGTCAACCACTCGGAAGGGGATGAAAGCCAAACACAAAGCCGAAAGTCAGCAGAAAAATAATTTTTCAAATGTCCCATTAAACTATAGTTGAAGCATTTATTGCATAAAAAATTGCGCCTGGCGCGATTCGAACGCGCGACCTCTCCCTTAAAAGGGGATTGCTCTACCGACTGAGCTACAAGCGCAAAACATTATTAATTTCAGCTATCGTGGCTCACGACCACAAACATTATGTTATCAAGAACAAAATTAGGTGTCAAGAACTTTAAATAATTTTTAGGAACATGTTATAAAGTTCCCCTTTCTTTATTTTATGCCGATTTCAATTCACCATTATTAACAGATATAATTTGAACATTTTTTAAAAAACATTCTTCAAAAAGCAATGTATCAACAGAGGTTATTATTGTCTGAACATCTTCTTCAATGGATTTTAAAAGGTAGTTTTGTCTTACTTCATCTAACTCTGCAAGAACATCATCAAGAAGCAAAATCGGTGTTGTGCCTGTTTTTTCTTTTATAATATCAAGCTCCCCAAGTTTTAATGACAATACAAGCGTTCTCTGTTGTCCTTGTGAAGCAAATTTTACGGCATCAATTCCGTTTATTTTAAATTCAATATCATCTCTGTGAGGCCCGACACAAGATTGTTTTCGTCCAATTTCTTCCGAATGTCGTTTTATCAATTCTTCTCTCAGATAATTTGATATTTCATCAATTTCATCATATGGACAAGTATAAGAAAGATTAAATACTTCAGAGGCACTTATTACCTTATGTTTTTGGGAGGCAGATTCTTCGATTTCTTTCAGAAACTTTTTACGCAAATATATTATATTGGCACCTGTTATTGCAATTTGTTCATTATAAATTTCCAAAAGTGCTTCATCAATAAAATCATTTTTCAGAAGATTATTTTTTTGAATCCTGAATTTGTCATATACGGATAGTCGCTCATCATAAGCCGGATATATTTGCGAAATTGCTCTGTCCAGCCAATCTCTTCTATCTTGAGGAGAACCTCTTAACAGAAGCAAGTCTTTTGTTGAAAATAAAACAGTTTTCAAAACACTTTTAAAATTTTGAGGGTTGCATTTAACTTTATTTACCTTCAATTCCCGCTTTTTTTCAATATTATAAAAAATATCCAAGTCAATTTTGGTATCATTTTTTACTGTTACGGCAGAAATTTCAAAACCGTTTTCGCCAAACTTAATCATATCCGAAATAACTGAAGTTCTCGGACTTTTTAAGTCTGAAAGCATATAAATACTTTCCAGAATATTTGTTTTACCTTGTGCATTTTTACCTATAATAAGAATTTTATTTTTCGTAAAATTTATTACAGCTTCGCTACAATTCCTATAATTTTTAAGTTTTAGTGATATTAATTTCATAAAAACAGTATACCTGAAATACACAAAGTTTTTGTGTTAATTAATACATTTTTACCAGTTCACGAACTTTTTTTAATGTCTTTTGAGCTTCTTCACGAGCTTTTTCAGAACCCTCTCTGATTATTTTTTCAACCAATTGCGGATTTTGTTCATAATATTTACGGCGTTCTCTAATCTCGGACATACGCTCATTAACTTTTATTGCAAGCTGTCTTTTGCAATCCGCGCAACCTCTTGCGCCTGCTTTACATTCATTTTCAACAGTTTGAAGTTCGTTTTCCGAACCAAAGATTTTCCAGTATTTATAGACAACCTCACACTCATCAGGATGACCGGGATCGTCTTTTCGCATACGACTTCTATCTGTAATTGCAGTCATAATCTTCTTTGTAGTAACTTCTTCCGTATCAGAAATTTTGATATCATTATTAAATGACTTACCCATTTTATTTCCGTCAAGACCACATATTAACGAGCAATTATTAAGTTTTGGCTGAGGTTCTTTAAAGAAATCTGTTTGATAAACATAATTAAATCTGCGAGCGATATCTCTGGATAACTCAACATGTGCGACCTGATCAATACCGACAGGAACGAAATCAGCATTAAAAAGAAGTATATCTGCCGTCATTAAGACAGGATACCCCATTAAACCATAATTTACCTGCGTTCCCATACCTTCTTTTGTTTTAAGAATTTTTGCCATATCTTTTAAAGTAGGGTCACGTTCAACCCAATTTTGAGGAGTAATCATACTCAAATATATATGTAATTCAGCAGTTTCCGGAACGAGTGACTGAACATAGATTGTTGATTTTTGAGGATCTATTCCGCAAGCAAGCCAATCCATAACAACATCCGCCACATCCTGACGCAAACAGTCCGTTTTATCATATTTTGTGGTCAAAGCATGCCAGTCCGCAACCTGATAATAGCAATCATATTCCTCTTGCAAATTTACCCAATTATCTATTACACCTAAATAATGACCTAAATGTAATTTACCTGTCGGTCGCATTCCCGACATAATTCTTTGTTTCATTTTTTCACCTTCTATTACCGTATTTTAACAAAGTACATAATTATTATATTGAAAACTTATCTATATGTAAAACCATAATTTCGCCTGCATTTATATCACAGAACATTTTCCCTCTGCGAATTTTTGTAATATCCTTCCCGTTTATAGATGATATTTCATGCTTTTGATTTAATCCTGAGATTTTAACTTCTGTTTTTTTATAAGTATTTTCAAAATCCAAGTTTCCTACAACTATTATTGTTTCACCTTCATAACATCTCGCAAATGCAAATATCTTTTCATTATTAGTTTTTAACGGAATAAAATCGCCTAACGTAATTAAATCTTTATGAGATTCTCTAAATTTCATTGCATTTTTATATTCATTTTCTATTTCTTTAAAATTTCCCTCCGGCTTTCTTGAAAAATTAAATATATCCAATTTACCTCTGTGTACAAAGTAATAATCATCATCTGTTTCTGTATTTAGAGCTTTTGTATTTGCAACCTGATAAATATATTCATCGCCGGTTTGAAATCCGTCTATAATATACGGATTAAAAGG
>JAKSUR010000075.1 GCA_024408765.1 bacterium | reverse complement strand
CTATCGCTTTGCTAAGAGTATGTTAGAGTGGATTGAGGTGGAGAGATGACAGTAGCCTTATTAGCCATTGCTACTTTTGTTTTAACTCTGATTGCCGAGAGAGGTGAAAGTGATTGAAAGTAAAGTTTTACAAAGCCACCGACAGAGAAATGTGGCGATTTATACCACTCGTATTTGCTGTCAGTAGACGAGAACTACCCAATCGCCATACGCTTTATATCAGCAGCGATATTGGATATAAATGTTTTGGTGTACAGTTTCAGTGGCATACTAAGGAGAGTGTGTAATGAACGCTTTCACCAAAGAAAACCTTGTTAATTTGATAGATAAGGTTAAGGCTTCTAATACAGCTAATCCTTATTGCTTCTATTTGTATGGCACCGATATACCCGACAGTATGACTCAAAGCGTCAGTGAGATGTTTTGTGGTTATGAGATAATTGACCGCAAAAATAATGTTTATCTGAACGGAGAAAAAATAGATGACTAACGGCGACAAGATAAGAACATATAACAATAAAGAATTAGCAAGTTTGCTTACACAAGTAGAAATCAACGCTCGTATAAACGAGCCTCGCATTATTCCCACAGAATACGCTATCAACGCCGCTTGGGATGAGCTTGTTAGAGGCTATGAAGAACTTTTGGAAAGTGAGATGCAAGAATGAATGAACAAGCAATAGAAATAAGCGAAACCATTGACGCTTTAACTTGCGGTCTCTTAGATGTGTGTGATATTGAGCCTTATATGAGCACAATTCTCAAAGCCCTCGAAAAACAAACGCCCAAGGCACCTAAAGTAGAGAAGTATTTTTATGGCAAATATTACCTTTGTCCGTCTTGTGGGCAGAATGTTAACGAGGGCGAGTGCTGTCGGAATAATGAATGTGGGCAGTTACTGAAATGGGAGAATATTGAATGACAACAAAAGAAGCAATAAAACATTTTCGGTCTTTGCAGAAGCGGTACACAACCGAACATAACGGCAAGATGTGCGAGAAGGTAGCATTGGCTCTTGAAGCTATGGAAAAGCAAGTGCCGAAGAAGCCGATTATATTTATAACAGATAGATATGATGACCCCACAGAAGCCTATAAGTGTTCGGTATGCCAAAGCGAAGAGTTGTTGTGTAAGGGCGACCCATATTGCTCCGAGTGTGGTAATGCAGTGGATTGGAGCGATGTTGAATGAGCTGTAAACATTGCCCCTTTAAGAAAGATTATTGTAGTGGGCTTTACTTCTCTGGGAACGATTATCATAACTGTCCGAGCTTTAACAAGCCTAAAATAACCGATAAAGAACTGTGGAGACGAATTGAGAGTGGCGAAGGACTGCCACCCTTAGAGGATTAAGGAGATTAAATGAACGATTATAAGGAACTGGTTGATGCACTTAGATGCGGTGCTTGGTCTGTTTACAAAGTAAATTCACCAGCTGCTATGTGTGAAACAATATATAATGTACAAATTGCCGATGCCATCGAACAGCTTGTAAAAGAACGAGATGCGGCGGTTAAGGATATGCAGGATTACCAAGGTAGCTTCTGTTGCTACTGCAAGAGGAATAATACTGAAGAGTGTATTTTCCCTGACGAAGTGCTTCTGATGTGTGGGAAGTTTGAATGGCGAGGTGTGCAGAAATGACAAAAGAAGAAAAATTTGAAGTAATACTGGAACAGTGCGACAAGCATTGGGAAACTAAAGAAATCTGTTTTGGTTGCCCTATTTGGGAATATATGAAGAAAAACAGCAAAGAGGGCGACTTGTTAATTTGTACAGATGTAGACATTGACACGGCGTATGAGTTGTTGATGGGAGCAGACAATGAAAGTATATAAAGAACTTGAAGAAATCGCAAGAATGAACGCAAAAATCGCAGATGCCGTTAATCGCCTTGAAAAAGATGGAGATTGGGATGGATTAGATATTCAATGTGCAATGCTTATAGATAATTGCGTTGAGAGAAATGGGCATTTATATCGGGGAGATAGGCAATTAGACAATTATGGTCTTGTTGATGACGAATATTATTGTGAACAATATTCGGGTTATTGCGAAGATGATTTTCACGGGTCGTTGTATTTTGCGACTGATACAAAAGGATTGTTTATTGAGGTGCCTTTTTGGAACTAAATAAAAACCGCGCTTATAAATATATAGAACTTTGTGAATACTTTGGTGAAGATGTAAAGAGTGGAAGCTCGAAGACGGCGCAAATAAATAGATGGAGAAGATATTATGATTTAGAGAAGGTCGGCAGCAAATATTTGGTTGTATCTGACAAACATGAACCGCCCCCTAAACTTCCTAACCCCCAAGCAAGCTGGTCGGCTATGAATAAAGTGGGCGATGATAGGTTGGCGCATTTAGATATTGCCCACGAAGACCTCCATAAATCTGGCATATATAAGATATATAACAAGGAGACCAAAGAAATCTACATAGGACAGACAACCGACTTCCAAAAACGATTTAGGCAGCATTGGTGCAACGATTGTAATCTATATTCAACGACATATGATATGTTGCATAATGGGGCTGTGTTTAGCGTGATAGAAATCTGCGATGACGCAGATGAACGGCTAAATAAAGAAAGCGATTATATTATTGAGTATATACTTAATGCAGATTATATTTGCATGAATAAGCGCAACTATAAAGCGTCAAAGTGGAAATGCTTTTATGTAGACAAAGAACGCTCCGAGTTGGTGGAGCAGTTCTTGAAAAATAATGGGATAAATTATAAGTTTTAATTTTTGGCTAATTTACCCTTTCCCTATAATGTTTTGATTTTCGCTATTAGATATACTTAAGAGAAAATCTTCAAAATTAGCCAATTTTCATAATTTGTTCACAATTAGATTAAGAGTCAGACGAAAGTCTGGCTCTTTTTTGTTTTTGTGTGGTGGTGGGATGTGTAAAAATGCTGAGTGGGTGTGGGTTTTTGCTTGTGTTTGGGTGTTTGAATAGCTACTGTGCGTTTTGGTGCGGTTCGGCGGCTCAGATTCTGAAAATACCCCCGTACAGCTAAAAGATTGAGCTTGTGCCGCCGTTTTCGTACTATGAATACAATGTATAATAAATATTATACATTGTTTTTGTTCGGTTTACTTCTGCCAGCTCACCAAAAACGGCAGCAACTGCATATTCAGCACAACGATTTTTAACAATATATGAAAAAATGTTCATTTATTCATTATGCTCTATTGTCTTAACGGTAATCGCGCGAGCTGTTCAAGCTATTCAAACACCACACCACACCACAAAACACCACTTTATATGCTTATATCCTCCACTTCTCACCTATTTTCCCATATTTCCGTACATCTTCCACCACTTTTATATATTATTTACTTATAATATTTTAACTATTTTGTGAGCTGTTTATTATATTTTAATGTAATACATTATAATATAATAAACACACTAAAAAATTTTTTTATTTTTTTCAAAAACCTATTGACAAGCTGTTATTATTGTGCTAACATAAAGCCACAAGGAAAAAACAATTATTTATTTTATGGAGGTTTTATTATGTACAAACTTGATAACGGTATGACTTTTGAAACGGCAGCGGCGGCAGCCGAATTTATCATTGAAACATTTGACGATGAGCTTTATGACGATATGCTCGACGAATGTTACGGAGCTGTCGAAGTTTGCGGCTATACTTACACCGCAAGCCATGTGCTTTATTATGTTGACCGCGTTGCTTATAATTGCGGCAAAAACGATTATTATGACAGCATTGCAACGGATATTGCATATGAGCTTGACCGAATGAGCGACGGCGATATTGATAACTTTTACGGTTTTGAAATTGAATTTATTGAAGATGTAGAAAATAACTAACCGAATTAATTTAAATGTTTTTATTATGCCCGTGCTTAACGGGCATAAAATAAAGCACTTAAATTATTATAACGGAGGTTTTATTATGATTACTTATTTTGACCGCACACCCGCCGAAAAAAGCATTATTGATAATGCTTTTAATTTTGAGTATGACGCAATTGCAAACGGCAGCACAGCGCCAAACCCGTATTTTATACAAATTGCAGCAATACCCGACGGCGACAAAGTAATAGCAGCAATCAATGAATTTTTTGAGTTATGGAGAGTTGAAAATGCAAACAATTAAAAACTATTTTCTTGTTTCTCTTGTCTGTTTTTGTGCCGTCATACTTGCGGCAGTGATTAAAGACATTGCGCCGTTGTCGGCTTTTGGGCTTTTCGCTTTTGTTGATTAATTTTTAGGAGGATATAAAACAATGCAACGATTTATTAAAGAGTACGCTAATTTTCAGATTAACAATTTTAAAAACAATGAATTAATGCAAACAGCATACAAACATAATGCAATTAATTCTATTAACAAAGCTGTAAAACTTTGTGAGCAAGGATTTATTACTGTTAATGAATGTATGTCAATGATTAATAAGCCGTCATTTGAATATTAAACAACAGGAGGATATAATAAAATGAAAAAATACACTGATAAAGAATTAACCGCGATTTTAACCGATATGAAAAACGGCGTTGTTTATTGCGGCATTGATAAATATAACCGCGGCATTGGCACAATTTCAGCAGATAATCAGTATATACGTTTTCAGCATTACGGTTCCAGCGCAACAAAAAGCAATATTGACGGCTTGCGCTGGCTGCTGGAAAATATCTTTGACGATTGCACAATTATTACATCCGCCGTTTATAGTGAATATCACGTTAATTATATTCCCGTTGATACACAATATAAAGCAATTGACTATAGCGCACGACATCCAAACGTTAACGGGCTGTAAATCGGCTCAAGGCAAGGCAAGTTATATTATATAGTATTATGGTATAGCTTGCCTTGATTTTTTGTGTTTGTGTAGTGTTTTAAACGGCTTTATAATTCAGATGTAAAAGCAGCTTAAAAGACTATATAAACGGCTTTACGGCTCAAGGTATAATTATATACTTTTATATGCTTACGGCTATTCTATGAGCTTTTGCGGCTTTATAGCATAACTATAATTATTTTCTATTTGTACGGCTGCATACTCATTGTATGCTATTATGCATTCTTGCGCGTTTACCGCTTTATGCCTTGCCTACTATAGTATAACTGTATCTATTTGCTACAAGCTCACACAAAGCCGTATAAACGGTGCAAAGCTGGACAATAACTATATTTACGGCTTTATGTTTACGGCTGTATATAGTCTTTTACGGCTCAAGCATAACTATATATTTTTATGCGCTGGCTGTATGCCCTAATGCTATAGTATAACTATGTTTAATTACTACAAGCGCACAAAATGAGCTGTAAACGGCTTTTAGTTAAGGAATATATATATATATCTATGGCATAAAAACGGCTTGTAGCGCATTGTGTGAGCTTGTACGGCTTTATATGATATTGTTTTACGGCTGGCACGGGATAAAAAAGTTAAAAAATTTAAGTATCTTTTTGTGCGTTTGGGATTTTCCCGTGCGTATAGGAAGAATCGCACACAAAAAATTCCCCACATAAATATTAAAAAAAGTGTTGACAAATTAAAAGTAATGTGTTAATATGAAATCACAAAAAACTTAGGAGGTTTTAAAAATGGAAAATTGGAAAAAGGAATTTATCGCAGAGCTTAAAGCAGAGCGCACAACATACGCTGATATGATTGATTTTTGTTGTGATAATATGGTGCTACACAATTCAATTCAGTGTGAGCTTGAGCGTAAAGGTATTTACGTTTATGATTTTTGCGGCAATTCTTGGGATGAAGAAGCGGAAACGGGCGTAGAATGGTATCAGCAGTTTATCATCAGCGAAAACGATGCAGAGCGACTTGCAGAGTACACAAACGAACGTGTGGTGTATTGCGAAGAATTAGATTTGTATCTGCTGTGTGTAACACATTTCGGCACTATGTGGAGTGGTGTTGATGCAAATTGGAAATCAGAAAACGAAATTGAAAATTAAAAATCAATTTCAAAATTGAAAACGAAAATCAAAAACGGATTTAAAATGGAGGTTTAAAAATGTACATTACAATCAATAACGAAAAATATGAATTGACCGCTGAAAATATTCTTGAGCTTAACAGACAAGAAGCAATTGAAACGGCACGAAATGCAATTGACGGATTTATAGAAAGCATTGATGAAAATGTTTATGATTGGCTGACTGATACCGATTTGTGCAATATCGGAGAAGATATTCTAAATCGAATTTTGAGTGATACGGGCGATATTGAATTTTATATCCTTGAACGCTATGGACTTATCAAGGAGGTTTAAAAATGAATTTTCTAACAGATGGTGAAAAACTTGTTGATTTTTTTGCATTATCTAAAATTGATTTTTTATATTCTTATTCATATTTGACCGAGGCAGAATATGACGATACATTTAAATGTATTATGCGTTTTATAGAGGAAAATAAAAGCGCGATTTTTGAGGAGGTTTAAAAATGCAAATCATTTACCGTGATGCGCTCGGCATTGTAACGGAAAAAATAAAATCGGTTATGTTTCGGGCAAGTATGTGTCCGATAAAAAGAAAAAGTAGT
>JAKSUR010000074.1 GCA_024408765.1 bacterium | reverse complement strand
AGGACCAGAGTGATGATCAATGAAAAGGTTGTCAGTATTATTCTTAAAAAACCGGGTGCCGAACTTGCAATTAATCCAAAGACAGGCAAAACTTTAAATGCAGAAGATGCACTTATGCCGTACGAATTTTTAGATGAAATAATTTGGAGAATCGAAAATAAACATGAAAAATATGATGATTTGGTTTGTTCCAAGTTCGTTTACGAAGAAAAAATGCAAATCTCAAAAGAACAAAAAATTGAATGGATTGATAAATTCTTTAACAGAATGTCAAAAGCACACTACAAATGGCTGATTTTTCCGCCGTCAATTATTGTAGATTCTCAATCAATAAATTCTGCTGTGTACAGACAACCGGTAACATCAGGAAGAATTAACTATAAAGGTAATTCTTCCGATGAAATAAGTTTTATCTTAAATGAAAATTAATTCTTACATATTCGGAGTTTGTTCGTCGAGCAAAGAGGTCTGTTCGCCTTGTTCTTCCGCTTCAAGCATTGCACACGAACCGGAAGCCGGATTATAATCTTCATCTTCCTTGTCGCAGTTTACAATCTTATTAACCGAGACTACAGAATCATTATCAAGAAGATTTTGAGCCCTTACGCCTGTTGCAGGACGACCTTGGCATGATATATCACCTGCTTTTATTCTGGTTACAATACCATTTGCCGTTACAAGCATTATCTCATCTTTTTCTTCTACAATCGTAAGTGCTACAAGTCTTGATAAACTTGATTTGAATTTTGTAGCAATTAAACCTATTCCGCCACGATTTTGTGAACGGAATTCACTTAATTTAGTACGCTTTCCAAAACCGTCAGAAGTTACAACAAGCAAATCCGCATCATAATTCTTAGGAACAATATCACAACCTATGATTGTGTCCGCTGTTCTCAATTTCATGGAAGTTACACCTCTTGCACTTCTTCCTAACGGTCTTAAATCTTCAATCGGGAATCTTATTGCCATACCGCATGAAGTACCGATAATGATTTCATCATTGCCTTTTGCAAGTTTTACCCAATTTAATCTGTCATTTTCTTCAAGTGAAATCGCAATAATTCCGCTTCTTCTGATATTTGCAAAATTATCAAGCTCAATACGTTTAATATATCCTTTTTGCGTAAGCATGATAAGATTCATATCATGAGAGAATGTGCTAACCGGAACAACTGCCGTAATCTGTTCACCTTGTTCAATCGGAAGAACATTGACAATAGGTAATCCCTTAGACTGGCGCCCGCCCTCAGGGAAATCATAAACATTCAAACTGTATACAATACCTTTTGAAGAGAAGAATAATACCTTATCGTGCATCATTGCAGTAAAGAAATGCTGAATATCATCATCATCTTTTGTTTTTATTCCTGCTTTTCCTCTTGTAGCACGATTTTGTCGTTCAAATGTATCCAATGCTATTCTCTTCAAATATCCTTGATGTGTTATAAATACAGCCATAGGAGTATTTGGCGTCAAATCTTCTATAGTAACTTCACCTTGCTCGGGTAAAATTTGAGTTTTTCTGTCATCTCCGTATTTTTCCTTGTCCTCTAAAAGTTCAGACTTAATAATGTCTAATACCTTTTGTCTGTCAGCAAGAATTTCTTCATATTCTTTAATTTTTCTCAGTAATTCATCATATTCCGCTTTGATTTTTTCTTGCTCTAAACCTGTTAATCTTCTTAATTGCATTTCTAAAATTGCATTAGCCTGATCAACATCCAATCCGAAACGATTCATCAAGCCTTCACGAGCATCATCAGTGGTTTTTGACCTTTTAATGAGTTCAATTACTTCATCTAATGAACCCAAAGCAATCAATAAACCTGCCAAAATATGCGCACGAACTTTTGCTTTTTTCAAGAAATAAATTGTTCTTCTTGTAACAATCTCAACTCTATGCTCTACAAATTCATTCAACACTTCATATAAATTAAGAAGTCTTGGCTGTTTTCCGCATAAAGTAACCATATTTACACCAAACGTAGTTGCAAGTTGTGTATATTTGAATAAATTATTCTTAACAACTTCCGGCTTAGCATCACGTTTAAGTTCAATAACAATTCTCATGCCTTCTCTGTCAGATTCGTCACGAAGGTCTGAAATACCTGTTATGCGATTTTCTTTAACAAGCTCAGCTATTTTTTCAATCAACATAGCTTTGTTAACCTGATAAGGAATTTCTGTTACAATAATTGCAGTTCTTGCTTGTCTGCCTGCACCGCCGGGGATTTCTTCTATTGTTGCAACTGATGACATTTTAATAGAGCCTCTGCCGGTTTCATAAGCTTGTTTAATGTCATTTAAGCCGATAATTGTTGCGGCGGTCGGAAAATCAGGCCCTTTAATATATTCCATTAATCCTTCAACGGTAATTTTAGGATTATCAATCAAAGCTATAGTACCGTCAACAACTTCACAAAGGTTGTGAGGAGGTATGTTTGTTGCCATGCCGACTGCAATACCTGAAGAACCGTTAAGTAACAACATCGGAAGTCTTACCGGTAATACCGAAGGTTCTTCAAGAGAGCCGTCGAAGTTCGGTTCAAAATCTACCGTATCACAATCTATATCAGCAAGCATGGATTGTGTAATTTTGTGCATGCGAGCTTCTGTATAACGCATTGCGGCAGCACCATCACCGTCTACCGAACCAAAATTTCCATGCCCGTCAACAACAAGATATCTTGTATTGAAATCTTGAGCCAATCGGACAAGTGCTTCATAAACAGAACTGTCACCATGCGGGTGATATTTACCCAAAACTTCACCGACTATTCTGGCACACTTTTTGAATGGTTTGTCCGGTGTCATGCCAAGTTCATTCATAGCGTACAAAATACGTCTGTGAACAGGTTTTAATCCGTCACGAACATCCGGTAATGCACGTCCTACAATTACGGACATTGCATAATCAATGTAGCATTTTCTCATTTCACCTTTTATATCAACCGGTACAATTTTACCGTCTGAAAACATATTTTGTTGACTCAAAATTCTTCTCCTCTATCCCTATACCATTATATCGTATCATAAAAATTTTTAAGGGTAAATATTGTATATAGTACATTAAAAATCACAACCAGTCCAAAAGAGTTTTTGTTTCGCCAAAATCAAGCGGTTCTCCTTCAAACAAATCTTTATCCATGAGGGATGCTCTTGTTATCGGATATGGTTTCGGTATGTATTTATAGCCGTACTCTTTAACTTTTTCGTAATCAAATTTTTTTGTTTCATCATTGTACACATTTGAATAGTTTAATCCCAAATCTTCGCAAAATGGCATTGTAATTTGATTATTCAAATTAATGTGCATGATGCCGAAATTTCTGCATATTAAACCTCTATAATCATAAACACTGCATTCTCCCGTATCTCTTAAAAAAGGACATCTGTACATAAATTTGTCGTGTTCAAGCTTTGATTCTTCACATTCTGTTTTAAGTTTTTCTACCCTTTTTGAAATTTCTATTTTTTCGGTTACAGATAATGATAAAAATCCGAGATATAGATATAAAAATTCTATCTCCGAATAAGGATAACATCCTTTTTCGCAACAATGCGAACAACCTTTCTTGCAAAATATATAATCTTTTTGTTCTTCAAAATACTTGTTAATAAGTGCTTGAATTGTATTCAAATATTTTTTGTAAGTTGTTAATCGCTCTATATTTTTATCAATAATGTCCATATAATTTAAAATAGCTCCGCTTCAAAAACATATTTTGCATCACCCGTTAAAAATACATTTTCGCTTGTATTATTCTTATTACCGTTCCAATCAATATGAACACTTCCTCCTAAAAGCTCAACATCAACGGAATTGTTAATATATTCATTTAGAACACCTGCAACGGTTGCGGCACAAGCACCTGTTCCGCATGCCAAAGTAATACCGCACCCTCTTTCCCAAACTCTCAATGAAAGTTTGTCAGGAGAAAGTATTTTTACAAATTCGACATTTGTTTTTTCAGGAAACTCCGCAGAAGCTTCTATTTCAGAACCGAATTCTTTTGCAAGTGAAAGCAAATCTTCATTTTTATCAACAAAAATTACAAAATGAGGATTACCCATTGAAACGGCTGTTCCTTCAAAGATTCTGTTTTTTATTGAGATTTTATAATTCAAATTGTTATTGGGAATGAACGGTATTTTATCAGGTTGAAGGATTGGTTTGGACATATTCACTCTTATTGTGTTGTCATCAAGTATTTTTGGAGTAATAATTCCTGCCAATGTTTTTACGGTAAATTCTTTTTTGTTAACAAGACCTTTATCTGAAACATACTTTGCAAAACATCTCATTCCGTTTCCGCACATTTGAGCCGTAGAACCGTCTGAATTATAAAAGAACCAGCCGATATCGGCTTCTTCCGTGTTTACATTCGGGATAATTAATCCGTCAGCGCCGACCCCAAAATTTCTGTTACAAAGTTTTTTTGCGGATTCTGAAATACTGTCCCACCTGTTTTCGTTCACTCCTTTTTGATACTCATCATAATTCAATATTACAAAATCATTCCCGCAACCTTGCATTTTGGTAATTTTTATTCCCATTGATACAAACCTCTCCTTTTATAGTATGATTATATAAAAGAGGTAAAATAATGGCAATGATAAAAGTGCAAAAAGGAACAAAAGATATACTTCCTACGGATATGCCTGTTTGGCATTTTATGGAAGAAAAAGCAAGTGAGATTTTTACAAAATACGGAGCCAAAGAGATTAGAACTCCGATTTTTGAAGCTACCGAACTCTTTGCAAGAGGAGTTGGTGATACAACGGATATAGTAAATAAGGAAATGTATACATTTGAAAAAAGCGAACGCTCATTGACACTTCGACCTGAAAATACGGCAGGAGTTGTAAGAGCATTTATTGAAAACGGCATGCACAGACTACCAGCTCCTGTCAAGCTTTGGTATAAAGGGCCGATGTTTCGTTATGAAAGACCTCAGGCAGGACGCCAACGGCAATTTCATCAGGTTGGAGTCGAAGTTTTCGGTATAAAACAGCCAACTGCCGATGCAGAAGTTATATTAATGGCGGTAAATTATCTTAAAGCATTAGGATTAAATGATTTGAGCGTTGAAATAAATTCTTTGGGCTGTCCTGATTGCAGAGAGGTTTTTAAAACAAACTTAAAAAGCGTTCTAAAACCATATTTACAAGACCTTTGCCCTGATTGTCAGGCAAGGTACGAAAAAAATCCGTTAAGACTTTTGGATTGCAAAGTTCCTGAATGTAAAGAAATTTACTCAAAACCTGAGATTAAAGCAGTAATTCAATCTGATTTTATTTGTAAAGATTGTGCCGAACATTTTAATGAACTTAAAGCATATCTTGATAATTTAGGAATAAAATACAGCATAAATAAATTGCTTGTAAGAGGTCTTGATTATTACAATCGAACTGTTTTTGAAATTACATCAAACAATCTCGGTTCGCAAAATGCGGTTTGCGGAGGCGGAAGATATGACAGCCTTGTTAAAAATCTTGGAGGAGAGGATGTTCCTGCAATTGGTTTTGCAATGGGTATGGAAAGACTGGCTTCCTTAATAGAACAAAAAGAAGAAAATAAAACAACAACATTCATTGTATGCAATAATATGACTGAAGCTGTAAAATTAACAGAAGAATTGCGTGGTAATGGAGTTACGGCAGAATTCGATTTAACAAATAAAAAATTTGTAAAACAATTGGAAAAAGCTTCTAAAGTTGCAAAATATGCCTTGATATTGGGTGAAGATGAAATTGCGCAAAATTGCGTAACAGTTAAAAACCTTGAAACTTCTGAACAGAAAACAGTAAAACGAAGTCAAATTACAACTATATTTTAAATTTAGTTTTGCAACAACTAATATTATAAATTTGGAATCCACTTACTTATTGAACTTATTGACTAAAATTTGTTAAATAATGTAAAAATTTAATAAAATGCTTGCAAAAATCCGCAATATGTGTATAATATGTACCATAGGAGGTCTAAAACCTTAATAATAGTGGTTTGAGCGTGGGTTTATTATCTGGTTATACGATTAGATTTCTGTTTAAACGGTTTTTGTACCTCAAGAGAGTAGATAAAATATATAGGAGATTTATCATGAACAAAGAAGAATTGGTAAAAGAAATTTCAAAAAAGACTAAATTGTCTCAAAAAGTATCATCTGATGTATTATCAGCTACTTTAGAAATCATCCAAAAAACAGTTGCTAAAGGCAAAAAAGTTACTTTGGTTGGTTTTGGTACTTGGGAAGCTCGTAAGAGAGCAGCTAGAATCGGCAGAAACCCTCAAACTGGTAAAGAATTGAAGATTGCTGCTAAAACAGTTCCTGCTTTCTCAGCTGGTAAAAGCTTCAAAGAACTTGTAAAATAGTTCATTGTAAACTTTAAAAAAAGGGCGGATTTCATTTGAAGTCCGCCTTTTGCTTGGTTTTAGCGATAAACCCCATAGCGTTTGAGTATGTTATGAATATTTTTTTGGTACGACCAACAAAGTGTGTGACAAAGGAATTCCGCCGGCAACTGCCGGTTTATTAACTACTTGACCATTTACATACATTACGGTAGAACCGCCACCATCTAAGTTCATTGCGTTATAGCATCCGATACTTTTCATAAAA
>JAKSUR010000073.1 GCA_024408765.1 bacterium | reverse complement strand
TGATATTTAAAACTGTAATTGAATTTATATGTTTAATATATATATTTTCAGCCTTAAATTTTATAACAGGCAAAAAATATGTCTTAATTTTAGGATTCTTAATTGAAATTTCAAAGGGTGAATTATGTGAAAAATTGTTGCACAATATTATTGCCATATTTGTTAACAAAACTGGCGCAATCCCCAACCATATTATATAAAAGCCTATTACCGCCCAAATATATTTATTGTTTAGTTTAAACATGCAAGTCTATTATATTATATAATATAAACTCTAACAAGAAGCCGATGGTACAAATTAAATTTATTTTACATATATTCACTTGTTATGTTATAATTTAGTTGTGAGAGATTTGTTAAAAATATTAATGGTTGGGATTATAATTTTCTTTGCACCAACAGTTAGTGCAGAGAGTTATAAGTTGTTAATTTTGCCTGATAATATTGTTACAGAAAACATTGCATTGGATTCTTATATATATAATGCAGCATCGGAATTTTTTGCTGATGAAATAACGGCATTACTTAACTTTACGGATAATATTAAATCTCAAAATGTTAGCGAAGTTCGTGCAAAATTAAAAAGTAATCCTTCTGCAATGCTTTCTGCGAAAGCTCTTATGGAAAGATTCAGAACAACTTATAATGTGGATTACGAATCGGCAAAAAAACTTGCTAATCAAACTGGTAACAGATATGTATTATTGCTAACATCAACTATTGATGCGGAAAATTATATTTTAAGACGAACCGTTTGGGATTTCTTTAACATTGCAGGTGCAAGCGTTGTAGATCCTGCTTATAAAATAAATACTTATGCTGTATTAATTGATACATTAAATAGTAAAAAATTATGGTCTGATACTTATTATAAAACAATTAGTACAGTTGAAAATCGTATAATTACAAGAGGACAATCGCCTCAAACTGAACAACTTAGCAGAATAAAAGATTATTCAAGATATATTTGTCCGCAAATAGCACAAAATGTCCAAGTTGGTATTTTGCCCGAAGATGTTATGGCAAAAGAATCTACGGTTATAGATTATGATTTGGGAAATATTGATAATGTATTTACAAAAAAATACAGACATATAGGTAAAGAAAATCGTAAAATTTATAATCAGAAAAAAGAAAAAACAAAAAGTTTTGTAGAATCAATAAAAGAAAAATATAATCAAGCTAAAATAAAACGCAGGGAGCAAAAAGCAGAAAAGCAAAACACAAAGCTTGAAGTTAAAGCTCAACCTGTTTATGAAGATGAAAAAGAATTAAATAAAATAAATTCTACAATAAAAAACGACTTAAAAACAATAAAATCAACCGCTTTTAGAAAAGAAATCAATGATAATCAGTTATTAATTGAACCGATTGAAATCAAGAAGACTTATAAAAATAATTTGTTTGGTCAATTTAATGACGACAAACCTTATTTAAGAGAATATTCAAAACTGTAACGGAGATAAATAATGACAAATAATAAGTTTAGAGTCGGAATCGGTTATGATATACATCGACTGGCAGAAGGGCGGGAGCTTATTATCGGAGGAGTACGCATAACACATGAAAAAGGACTTTTGGGACATTCAGATGCAGATGTTCTTGTTCATGCAATTATAGATGCTCTTTTGGGTGCATTGGCTCTTGATGATATCGGTACCCTTTTTCCTGACACCAATCCAAAATACAAAGATATTGATAGCACTATACTTTTAAAAAATGTTTATGAAATTATAAAAAAAGAAGGTTATGAAATTGGAAATATTGACTCAAACATAATTGCTCAAAGTCCCAAAATGATGCCATATATACCCAAAATGAAAGAAACCTTAGCGAATGTATTGCAAATAATCCCTTCGAATATATCTATTAAAGCAAAAACAAAAGAAGAACTCGATGCGGTAGGTGAAAACAAAGCCATTGAAGCAAATGCTATTGTAATGCTTGTCAATATTCAATAACTTATATTAATATTCTAAATAAAAAGAGGGTGTTCAAAAAGTCATGGACACTCTTTTTTTAAGTTGATATAATAAACATATTAAAACACATGTTAATATTGAATTAAGAGGTCAACGGTGTTGTGAAGTTGAAAGTGTCTTTGGTCAGATAAAGTGGAATGGTGGTTTTAAAAGATTTCTGTTAAGAGGATTAGATAAAGTGAAAACAGAATGGGGATTGATTTGTATTGCTCATAATCTTAACAAATTAAGTTTCGCTTGGTAAGTTAAACTTAATTTTTTGTTAATTATCTGATTTATCTGATTTATTAAAATTTCAATTTAAAAATGCAAATTAATAAAAAGAGGATAACTTTACTTTTTAGTCATCCTCATTAAACTACCATTAAACTACAGATTTGAATTTATTATCCGTTCAATACAAGCTGTTTTTGAATATTGCCATTCTCTGTATGAAATTCTGTTAACTTTAAGCCCTGTACGTTCTAAAATCGCTTGTTTTCTCATGTTTGATATTTTTAAAGGTATTTTATCATCAACTCCGTCACATTCTACGATAAATTTGTCATCAATCAACAAATCTGTACTTAAACCTGCTATTTCAGAACCGCATATAACTTTGTGTTCGGATTCTCTAAATGCTTGAGCAACTTCCTTTTCAAAAGAATTTTTATAAATATTTTCATCAAATTCATCAGAATTTATAAGCGAGAATCTGTTTTCATATTCTTCAATAAATCCAAAATAACTCCTTAAAATACCTTCGGGTAATTCTCTCGGATTTTTTGAAATAAAGTTTATTGTTTTATATCTTGCTCTTGTTACAGCTACATTGAATAAATTTGGTTTTTGTAAAAATACAAGGCTCTGCGGGAAACTGTTATTTGCATAAGCCCACGAAATAAGCATGATATCTCTTTCATCACCTTGAAATGTGTGAGCTGTACCAATTTCTATTTGATGCTTTTCCATCATATGTTCCGATAAAACTTTCGATACAGATATTTTTAATTGTTCTACTTGTGCTCTGAAAGGAGATATAATTCCTATACTTACAGGATTTTCCGGATTGTTTCGTTCATCTTCAACAACAATTTCATGTAGTTTTTTTACAAGTGTCTCAATCTCGGGAAGATTCCTTGTTGCGTCAAAATCAACTTTTCCGTCAGGTACAATTATTGCCTCAAGTGCCTTTTGAGAATAGTCATTTCTCCTCATCACTTTTATTCTATTTCCGTAAAATTCTTTGTTAGAATAGTTTATAATCGGAGGTAAACTCCTAAAATGTTCATCTAACAAAACGGGGTGCATAGAGTAATAATTAGCCAAGTCAAACATTGAGTTTGTTCTGAATCTCCACATCAATTGGTATTTGTCATTAATGCCATATTGTGACATAAATGATTGTTCTTTAGCTTTCTCTAAGAAGGATAAATGTGGCAACTGCTTGTCATCACCTACAACTACAGCACGTTTAGCCCTAAATAAAATCGGAAAACAACTTGCTATATCGCATTGAGAGGCTTCGTCTATAATAACGACATCAAATAACCCCGGCTTCATCGGTAATGAACCTGATACAGCATAGGTTGTAACGCACCAGCATGGAAAAGCTTCCAATAAAGGTTTGAAATCTTCTGTTTCCAACACTCTGTTTTGAAGATTCTTTTTCCTTTCAACAAGTGATTTTGAATGTACAAATAAACGCTGTCTTTTAACAGGGTCTTGCATTAATCCTTTTAAAGCTTCTCTGCGTTTGCATTTTAAAATATCAATAGCAAGTTTTTTCTGTTTTTTACGCATTGTTCTGATTTGTTCGGATATAACATGGATATTGCCGATTGCCTGGATTTTGGTTTCGAGTATTCTTGCATTGCAGATGAGTCTTGCAAATTCAAGTTCCGTTTTTAATATCATTAAGTTTTCGTTATTAACAGCGAATTCGGATAAATGTAAAATCTTTTTCAGTTTATTAACAGATGTTGAATTTTTTATTCCTGCCCAAAATCCTGATTTTTCCATATTTTGAGTAAGTGTATTAATAACAGATTCGATTTCTGAAATCTCATCACCTTTTAAAGTTGATTTTATAAAATTAGGATTTTTAAATTGTGCTTCTTGTAACTTAATTTCATTATATAAATTCGTCCATTCTTTTTCTAATGAAATAATTGATTCAGCCTTCTTTTCCATATCTGAAATCGATTTTAACAAAGCTTCCATGTCTGACGTGTCGCAAAGAATAGATGACTCAATCCCTTCGTCTAAATCAACTTTATTTGATAATAAATCTTGAAGTTGCATAGAAAGTTCTCTTTGATAATTCAACCTTCCTGCTCTTAAAGCCAAAAACGGTGCACCAAGATTATTTAATCTTTCTGCCACTACATCAACGGCTTTATCCATTCTTGAAGCAACTAAAACAGTTTTTCCGTTTGCTATCAGATGTGCCACGAGATTGACAATTGTTTGTGACTTACCTGTACCGGGAGGCCCGAATACGGAAACTAATTTAGCATTTTCAACATTTTTAATAACATTAAGTTGTGCATCTGATAATGATAACGGAGTCACAGGAAAAAATTTATCAAGAGTTTTTTGTTGTGAGTCAACCGGCTTAGATTTTGTATATTCTTCATTTACCAAATTCAAAACAGTTTCTCTGTATACTCCGCTTGGCTTTTCCGATATTTGAGTAAGTTCATGCAAAACACCTGCCGTTACTGACGGACGTTTTGTTAATATAATTGCACATTGATTTGTCAAATGTATTTTATCAAAAGATGTTTGCTGTTTTTTTGTTGATTCTTCTTCGTCAATTATTTCATCAATGTTATCACCGTTAATTTTTTCTGTGTAAAAATCTTTTGTAATATTATCTTCTTTAACGTCCATTTCGTGATTTAATGAAATTTCCACGTCAGGAACAATTGATTTTAATGTGGTTAAAAATATATTTAATTTTTCTTCTGTAATTGGAATAGACGGTACTACATCTAATAATCCTTCTAATAGTTGCTCTGTTTCATCTTCGTCATCACTTTTTTTCATTAATGCGGTTAATGCTCCCGTATTAAGTGAAACGAATTCATCAGTCAACATGCAATTAATATTGACACCATTTCTTTCAAGGTGGCATGGCGAATACAAAAGAGGTGTTAAAAATTCATTTTTCTTTCCCGATTTACTTTTGCCTGCAAGAAATAAGTATCCGTATATCAAATACTTATCCTTTTGGCTTGATTCCGATTGAATCATAAGTTCTGTTAATTTTGGATCTGAACCTTCCAGTTTTAAATATTCAAGACCTTGTGTAAATAAACTGTCCTCTTGTTCTAAAAAAATCCACTTATTATCTTTATCGGCTTTTAGATTTCTGAATGTGGAACTTTTAACTTCTTCTCTTACACAGTCGTGTAAGTATAAACTCAAACTCTTTATAAAACTGTTATTAAATGCTGTATTAATTGCTCTTGTTGCTTCTTGAAGCATAAATCTCTCTCCTTGTACTTATATATGACTAATTATATCATATAGTAAAGAATATTAACAGATATTGAAATCAATAAAAAATACATGTTGAGAGGATAAGAAAAAAGTCAAAAAAAAATAACTTGCCAAATCAAGAGTTAAGGATATAATCCGAAACGCATTTTCGCAAATCTTTGAGATTACTTGGTTATCAGCAATAAATGTGTCTACGAGTTTTGCTTTCGCAAAACACTCCGTACTCAGCCGATAATATGCCTTCAAATCCGACCTTGCTTAATAATCAAGAGAAATATTTTACTCGAAGAAAGAACGTGCAGAATCACCAAATTCATCTAATAGTTCCTGACTATAATTTTCCAGCATATTTTTTGCCTTTTCATAGGTTATTTTTTCATTATTTAAGAATATTTCACCGTTTTTTGTTTCTAAAACGTTATTTCCAATTTTAAATCGTGATGACTTTTTATTTTTGCAGTCATCTAAAAATTGTCGTGCACTTTTTGTCAAGGGTTTATCATTTTCTCCCTCATCTAATTGGTGAGTTTGTTCGTCAGAATTTTCAACCAAGCCGAACGAAGGTTTACTATTTTTACAATTGTTGCATTTTTCTAAAAATTTATTCTTTAGTTCATCAATCATATTATTAATTTCTTGAATATCATCACCTTTTAACTGAATATTTTCATCATCACCGCTAGTATTACGCATTCTAATACATGTGTTAATGAGAGCTAGGTTTCTTTTAACCTCATCATCCCATGCGGCTTTTTTATCATTAACATCTATACTATTTAGCTCTCCATAATTAAAAAATTCCTCCTTTTCAAGGAGTATATTTCCATTAGTGTCACCAAAAATTTTAATTTCACTTTTTGGTTCTTCATTATTTGTAGATTTAATTTCGTTTACATAAGCATCAGTTTGCGCATTTGAATTAACTTTCATTAAAATCCTCATTTAATTAATTTTTAATATATCGTTTTTTTACATTATATATGTACTAAGTATTTTGGAGTTCGAAAATTGCTAAAGGCGGACACAGCTTGCCTCGTATCATATCATATCATATAGCAGATTTTACAAGGGTTTTTGCCTTGTTGTCAACCCCAAAAATTCGTCTTAATATTTCTTTACATCAGGAGGATGCCCACATTCAAGAAGCAATCGCAACACTATTAAGTTGAAAAATTTGTTTAGGTG
>JAKSUR010000072.1 GCA_024408765.1 bacterium | reverse complement strand
CAAAGCTTGAGGGCGGTTATATGACCGGACTTGGGTATGATAAGTATAATTTTGAAGCAATGTACGGTCATAAATTCAAGAATGTTTCACAAGAAACAAAAAATCTAAATAATAAAGCATATTTTTTGCAAACTACTAATATATTGCAAAATTATTTTATTTTTATTCCGATAAAAATAAAAATTTAAACTTATATTAAAATAATTCTAATAGTAACTGTGAGGTGTACCATACAATGGTAATTATAACTGACATAATAGATATGATGTAGCCTATTGTAAAAATAATGTTATAAAATAAATTATTGTATATTATGTTGTTTCTAATAATAAAATTTTTTTTAAATATTAATTTAAGAATAAAAAAAATGATAAATATAGATAATACAGTTAAATCTATTAGTGCAATTGATAACATTAAAGTAAATAAATTATCTAAACATTTTATTTCCGGTACAGCTACATCAAAATAAAAATATAATCTACAAAAAATAGGTATTATAAATGAACTAATTGCAAAGATGTTAATTGCAACACTTTTTTTAGCATTAATAAAGTGATTATAAATTGATTCAATACATTTTCTAAACATAATCATATTATATTTTATTGAAACAAAAAGTCAATTAAATGCGAAAATATATTAAAAATTTTAGTGTCATTCGGAATAAAGCATAAAAATTTCCGATGTTCTGATTTTTGCGTGTCCGCCTCGTATTGGTATAAATAACAAACCGGCGCAAAAAAATGGCATAAAGAAATAGACACAAGGATATACCCATAAGCTTCGATTTGCACCTGTTTTGGAAATTTCGCCTGCAAGTGGCGTTCCGTTTATTGAAAAATTACCGACTACTAAATCGGAAGGAATTCCCATTGATTTGTTTTGGGAAATATTTTCAACTCTTGCTTTTACCGTAGTGCCTTTTGAGTACAGTTTCCCTTTTATTTTTACGTCTTTTGTTGTTTCAAAATCAACATAATCCCCTTCGTCTATTTTATGTCTTGTACTGTATAATTTTTTGGATTTTATTGAAACTTCTGTTGCTGATTCAACGTCAAAAATTGTTATTTTTTTATGTTTAACTGATGTGTTGTTTTGTGGTATTACTTCTTGTAAATCAATTATTTTCTTGTAAGATACATTTTTGCTTTTGTTGTTTTCCGCAAAAGAATCAGTAATATTATATTTTTTGTAAGGTTTAATTTTTAAATTCTTATTCAAAGATTTTTCAACAAAATCGTCCGAAATCTTTTGGTTTAAAGCAGATTTGATTTTTAAATTTTTATCGAGCGTAGCTTCCGCAAAATCATCGGTAATGGTACAATATGCAGGCATGAAAGCAAAATTCATGCTTATTAAAAATGCAAATAATTTTTTCATTTATCACCTACAGATATTTTACCGAACCTTTTGAACCGGACTGAACTTTCTTTTGAAATCTTGCTCTGTTTTCTTTTGATGTTAACAAGAAATTTTGATAATACGGGTTGTCTTTATATTTGTTGTTTGCAAGATATTCCGGATATTTTTTATAAATATATGCATAAATTTCCATCATTCTTCTGGAGGTTAAAGGGTGTGAACACCACATCCAATCATATCTTGCTTGCGGAAAAGCTTTGCTCATCACTACAATCATTGCAACCGGATTATATCCTGCATTTACCATGTAATCTACGCCTCGTTTGTCAGCTTTATATTCGTATTTTTTTGACGCAAAGTGATATGCAACAGGAGTGAATAATCCTCGCATTCCGCCATTATAACTATCTACGCTGTGTGAAATTTCGTGCGATAAAATCGCAGCGACTTCGTCATCAGAAGAAAGTCTGTTATATAATCCTCTGTACATAATGATTTGTCTGTCTGTGTTTCTGGAACAAGCATTTTTTGTTTTTGAAGCATCAAAGTCAAAAACCGTCCTTTTTTCAATCCCGTTTGAATTAAGAATATTAAATCCTATGCGATCAATTCTATTTTGAGATTCAATAACGCTTTGGTTATTGACAAATTCTGTGCTTGTACGAGCGTAGCAGTTATTGCATGTGAAAATTAATGCAAATAAAAAAGAAATAATACCAAATTTTTTCATAATTTACTCCCGATAATAAAAATTTTAAATCCAACAAATTAAAAATAGCATATATATGAAAATTTTGCAAGAAATTTTAATTAAAGAAAGGAAAATTTTATGACAGAAAATTTAGTTCAAAATGAAATCCAAAATGAAAAAGCAGAAATGATTGAGCCTGCTTCGGCAGAAAACTCGGAATCATTTTCTCAAAAAGCAGTTGAAAAGAAAGATTCCGAAAACATCGGACAATCTGTTAATTCAGACCCGAAAGAAAATCTTATCCTTGGCAAGTTTAAGTCGATTGACGATTTATCAAAAGCTTATGAAGAAATACAAAAACTTCAAGGTAAAACTTCCGATGAATTAGGAAATCTAAGAAAAAATCTTACCGATTTTAACAATTTAAAAGAGGTTTCACAAAATATTATGCAATTAAAAGAAGCTTTAATTCCTTGTATTAAAAGGGACAAAGAACTTTATGACACGCCGGAGTATTTTCAAAACGAAACTTTTAAGGAAATTTATACCGAGGCTCTCATGGCTTATGGCGACAATCTTGATACAGACCGCATGGTAAGTCTTTTAGAAGCTTATGTTAATGACAGAATCAAAAACCATGATAAAGAAAACTCAGCAAAAAAAGAAACACAAGGAATTTTAGACTCAATGATTTATGAAAAAAATCCTAAAAATTCCATAAATCCTCCGAAGAAATCTCTTTCACAAATGTCTGAGGATGAATTCAGAGAATCTATCAGAAAACTGATTTAAGAACAATAACAGAAAGGAAAAAGAAATGACAACTACAAAACAAAGAATTATAAGTGCTTTTTCAGAAGCATTTAACAAATATTTTTACAACGAAATGGTAATAGGTAAGCTTGCTCATCAAGAATTAAAGGATCATGTCAGAAAAGGCGATGAAGTAGATATTACTATGCCCGGACTTATTCAATTGTTTGATTATGATGGCGGAAATCTTCCGACTGCAGAATCCGCAACTGTTTCTTCATGCAAAGTGAAAATTGACAGAGGTAAAGCTTTCCATTTTGAATTATCCGAAATGGAAGAAGCTATGCTTAGACAAGCAAATGATACTGCTGATGTTGTAAATATTGCAAAAGATTATACTGATGATGCAATCAAACAGTTCGCAGCAGCTGTTGACGCCGCTTATGCAAATCTTTACACAAGAGCAGGTCATTATCTTGATGACAGCGGAAGTGCAATTGTTTTAACCGCTCAAACTGCAAAAGATATTTTTGCATATATGCAGGCAAAATTCCAGCGTGGTGACGGCAAAGGTCATACAAACTGGATTGACGGTTCAATGCTTTGCGTTATTCCTCCCGAATATCAATTCTTTTTGGGTAAATTAGATGAACTTAAATATACCGAAACCGGTGCGGAAGAAACAAGAAAAGGCTATATAGGTACTCTTTGCGGTTGGGATATTTTGGTATCAAATAATATTGCTCAACCTGAAACAGGAGTATTTTATCCGTTGTTTGGTGTTAGAGGCAAAACTCTTGCAGGCGGTATTTCTTCTGATTTGAATACAACCTTCTATACACCTGAAAAGAATTTTAACACTTGCTATAAAGGTTATGGCTTGTATGGTGTTGGCGCTCCTCGTGCCGATCTTTTAGGTACTGCAAAGGTTAGTGCAACATTATCAGTCGGAAGCTAATAAAATTCGTTTACGGATAGAACAAATAAAAATGAAAGGAAAGAAAAATGACAAGAGATATTATTCAAGTTCAATATCCTGTATTGGATCATACCGAATCGGTTGCTAATATCGGGATTACTAAACAAGCCATAACTGTTGCGAACGGTATAAATGTTAGTGATGCGTTTTCAAACAAAAATAACTCATTATTTATAGTTATTGAAAATACTGCGGAAGCAAAGTCATCTATGACCGCAAAGGCAGGAAATGCCTACCCGAACGCAATGCTCGGTGATATAACAATCGAAATTCCTGTCGGAACTTCAGCTATTCAGATTCAAGATTTATCAAGATTTGAAAAATCTGACGGTTCAATTGATTTGGATTTCGGAGTAGGATTTACGGGATACATTTACGCAATTGCTAAATGGGCGGGTGTAAGACCTGTTGAAGATTAATTATACTTAGCGGTTTTGAGAGCTTTTAACTCTCAAAACCGCCTTATTAAAAAAGAAAGGTTTAAAATATGTACAAAATAAAATATCTTCAAACCGGACATATTTTTCTTTTACCTGAAAATGCTGCGGTTGAATTAAAAGAAAAATATCCTGAAGATTATAAAATATTGGAAAAAAACGGAAAAAAATTTAGAGATGTAATTAAAAAAACAAAAGAAAATGAAGATAATTCAATTTATCACAAAGTTGTTGAAGAAAAATAAAATTACAAAATAAGGGGTAATTTATAATGAAAACTTTAAATGATTTTTTAAATGATTTGGGTGCGAGAGAATCCGGAGGTAATTATAAAGCAATTAACAGATACGGATATGCAGGAAAATATCAAATGGGAGAAATGGCACTTGTTGATGCAGGATATTACAGAAAAACGGTCAAACGATACAACAACGATTGGACAGGTGTTTTTACGGGCAAGGATGGTGTAAATTCACTTTACGATTTTTTAAATAATCCGATTGCGCAAGAAAATGCTCAAATTATTTATAAGAAAAAACAGTGGGGATATTTGAAAGCACTTGGTGCAGACAAATACTGCGGTTCAATAATCAACGGAATTAAAATTACTCCTTCGGGGTTGCTTGCAGGAGCTCATCTTAAAGGGGCGGGTTCTGTAGCAAAATATCTTAGAACAAGTGGCAAAGTCGTTGAAAAAGATGCTTTTGGAACATCAATTGAAAGTTATATAAAACGATTTGCCGATTATGATGTCAGTACAATTATTTAGAAATGGAGGTTATGATGACACTGACTTTATTGGATTTATATAATACTGCTGCTTCACAAGAGTGGGCTATGTATGATAATGATGCTTCGTCTGATTCGGAAATGGAAGATTCACTTGTGCTGGCTCTAAATAAAGCTATACTTGAAATTTATTCTTTATGCGAATTTCCTTTCCGTGAAAGAACTCACCTTATATTAACAGTTCCTCATATTAGAGAATATGATATGCCAAACGGTTTAATTAAAAGAGATAAAGCAGGAAATCATCTTGTTAAACACAATTCTTTTTTGTTAAAACATATTGAAAAACCGACTTTTGAAAATGTTTGTTGCGGAGTTCCGGAAGGGTTTTATATCCAAAATGATAAAATAGTCTTGAATCCGACACCTTGTGAAAAAGCACTTGTTACGATAGATTATTTTACTCTTGTTGTGGGTGAAAATTCGCTTGGTGAAGAAATATATTCATTAAAGAATTCGGATGACAAGCTTTTGATTCCTGTATATTTAGAGGAAATTGCAAAGGATGCGATAATTACACGGACAATGCTTAATTCTATTGCCTCAGAAAGTGATGAGAATTTTTCGGCTTATAAAAAACAGGCAGACAGAGCGTTTAAATTATTTGTTAAATATGCAAAGGGGGTGGAGCCTGATAAATTTGTAAAATGGTAGGAATTTAGCGGCTGGGAATTTGGTAGCTAGGTAGCTAGGAAGTTGGGAGGGCAAGATGGCAAGATAGCAGGCATGATTTTCCCTTACCAAGAATTTTAGCAAAACAAGTTTTGCAAAATTCTATCCTCTTTCAATGGAGAGGATTTAAAAAACATTGTGCAATTTTTTTGCAACTTAACAACTTCTTGTTCTTCCAAAATCAATTTTTCCAATAAACTTTAAAATCCTTAATTTCATTCAAAGCTTTTTGATAATCGCCTTTGAAACAAATTGTTCTGTCGTCTATATATAAATAAGAAGGGATTTTTATATTTGTAACATCTTTAAAATATTTATCCAAATTGTATTTTATTAACCATTTTGTTGCTAATATTAAATTTCTCGAGGTAAAAAGATATAATTCAGCAGATTTAGACAAAGTTTCGACAAACTCAAAAGCACCTTGTTTAATTTCCGGAATAAAATTTTCATCAAATTTTTCTTTTCCGTACTCGTTCAAAACTCCGTCTAAGTCGATTAGTATCTTTTTTGTGTGCATAAAATTATCCTTTTGCCGTGCTATTTGTCTGTTAAATTAAAATAAGTATATTACTAAAATATTTGTATGACAAATAGCACGACTGAAATCCTAAGAAATAATATTAAAAAATACAGATTATCTTTGAATTTTACACAAGAACAATTGAGTGAATATTCAGGTATTTCAAGTGATTATTTATCTGAAATCGAAAGAGGTAAAAAAATTCCAAGTTTAAAAAGAATAGAGTTGATAGCCAAAGCCTTAAAGATAGAAGTTTACAAGTTATTTGTAAATGACTAGTAGTTAAGTAGGGTGCAATTTTTTGCACCTTGTTTATTGTATCCTCTCCCGGAGAGAGGGCTGGGGTGAGGGTTGTATTGGAAGCTAAGAGGCTAGGTAGCTAGGAAGTTGGGAGGGCAAGATGTCAAGATGGCAGGCATGATTTACCCTCACCAAGAATTTTAGCAAAACAAGTTTTGCAAAATTCTATCCTCTTTCAATTGAGAATATTTAAAAAAATAAGGTGCAAAAAATTGCACCCTACAAACTGCCCAGCTACTCAGCTACCCTCCTGCCTTACTCAAAAAAAGGAAAACCCCAAATGGGGTTGAAAACTTTGTAAGATGTAAGATAGTTATATAAGAGA
>JAKSUR010000071.1 GCA_024408765.1 bacterium | reverse complement strand
ACCCACAAAAAGGTGTGTTCTCATCCTCATCCCAAATAAAAAACCACGATTGGTTTAAAATCCAGAGGGGATGGGATTCGAACCCACGGTGGAATTGCTCCCACACAACCTTTCCAAGATTGCACCTTAAACCTCTCGGACACCCCTCTTTGGCGGATACCTATAATTATACCCGAGCTATTGAGCATTGTAAAGTACATTTATTTATCTTATATTTTTAAAATCTTAGTAATCAGTAATTAAAAATGACGTTCTTTTGGATTTAAAAGTGTCTGTGCCAGCTTTTCAACTCCTTTAAAATTTCTTTTTAGCAACTTTTTAGAAGCAGTTTGTCTGTCATAATCCACAAATCTATGTTCAAATAAACATTTACCGTTGTTTATTGTTAATATTAAATAACAAGCATCAGGTTTTTCGGTAAAAGGTCTGCCTACACTACCGGCATTAACTACCGTTTTTGAATCAGATGTTTGAAATCCGCATGGTATATGTGTATGTCCGCATAGAACCACATCCTCTTCAACACCCTTAATCATATTTTCAACTTCATTTAAAGGAATATCAGGCAAAATATTTTCATTATTTTTTCTTGGAGAACCGTGAACAAGAAGGATTTTAACACCACCTTCCTCAATGCTCAATTGTGAAGGCAATTCTCCCAATATTTTTTTGTAGTCTTCTTTTATAATAATTGAATCATTTTTTAAAGCTTCTGACATTACAGGTGCATGTGGTTTCAAGTTATTATAAATTTCTTCACTATACTCAGCTATCATTAAATCAGTATTGCCTTGAATTAACTCTATATTGTACTCTTGTTTAAGCTCAATGATTTTTTCAATTACATCATTTGGTTCAGGGCCTGCCATTGCATAATCACCAAGACAAAATATTTTATCGCATGATTGCTGTTTTATATCATCCAAAACGGCGCTTAATGCCTCCATATTACCGTGTATATCCGATATTACTGCAATTTTCATATAAAAACTCCTTTTATCAATAATTTGTGATACAATCATAGCATGATGATAAAAAGAAGAAAATCAAAACAAATATCAATTGGGAATGTTAAAATAGGCGGTGAGGCACCAATTAGCGTTCAATCTATGTGTAACACTGACACACGAGATGTTCAAAAAACACTTGCACAGATTGAAGAACTCGCTTCTTTGGGTTGCGAAATTGCAAGGCTTGCTGTGCTTAATAAAGACGCCGCAAATGCTATAAAAGAAATTGTACAAAAATCCGTAATTCCGATAGTTGCTGATATACATTTTGATTACAGGCTTGCACTTCAATGTATTGAAAATGGTGTTCACGCACTCAGAATTAACCCGGGTAATATAGGAAATAAAGAGCATACAATAAAAGTTGTTAATGCCGCAAAATCAAGAAATATTCCGATAAGAATAGGTATTAATGCAGGTTCATTAGAAAAAGAATTTGCAAATCTCGATATTCCGCTTGAAGATAAAATGATTACAAGTGCATTAAGACATATAGAGATTTTAGAAGAACTTAATTTTTATGATATAAAACTTTCATTGAAATCATCAGATGTTCTTACGACAATTAGAGCTTATGAAAAAATGGCTAATTTAGTCGAATATCCGCTTCATTTAGGTGTAACAGAAGCCGGAACATTGAAAAACGGGTTGATAAAGTCATCAATAGGATTAGGGACCCTGTTAACAGAAGGAATTGGCGACACAATCAGAGTTTCTTTAACAGAGAATCCGACAGAAGAAGTTGAGGCAGGATTTGGAATACTAAAATCTCTCGGATTAAGAGAAAAAGGGGTTAAATTTATATCTTGTCCGACTTGTGGTAGAACTCAAATTGATTTAATCGGACTTGCCAAAAAAGTTGAAGATAGATTTAAAAACCTTGACCTACCCATTACAATTGCAGTTATGGGGTGTCCTGTAAACGGCCCCGGGGAAGCTAAACATGCGGATTTTGGCATAGCAGGTGCAATCGGAGAAGGTTATATTTTTAAAAGAGGAGAAATCGTTGCCAGAGTTCCCGAAGATGACTTGATTAATTCATTAGAAAATATTATAATGGAATCATACAAGTTAGTTAAATAAGAATGGGTGTTATGAAAAGAAATTTAATTTTATTAGGTTTGGTGATGACATTTTTTGCTGTTTCACCTGCATTTGCATCAGTTACCGTAGAACAAACTACAGATGCTGAATATATAATGAATCAAGGATATTCGCAGTTGGTTGCAGAAGATGCTTTTATGCTAAAAAACCGTGCAAGTGGTAAGCCTGTTGAGGCATTGTATAGGCGCGATAACAATCTGTTAATAAGGAGCTGGAAAGCGATTTGGGGGTATATTGATCCTGCAAGAGATGAATTTGACAGACTTCATCATGATATCAAGCCGTCGCCGTCAGCTTCTGATTTATAGTCGATAATTAATGAATGTTAATAAAAGTATTAAAGAAATAATTTCGGTTATGCTTTTTTGTTGTACAAAAATAATTTATCCTATATAATTAAACTATGGCTATGAAAAGGTTTAGATTTTTAACATCGGGGGAGAGTCATGGCAAGTGCTTGACAGCAATTATAGAGGGTGTACCGTCAGGTATACGCTTAAAAGTTGATGTAATTAATAATGAACTTGCCAAAAGACAATCGGGCTACGGTCGTGGGCCTCGTATGAA
The DNA here is from genome assembly GCA_024408765.1 of bacterium. Classification (GTDB taxonomy): domain Bacteria; phylum Cyanobacteriota; class Vampirovibrionia; order Gastranaerophilales; family Gastranaerophilaceae; genus CAG-196. The sequence continues at coordinate 4,162 of JAKSUR010000071.1, read as the reverse complement.
TATTGAAACGGACAAAATCGAAATAAAATCCGGAGTCAGATTCGGGAAAACTACGGGTGCGCCAATTTGTTTAGAAATATCAAACAAAGATTATGCAAATTGGGAAGATGTTATGTCAACTGTTGAATATGAATATCCAACAGAAGATGCTTTAAGAAAAATTGAAGAAAAGTCTTTTACGAAGGTTCGTCCGGGGCATGCCGATTATGCAGGTGCAATTAAGTATAATTTAAAAGATTTGAGAGATGTTTTAGAGCGTTCAAGCGCAAGGAAAACAGCAATTGAAGTTGCGGTCGGTGCAATCGCTAAACAAATATTAAAAGAATTTGGAATAATCGGATTTTCTCACGTCGTTCAGATAGGAAATGTAAAATTAGATTTTTATCCTAAAACTTATACATTAATAAAAGAAAAAGCCGAAAAATCCGATCTTTTATGTGCTGATGACTTGACAGCAGATAGAATGAGAAAAGCAATTGATGAAGCATCAGAAGAAGGAAACACGCTTGGTGGTAAATTTGAGGTAATATTTGGTAATTTGCCAATTGGCTTGGGTTCTTATGTTCAATGGGATACAATGCTAGACGGAAGATTGGCTCAAGCAGTTATGAGTATACCCGCTGTTAAAGCTGTTGAAATAGGTGCAGGCGTTGATTCCGCTGAAATAAAAGGTTCACAAATGCATGACGAAATTTTTATCGGTAAAAACAAAGAAATTTATCGTCAGACTAATAATGCAGGCGGAATTGAAGGCGGAATAACAAATGGAGAAGCTTTAATAGTTAAAGGTACAATGAAACCGATTCCAACAATGAAAAAAGCATTGTCTACAATTGATATTAAGACGATGACACCTGCATCAGCACATTTTGAAAGGTCTGACGTATGTGCTGTTCCTGCTTGTGCGGTTGTAGCAGAATCAAGAATTGCAATTATCCTTGTTGATGAACTTCTTTCTAAAATTGGTGGTGATAGTTTAGCTGAAATGAAAGCCCATTATGAGAAAAAATAATATTATCTTAATAGGCATGCCTGCATGCGGAAAAACATATATATGCAATAAACTTGCAGAAAAATTGAATAATTACACACCTTATGACATTGATTGCATAATTGAAAAAACTGTGGGCATGGAAATTTCTGATATATTTAAAACTTATTCTGAGGATTATTTTAGAAAATTAGAATATGACACGATAAAAACGGTTTGTAACGGAGAGAATAAAATAATATCAATAGGCGGTGGTGCATTTGAAAATCCGGACAGCAGAAACACGCTTTTAAATTTCGGATTGGTTTTTTATTTGAAATCTGACCTTGATGTATTATATTATAGAATATCCAAAGACAATAAAAGACCTCTTTTAAACTGCAAAAATCCAAAAGAAGCATTACAAAAGCTTCTAATTAAGAGAGAGGAAAATTATAAAAAAGCACACTATACTTTGGATATTTAATGAAATAATCAATTTTATATTGGGAAGTATTGATGAAACAATTGTTACACGTTGATGTCGGCGATTATGATATAGAAATATCAGATAATAGTTTTGACGAACTGAAATTGTCTATTGATGATTTTACAAGCGGTCGAAAAAGATTATTTGTAATATCTAAAAAAGTCTATAACTTATATAAAAAACATTTTAATTTTAATAAAGAGGAGTTGTTAATTCTTCCGGACGGGGAAAAAGAAAAAAACTGTAAAAACTATATTAAAATAATTAAAACTGCATTAAACAAAGGTTTAACAAGGCATGATGTTATGATAGCATTTGGCGGAGGCGTCATTGGTGATTTAACGGGTTTTGCGGCTTCAACTTATATGAGGGGGATTGACTATATACAAATCCCTACGACACTTCTTTCCATGGTCGATTCATCAGTCGGGGGTAAAACGGCAATTGATATTTCCGAGGGTAAAAATATCGCAGGAACATTTTATCAGCCAAAAGCAGTTTTTATTAATATAAACTTTTTAAAAACATTAGAAAGACAACAGTTTAATTCAGGATTGGGAGAAATCTTAAAATACGCATTTATTGAAACAAGTTGCGGTTATTCAAAACCGGTTTTCTTTTTTGAATTTTTAACATTGTGTTGTGAAAAGTTTTTTGAATTTGACACAGTTACTTTAATTAGAATCATCGATTACAGCTTGAAATTAAAAATTACGGTAGTTAATAAAGATGAAAAGGAAAATGGATTAAGGAAAATTCTTAATTTGGGTCATACACTTGCTCACGCATTAGAAACTATTACAAAATATAAAAAATTCACACACGGCGAAGCTGTTGTATATGGCATGTTTTTAGCTTTTAATATTGCTTTTAGAAAAGGATTGATAAATTACTCTTATTATAGACTTTCAGTAGAACTTATGGAAAGCTTGGGATTTAAGAATTTAAATCTCGGAAAAGTTGCCGAGCCAGGTAAAATAATTAGATATATGAAACGAGATAAAAAAGCGACACAAGAAGGAATTACTTTTATACTTCCTTGTGGTAAAAAGCAAGTGAAAGAAGTTAAATACTCAGAGGATGAAATTTTAGAATTTCTTAAATAATCAACTCCCCGATTTTAAGTTCTCTTTTTATATAGTTGCGTGTAAATGGTTTGTCACAATTATCATACAAATTTAAGTCAACCATTTTTAGAATATTACCGTCACCGCAAACAACAGATACAGTTTTGGTTTTAATGTCAATGTTTGCTATTGTTTTAGGTGTTTTAAATTCTGTATTGTTTACTTCTATAAAAGTTGACTTTGGATTTGGCGAAAGTGCCGTAACATTATGATAAAACCAAGTTTTGCTCCAAGGGTAAATTGCTCTTATAGTTGCAAGATTTTCTTCCGTACCTGTATTAAAATCCAATTCTAATCCATCCGGATACGAATAATAAGACGCTTTATTTTCATCTTGCGTGAGAGGTATTATTAAATCTTCATTAAGAGCTTTCAAAAGCTCACAGCAAACTCCTCTCGCAGTTAAAACAACTCTTTTCTTTAAACTTTCACCGGTATCAGATGGATAAATTTTAACTGTTTCTTGTGCCAAGATTGCACCTGTATCAAATCCATTGTCAATCAAATGGAATGTAACACCCGTTTCCTGTTCCATATTTTTAATTACCCAAAAATAAGGATTAGGGCCTCGATATTTAGGCAAAAGTGACGGATGAACATTAATTGATGCAATTTTTGGAATATCATAAGTTTGTTTTTTGATTTTTTCTCCCCAAGAACCGACAAGCATTATATCAGGATTAAGTTTCAAGAGTTTTTTTCTGAAAAGCTCATCATTTACACTTTTAACACCTTTTATTTCAGGTAAATTATAACTTTTAATATAACTGTATTCAAATGAAGGATTAATTATATCTTTTAATTTTTTAATAAAAGGGTTATATTTAATTGTATCTTTTCTTAAAACACCGACAATTTCGCAATTTGCATCCAAAGCGGAAGCGATTAAATTTGTAAACATTTCGCCATAGCCGATAATTACTACTTTAAGCATTTATTTATATCCTTTTTTATTTGTATTTTTAATTCTTCAATTGACGAAAACTTTATTTCATCTCTTATTTTTTTTATAAATTTAACTCTCAATTTTTTTCCATATAAATCTCCGTTAAAATTAGGAATATAAACTTCAACGATGGGTTTTATTCCATTAACAGTTGGTTTTACACCCCAATTTAAAACGGCAGGCATGTCCATAACTTCTGCTTTATAAACTCCATAAGGAAGCTTTATAATTTCAGGCGGATAATTTATGTTTGCTGTCGGAAATCCCAGTTTTCTCCCCAATTTTTGACCTTCAATAACAATTCCTTCAATAAAAAAGTTATCACAAAGCAGGTTATTTGCTCTTATTAAATCAGCCTGTTTTAAAAGTTTTTTTATAAAAGTTGATGACACCACATCATTATTGTCTTTTATAGGTGCAATATCAAAATATTTATAATTGTATTTTGATGAAAAAGTTTTTAATGTATCGGCATTCCCTTCTCTGTTTTTCCCAAAGGTATAATTGTAACCTGTAAATATTGCTATTGGTGAATATTTTTCAACTATCATTTTTAAATATTCTGCTTGCCCAATATTCACAAGCTTTTCAAAAGGAGTTTCATTAATTAAATCAATTCCGAAAGTCTT
>JAKSUR010000070.1 GCA_024408765.1 bacterium | reverse complement strand
AGAAGGTGAATTTGTTTCTATAATGGGAGCTTCAGGTTCAGGTAAATCAACTTGTATGAATATGCTCGGAACACTTGATAAGCCTTCAAGCGGTGAGTATTATTTGGATGGTCTTGATGTGTTTTCGCTTTCAACGGATGAGCTTTCCGATATAAGAAATGTTAAAATAGGTTTTGTATTTCAGGGATTTAATCTTATATCAAGAACTTCAGCAATTGATAATGTTTGTATGCCAATGATATACAAGGGTATACCCGAAGAAGAACGCTATAAAAGAGCAAGAGAGGCATTGAAGGTTGTAGGATTAGAGAATAAAGAAAATAATATGCCTTCGCAAATGTCAGGCGGGCAACAACAAAGAGTTGCAATTGCACGAGCAATTGTGAATGACGCTCCTTTAATTTTAGCGGATGAGCCTACGGGGAATTTAGACACCAAAACGAGTATTGATGTAATGGAGTTTTTCGTAAACCTTAATGAAAAATATGGTAAAACAATAGTTTTGGTCACTCACGAACCTGATATTGCAGAATATACGAAGAGAATAATTAAATTTAAAGACGGAAAAATAGTTTCAGACATGATGAAGGACGAATGGATGAAGCAAAGAAACAGAGAAACATAAATTCAACGGTAATTTAATATTATGATAGACTTTAAATCCACATTAAAAATAGCATTAAAATCATTAGAAGTTAATAAAATGCGTTCGGCATTGACTTCTCTTGGTATAATAATCGGTGTTGCAGCAGTTGTAGCTATGCTTGCAATCGGCTCGGGAACAAACAAGCAAGTTCAAGTAAATATTGAATCAATGGGTTCTAATATTTTAACGATTCGCTCTGCGACGGCAAAAACCGGCGGTGTTTCAATGGGTATGGGTACAAAACCTACACTTAGTGTAAAAGATGCTGATGCCATCAAAAAAAGTGCAAGAGGGGTTGAATCGGTTGCACCTATGATGAGTTCAACAAGGCAAACCATGTACGGAAATCAAAACTGGTCAACAAGTGTTTATGGAATCACGTCTGAATATCTTTATGTAAAAAACTATGAGATTGAATCAGGAAGGGGTTTTACAAGAGATGATAATAATAATGCTTCAAAAGTAGCAATAATAGGTTCAACTGTCGCCAATGAACTGTTTGGAGATGTAAATCCTCTTGATAAAACAGTAAGAGTCGGAAACATTCCGTTTAAAGTAATCGGCACTTTAAAATCAAAAGGTCAAATGGGCGCTATGGATCAGGATGATCTTTTGTTCATACCGCTCACAACTGCACAGAGAAAGGTGTTTGGTACGGATTTTCCGGGGTCTGTAAGTCAAATTATTGTAAAAGTGCTTTCCGTTGACGATGCTCAAATTGCTGAAAATGATATACAAGTTATTTTAAAAGCAAGACATAATTTAGGTAAAATGCAGGAAAATGATTTTGAAATAAGGAATAGTGCGGAATTTCAAGAAAAAATGAAGTCAACAGTTCAGACTATATCATTGTTCTTGATTATTGTAGCTTCTATTTCATTGCTTGTTGGCGGAATCGGTATTATGAATATAATGCTTGTATCAGTAACAGAGAGAACAAAAGAAATCGGAATCAGAATGGCTATTGGTGCAAGAGCAAGTGATATAAGAATTCAGTTTCTTATAGAAGCACTTGTTCTGTCTTTAATTGGAGGAGTGTTAGGGATTATTATCGGTGTATTAATCGCATGGTTGTTTTCGGTTTTGGCAGACAGAATGGTTGTGTTTACGCTTGCACCAATTTTATTATCTTTTGGTTTTTCAGGGCTTGTAGGAATAGGGTTTGGCTATTATCCGGCTTATAAAGCTTCTCTTCTTAATCCGATTGATGCTCTTAGATATGAATAATATACTTGTGAACATACTTTTTCAATGGTAATATTATTACAAGAGAGGATAATAATGATAAAATTTGGTACAGATGGTTGGCGTGCCGTATTAGACGAAGAATTTAACGAAGAAAATGTAAAAAGAGTAACTTTAGCCATCGGCAAATACGTCAGAGATAAATATGGTTACGATAAACAATTAATAATAGGCTATGATCCAAGATTAAAAGCAGATTTTTATGCTAAAATGTCCGCTGATATTCTTACTGAATGTGGTTTTACGGTAACATTATCTTCTAAAATTGTTCCGACCCCTGTTTTGGCTTTTAATGCAAAATACAGAAATGCCTGTGCAATAATGTTTACGGCATCACATAATCCTCCTGAATATTTGGGAATGAAGTTTATTCCGGATTATGCAGGCCCTGCAACTTCTGAGATAACGGATGAAATACTCGAAAATCTTGACAAACCGTTTCCAAATGGTGAGGTTGAAAAAAAATCAGTGATAACTGCTGATTTTGGCGGTGCGTATTTTGCAAGAATAAATACCCTTGTAGATTTCAATATTATTAAGAACTTAAAATCAAAAATACTTTTTGACGGACTATATTCTGCATCTATAGGATATTTTGATGAGATATTAAAAAATAATAACATTGAATTTGAGTCAATGAGAATGGAGCATGATACAAATTTCGGTGGCTTAATGCCTGACCCTAAGCCAAAATATTTAGAAAAGCTTATATACGAGATTAATGAAAGACACGATACAATCGGTTTAGCTAATGACGGAGATGCGGACAGATTCGGATGTATTGATGAAATGGGATATTATGTGTCGCCTGACGTAATAATTTCAATTCTTTTAAGATATTTGATTAAAAAGGGTTATAAGGGTAGTGTTGTAAAAACCGTAGGTTCAAGTATTTTAATAGATGAAACAGCAAAAAAAATCGGAGTGGACGTGATTGAAACAGCAGTCGGGTTCAAACACGTAGGTGAAGCTATGCGTAAAAGCAATGCTATAATAGGCGGAGAAGAATCCGGCGGTTTGACAATACAAGGTCATATTCCCGAAAAAGACGGTTTAATCGCAAACCTTTTAATATTGGAAGCCGTGGCTGATAGTGGTAAAACACTGGCAGAATTGCATCAAGAAGCTTATGAATTTGTAGGTTGTAAATTTTACACAGACAGAATTGATTTAAAAAAGCAAGATGATTCTGAGATTGCACAAATAACGGAAATGTTTAATGAGCTGACTTCATTGGATGAATATAAGGTTACTGATATTAACTTAACAGACGGTGTAAAATTAATGCTGGGTGAAAAAGCAAAAATACTTATCAGAAAAAGCGGAACAGAGCCGTTGTTGAGAATATATTTTGAAGCTGACAGCAAAGATAAACTTCAAAAATTGAAATCAGCTGTTGACGATTTGCTGGCTCAAAAAGCTTAGTGTTTACATAATTAAAAAAATATTATAGAATTAAAGATATAGGAGAAAATAAAAATGCCAAACAGTGATGCAATACCGGTAGAGGTAATAATTTTAACAGAAAATAATGATATTAAAGGTACTGTATTTGTTTCAAAAGGTGTGGCTGCAAACAGACAATTGACAGAACTTTTGAACGACAGTAACAGAAGATTTTTAGCGGTTACAAATGTGGAGATTTATCCTAAAAATTCAAATCAACCGCCAAAAAGATATGAGTTTTTGGAACTCCACATGGATTCAATTTTAATGGTACATCCAATTTCGCAAGCTTTATTTAAAGATTCTGCAAAATCCCAAGAAGAAGATATTGCAAGATTTAGAGAGCTTAGGGCAAAATTGAATCAAACAAAACCGTTTTAGAATAATATTTAATACAAAGAGAACCTCTTAAAATAAGGGGTTCTTTTTATATGTCTTGAAACAGGTATTGACATCTGGTATCATGGGGATAGAGCGGTTTAAAACAGAGCTTTTATTCATGAGCAAGAAAAAGAAATTAAATTCCAAAACAACTTCAAAATTCACAAAAAAATTCACCCCGGAAAACTACCTGAAGTATTATTATGATATACCATACGAAGGTACAACTTCTGCCGGTAAACCTTTGCGAAAACTTCGAAAAATAACTTGTCCGTACAGAGGAATTAAGATTATACCAAGTGAAATGATTAAGGGATTTGAAAAAAATCTGGCAAAATGTAAGAACGCCAAAGATGCGGTGGAATTGCTTTCTGCTTTTAAAGAAAATATGCTTCCTGTTGAAAAATCAATATATGCAATTTTTAAAGATTTTGTATTGTTGAATCCTGATGACGATTTACAAAATTGCCTTCAAATGATTAAAACAAATTGTTTGATGAAATTGAAGCTGGAAGAAATGGAAGTGTTGGATGATGTTGATATGTTATCTCGCAAATTATCACCTCAAACAGCTTTAAAATTAAGAGCTAAGACAACAAAATGCAGACAAATAATTTTAAGTAACAACAAACACGATACATTTAAGCGTAAAACTTTCTTAAATTCATTGGAAGAAATTATCCCAAAAGAAAATGAACGAGAAATATTTAATGATATAAAAAACAAAGCACTTTTTCTTCCGACTTCTGAAAGCAGCAGAAATGCTTTTGTTGTAAAGTATTCAAAAAGAATGCAAATAGAAATTGTCAGACGTCTTTTTATAGCTTCAACCGGCTCTATTGAACACATTACACCCGCATCTATGGGCGGATTGAATACAATCGGGAATTTCCTTTTGACATCAGCAAGCGGAAACCGTTACAGAGAAAATATGCCGTTGGTTGAATATATAAAAAGATATCCGCAAATCCCTTTATATATGCAAATGTATATAGATGATATTATTGAAGAAATACACAATGGCGGAATGGAGGGTAATGAAACTTATCCTTATAAAATTAAAAAAAAGCTTATGGAAGAATCCGAAGGACGTATTATGATAAGTCTTTCAAAATACAAATATACCGAGCAAGAAGCTGCGGAGGCAGTTAAAGAATTTGAACACAGGTGGGACGAGTATCTTTAAAATCTGCCTTATTGTGGAATAAAAAATTTTTCTCAACAAAAATAAAATTTTTTTGTTGAGGAGAATTATAATGTTTTTTAAAAAAATTATTTCGTTAGTTTTATTACTTGTTTTATCGGGAGTACCATCATTTGCTGATGAAAATGTATACAGTTCACAAAAATCTGATATACAGGTTGTTGAAACAACACAAGAGCCTAAGTATACAGATTATTCCAAAATGTATACGGGAGATGACAAGTATGAAAAATTTAATCGAAAAATGTTTAATTTGAATACAAAGCTTAACAAGTTTGTGGCAAGACCTGTTCATATTATATGGTCATCTGTTATGCCAAAATTTGGTATAGACAGAATCAGAGATGCTTATAACAATATTGAATATCCAAAACGCCTTGCAAGTTGTATATTACAAAGAGATGGAAAAGGTGCAAAAATTGAAACAATGAGATTTTTGACGAATACTACATTAGGGCTTGGCGGACTTTTTGACCCTGCGGATAAAATACTTAAAATAAAACCTACTAATGAAAATATGGAGCAGGCATTGTGTAAATGCAAAGTTAATTCAGGTTCATACTTGGTAGTTCCTGTTTTAAATTCTTGTACTCCAAGATCATTGTGCGGTCGTGCATTAGAAGCAGTTTTAGATCCTTCTGTTTATCTGGCTTCGCCTTTGACATCGGCTATTAAGTTTGGATTAATGTTAAATCGTACTTCTTATATGCAACCATTAGCTCATATGATTGAAACAACATACGCAGATCCTTATGATATACATAAAAAATTATTTGGAATGGAAAATTATATAAGAAATCACAATCTTGACAGAGAAAATCTTTTTGCCGAAAAAATGCAAGACAATAAGGAAAATGCTACAAAGGATTTAATTGCACAAAAAGATGATGATATAGCGACCGGATTTTCTGCTGATATTAAGGATAATTTAAACGATATTCTTCCTCTTGGCGAGAATGCTTTAAAAGCAGATTTGATTTTAGATAATTACAATCCGCAAACACCTGTTTTAGATTCGATGAGAACTGCTTTTTTTGATGATAAAAGTATAAACAAATCTATTTGGAATGAGCTTTCAATTTGGAACAGAAGCTTTGCAAGGCGAGTAAAAACCGGTAGTATTATGCTTACAGACGGTAAACCCGAATATAAGTATAAATATATAATGCAAAAGGATAAAAATTCACCTCTTGTAATAATCTATCCTTCAATAGGAGAAAGTGCCGGAACTCATCATTCAATTGTATTTGCAAAAATGTTTTTTGATAACGGGTATTCTGTTTTGATGCCAAGTAGCCATTTTCATTGGGAATTTGCACAAAGTATGCCTGACGGATACTCACCGGGATTACCGGAAACGGATTCTGAAAAATTGCAAGAAGCGACATTAAAAATAGTTAATAATCTTCAAAATAAGTATAACTGTGAATTTAAAAATAAAACTATTATAGGAACATCATTTGGTGCAATGGAAGCTTTGTATGTTGCAAATCGAGAAAATATTGAGCCAAAGCTTTATGTAAATAAATTTATTGCAATCAGTCCGCCTATTGATTTGTGGTATGCAATTTCACAACTTGATAAAAACAGTGAAGATTTTGATAAAAATTCTGATGAAGTAAAGCAAAAAACTGCTTTAACTGCGGCTAAAATATTGCAAATGTATGAAAAGATGGATTCAGGGGAAAATCTTCCGGAAATGATGCCGTTTTCAGATGAGGAAGGTAAACTTATAACAACATTTATTTTAAGACAAAAACTTTCAGATTTGATTTTTACATTGGATAAAACTCCGAAGAATCAAAAAACTGATATTTATGAAAAAATCAACAATATGAGCTATAAAGACTACGCTGAAGCATATATAGGACTTAATCAAAATTCAGAATTTGATGTTGAAAATAACAAAAATAGTTTTAAAACTAACTTGTACGAAATATCCGAATATCTTTCAAATAATGATAATTATGTAATTTTTGAGTCTTTTGATGATTATTTTATAAATAAAGAGCAGTTAAGCAAACTTAAAAATATTGCTGGTGAAAAGTTGAAATGTTTGAACTGTGGTGCACATTTAGGATACTTGTATAGGAAGGAATTTTTAACAAAACTTATGGAAGAGTTTAAAAAAGGTTAAAAATTTTCAAGCGTAAATAAAAAAATTATATTAAAAAATTTGGTGTTTCTATTTTACCATATTTAATTTTAATATAAATTTTGACAAATAATTATACTCTTGATAATATAGAAGGCGGTTGGAATAATAAACCAAATATTGACAATTAAATATGGGCATGTGGTACTCTGCCGACGAGGAGGTGACTAAATGTCACGTCCGAGGAGAGGGGTAGACACGCTCAGAGTTTGGAGAAGTCTTGGTGAAATCGGGCGAGACAGAAACCAAACCAAACTCTTTTGACAATTAAATATGGGCATGTGGTACTCTGCCGACGAGGAGGTGACTAAATGT
>JAKSUR010000007.1 GCA_024408765.1 bacterium | reverse complement strand
TTTTTTACAAAATTATTCAGACTGCAAAGTTGTAAAGAAACACTCAGCTTAAAAACTCTATGTATAAATTTGAAATAAAATTAGTTAAAATATATAACTTTTTATGTACTTTAGTTATTTTAGAAGACTTTATGAACTATCTGCACATCGCAAGCTTGACTATACTGCAATATTATTGTTGAAAAATTTTTATGTTCTAAATATTACTAACACTTCAGATTATCTTTGATTCTAATAATGATTGGAAAGTTTTTTTGCCTTGTACATTTCATATATCGAAAGCGCCAAAAATACCCCAAAAAGCAATAAATAGGAGTTTTTCCCATATACAAGAACCCCATTTATTCTTTCAGGTGAATAACAATTTAAAATAAATCCCGTTAATGTTCCTAAAATACCGACCATCATAAAGAAGAAAAAATTCATAATACTTACCGCCGTTACAGAAACTTCTTCTCTGTTTGATTGCTGAATAACAGGAATTAAAAGCGCTGAAATACTTGCATTTCCTGCAATTACGCAAAAAATTAAACCTATAAAAACAGTATGTTTATCAAAAAGTATTAAAAGAAAAATTGATAATAATGACAAAAATGTAACAACAGAAGCACCTTTAAGAAATAAAACTCTATGGTTATCGCATAGTTTGCATATTGAGGCATTAATTATATTAAAGATTGCTGCTACAATTGCCATTATTGAAAGTATAAATGCAGCTTTTGAAGCAGTCAGAAAACAATAATCCTCCAAAAACTTTTTACCTATAATTGCTTGTATAACATAAGATATTCCAAAGTTACAGCAAGCAAAGCCGAAAAGATTTCTATTGTGTTTTTTATGTAAAACTCTAACAAAAGATTCCCATTTCAATGTAACATTTGTATTGATTTTGGGAAGTTCTGTTTTTTTTAACAGTATAAAAAGTATTACAAGTGTGAGAAGTATAACCAAGGAAATCGTTATTAATATTTCTCGCCAATTCATGTATTTCATCATTGCTACAAACGGTGCGTTTGCAAAAATTCCTCCGAAATAACCCACAAAAAGCATTACAGAAAGCGCAATTCCATAGTTTTTGTCGGAATAAAGGTTCTTGAGTTCTTTTACCATGCTCAAATAAAACATGCTTGAACCAAATCCAAGCAACGCTCTGGACAAATACATAAGGTATAGATTACGTGTTGTAGGGAAAAGTATACAACCTATTGTAAATAAAATTCCGCCGCATGTAATAACACGTATTCCTCCGTACCTGTTAACCATTACACCTGTTATAAGTTGTCCGAGTGCATAAACGTACATAAATATCGCGCCGAATGCAGTTATAAACGGTGCTGAAACAGATAACTCTTGTTCTAAAATATCAAAAACAGCACCGGGAATTGCAATTCGCTGAAAATTTGCCACAAAGTACATGAGTCCGCAAAGTGATAAAATTGTTAACATCAATACACGTTGAGGATTTTTCATATTCTTCTCCCAAATAGTAAGTTACTCTTAAATTCTAATTATGTCAATATTGGTACAAACGATAAACACTTGTCATAAAGCCTTAAATAGTGGTAAAATATTATTGGTGGAGAGATGGATTTTACAAAATTATCTAATATCTTAAAAAATAATGATATTGTTCTTGCAATAGGCTTGGTAGTAATTGTCAGTATGATGGTTATACCGCTTCCTGCTCCGTTGCTTGATATTTTGCTTACTATTAATATTTCTCTTGCAGTCGTAATTTTGCTTGTTTGTTTATATACACAAGAACCTTTAGATTATTCATCATTCCCAACTGTGCTTTTGATTGCAACTCTTTTTCGGCTTGGCTTAAATGTTAGCTCCACCAGATTAATTTTACTTCAAGGTCAGGCCGGTAATGTAATCAATTCCTTTGGGCAATTTGTTGTTGGCGGTAATTATGTTGTCGGTGCCGTTATATTCTGTATTCTCGTATTAATTAACTTTATGGTTATTACAGGTGGTGCAACTCGTGTCGCAGAAGTATCAGCACGTTTTACATTGGATAAAATGCCGGGTAAGCAATTAAGTATTGACGCAGATCTTAATTCAGGCTTGATAAATGAAGATCAGGCGAAAGAAAGACGAAGAAAACTTGAACGTGAAACAGATTTTTACGGCACGATGGACGGTGCATCAAAGTTTGTTAAAGGTGATGCGACAGCGGGTATTGTAATAACCATTGTAAATATAGTAGGTGGCTTGATAATTGGTGTTATTCAGTTAAAAATGAATGTTCAAACGGCACTTGGAACATATACAATATTAACAGTAGGTGATGGTTTAGTTTCTCAAATTCCGGCACTTCTAATTTCAACCGCAACAGGCTTGATTGTTTCTCGTGCAACAGGAAAAGAAGAATCGCTATCTTCAGACATAAAAAATGAAATGTTTTCCGATCCGAGAGTTTTGGGAGTTGTATCAGGATTACTTGCTTTTATGGGTGTAATTCCCGGCATGCCTACATTGCCATTTCTTTTAATATCTGCAATTGCAGGCGGAATAGCTTTTGCTAAAGCCAAAGAAAAAACTGAAACAGCAAAAACAGAAGAAGCTAAAAAGGTTGAAGAAGCACAACAAGAACAATTGGGCAAAAAAGAGAAACGAGCAAAGGCAACAAAAGAAAGTGTTATGGAGCTTTTGAATGTTGATACAATAGAAATTGAAGTTGGATATAGATTAGTGCAGCTTCTAAATGTTGAAATGGGTGGTGATTTACTGGAACGTATTGCTCAAATTCGCCGTCAAACAGCTCTTGATTTAGGTATAGTGTTGCCATCGATAAGAGTAAGGGATAATTTACAACTATCACCGAATTCTTATCAAATTAAATTAAAAGGTGTGGCACTTGAATCAGGCGAAGTATATCCTGAACGATATTTGGCTATGACAGCCGGTGATCCTGTCGGAAACTTAACCGTAAACGGCATACACGCTATTGAACCTGCTTTTGGATTACCTGCTATTTGGATAGAACAGAAGGATAAAGACTTTGCTGAAATGTCAGGTTATACGGTTGTTTCCGCATCTGCTGTTATATCAACTCACATTACGGAAGTTATTAAAAAATGTGCTTATGAGATTGTTTCAAGATATGATATTCAACAACTTATTGATAATCTTAAAAAAGAAATTTCTGAAGAATATGTTGATGACATAATGAAAGATATTTCAATTGGTGATGTTCAAATTGTTGTCCAAAATCTTTTAAAAGAAAATGTTGCAATAAGAGATTTGAAAACTATTTTGGAAACTATAAGTTTACAAGCAAAAATAAACAAAAATCCCGTGTATTTAACAGAATGTGTAAGGCAAGCTCTTTCGAGAAATATTTGTAAACAAAATCTTGCGGATACCGGGGATCTTTATGTTGTAACTCTTTCACCTGATGTCGAAAACACTATTGCCAAAGGTGCAAGCCCTGACGGTACAAGCGTTACTCTTGATCCTAATTTCACAAGGAATCTGTTTGATAAAATGAATGTTGAATTGGAAAAAGCAATTACGGCAACAAGCAATCAACCTGTAATACTTTGTTCTTCTCCAATAAGAATGTTATTCAGAAAACTTGTTGAAAGAACTTATCCTCAAATTGCAATTATGTCATATAATGAAATAAGTCCGAATGTAAAAGTTAAATCAGTAGGTGTAGTAAAAGTATAATCAATATAAGAAAGGGTTTGTATGAGAGAATTAATAAAGAAAGAACAGTTGGTAACAATAGTTCCGCAAGATTTTAAAAATACAAATAAAGGAAAAGTATTGGAAGTTTCACAAGAAGGATTCAGAATGGAATTAAAATATAAGCCTAGTGGACTTATTCAAAACCATATTTGTGATTTTTACTCAATGACTGATAACGGCTATTTACATTTCGAATCTTATATCAAAGAATTAGAAAATAATGTTATCTCAATTGCTAATCCTGTAAAACACAGATTTTTACAAAGACGTAAATTTACACGTGTTAAATTTATTGAACCTATTGAACTTAAATACAAGGATACTGTTTATAAAGCCAGAACTCTTGATATATCCGCAGGTGGTATGAAAATTCAATCTGAAGAAAATATTAATATTGAACACGAATATAGTGTTGTAATTAAACTTAGTGATGAACAGGAAATTAAGTGTAAATATAGTTTGATAAGAGTTGAACGAGGTGATAATGGCTTGTACACTGTATCAGGAAGATTTACTCAACTCTCTAATATAGATAAAATGATGTTAATTCAATACTGCATGCAAAAAGAAATGGAGAATAAAAATAAGTAATGAATTGTACTAATAATTTGCGTAATTTGTTTGTATCCGTAACAATGCTTGTATTGGGAACTCTTTGTATTATTAAAAGCGGTACAGTGAATATGCATTCAATATTTTCCACTTTTGTCATTTTAATTCCCGCAATGTTAGTTATGGGTTTTTTGGGACAAAAAATGGGTGAAATTGTTGATAATCCTCGAAATAGGGCAGATGCAGATTACAAATTAGCAGTGTTGAACGCATTGAAAAAAATGGATAAATCAATGACACTACAGGATTTGAACGAGAAATTAACAACAACAGTGGCAGAGCCGGATTCACCTGATTCTGATATAGATGACTTAGACGTATAAAATACACAGATTATAATTTGGAGGAATAAATGAAAGAAGGATATTTTCCGCAGGAAATAGAAAAAAGATGGCAAGCAAAATGGGAAGAAACAAAAACTTTTCACACACCTGATTGTAGTGACAAACCTAAATACTTTGCTCTGTCTATGTTTCCTTATCCGTCAGGAAGATTACACATGGGGCATGTAAGAAATTATACAATTACGGACGTTATTGCAAGATTTAAAAAGATGAACGGTTTTAATGTTCTTCATCCGATTGGATGGGATAGTTTTGGTCTGCCGGCTGAAAATGCGGCAATGCAACATAATGCCGATCCCGCAAAGTGGACTGATGAAAATATTGCATATATGACAAAACAGCTAAAAATGCTTGGTTTATCATATGATTGGGACAGAGAAGTTACAACTTGCAAGCCGGAATATTATAAGTGGACTCAATGGCTGTTTCTTCAACTCTACAAAAAAGGTCTTGCTTATAAAAAAGAAGCCGCTGTTAATTGGTGCGATAAATGCGGTACCGTTCTTGCAAATGAGCAAGTTATAGATGGTAAATGTTGGAGATGTGACAGTGTTGTAGAAAAGAAATACCTTTCTCAATGGTTTTTGAAAATTACAGATTATGCTGAAAGGTTATTAGACGATTTAGACAAATTACCCGGTTGGGGAGAAAATGTAAAAACAATGCAGGCTAACTGGATTGGAAAATCAGAAGGTGCAATTTTTAGATTTAAAGTTAAAGAAGTTGAAGGGCTTGAAGTTCCTGTATATACAACACGACCGGATACTGTTCACGGAATTACATATCTTGTTGTTGCACCTGAATATAAAGATATAGAAAAACTGACAACGGCAGAAAATAAATCTGCGGTTGAAGAATATAGAGCTAATGCACGCAAAATGTCTGAAATAGAAAGACTTTCAACGGATAGACCTAAAACCGGCGTTCCGTTGGGAACTCATTGCATAAATCCTTTTAATGGTGAAGAATTTCCTTTATGGACGGCTGATTATGCACTGGCAGAATATGGAACAGGTGCTGTTATGGCTGTTCCAACGCACGATACGAGGGATTTCGCCTTTGCAAAAAAATACAATTTACCAATGAAAGTTGTTATACAAAATTCGGAAAAACCTTCTGATTGTTGTAATGAAGCTTATACTGAAGAAGGGATTTTGGTTAATTCAAACGAATTTAACGGGATGAAAAATACCGAGGCTAAAAAAGCTATTACGCAAAAATCTGTAAATGAGGGCTTTGGTGAGTTCAAAACTCAATACAGATTGAGAGATTGGCTTATATCACGCCAAAGATATTGGGGTGCACCTATTCCGATTGTTTATTGTGACAAATGCGGAATTGTACCTGAAAAAGAAGAAAATTTACCTGTTATGCTCCCCACTGATGTTGACTTTTCGGTTGTGGGAAAATCTCCAATAACAACTTCTCCGACATTTAAAGATACAATTTGTCCGATTTGCGGAGGACATGCTGTTCGCGAAATGGATACTATGGATACATTTATTTGTTCAAGTTGGTATTATTTAAGATATTCAGATGCACGCAATGATAAAGAATGTTTTAATAAAGAAAAAGTTAATCATTGGCTACCTGTTGATCAATATGTTGGCGGAATTGAACATGCAATATTGCATCTTTTGTATTCAAGATTCTTTACCAAAGCTCTGAAAGATTGTGGATTGTTGGACTTTGATGAACCATTTAAAAACCTTTTAACTCAAGGTATGGTCTTAAAAGACGGTTCAAAAATGTCTAAGTCAAAAGGCAATACGGTTGATCCCGATGAAATATTTGAAAATTATGGTGCTGATACGGCAAGACTATTTATTCTTTCAGATTCGCCACCGGCAAGAGATTTTGATTGGTCTGATGCCGGTGTTGAAGGCTGTTATAAGTTTTTAAACAGAATTTGGCGTTTGCTATGGATGAATCAAGTTAATACTGATTTGAGTGTTGATGGCAAGAATATAAAAGCAACAAAGAGAGAAAATGATGACCTTATTCGTGCTGTTCACATGCAAATAAAAGGTATAACAAACGATATTACTAATGAATTTCAATTTAATACAGTTATTTCAAAATATCGTGAGCTTGTTAATACAATTTATGATTGGATTAATAAAAATGACCTCGTTTCCGATGAAAACAAGCAAGTTTACAGTTTCGCGATAAAATCGTTGTTAATTTTGCTTTCACCGGTTGCGGTTCATTTAGCGGAAGAAGCTTGGCATGAACTTGGCGGAGAAGGTTCTGTCCACAATCAAAATTGGTGCGAATGGGATGAAAATTTGGCAAAAGCAAGTAAAATAACTTTGGTTGTTCAGATTAACGGCAAAGTTAAGGATAAAATGGAGGCTGATGAGGATCTTGATGATGAAAGTTTAAAATCATTGGCCCTTTTGAGTCCAAAAATTAAAGAATTAACAGAAGGAAAAGAAATTGTTAAAACAATTGTTGTGCCAAAGAAATTGGTCAACATTGTTGTGAAATAATAAAATATTAAACTTAAGTTATAGATTCTTCATAATTAACGGTAATTATTTTTTTAAATAATTACCGTTATTATATTAATATGGAAATCAGAGATAACGACAACATTTGTATATTTGCACCTCTTGGGGAACGCTTGGATAAATATGAATCCGAGCGATTGATAAATGAAATTTCAAAAGAAACAAGGCAAATCGGAATTGATTTAAAATATGTTTACGATTGTACAATTGATTTTATTGAGTTATTAAAAGAATCTTCAAAATTAAAACAAATTGCAATTTTTAATATTCCTTCCGATATATTTGTACTTTTTAATATTATGAAATTGGATAAAGTGGTTAATTTATATGTTTCAGAAAATGATTTTGAATCACATACAAGACGCATAATAAACAGACAGTTTGAATTAGTTTAATATTATCAGCCGACTCAACATCAAAACAAAATTTGACATCCGCATTGTTCTTTTGTTTGAAAAATTATTAATATCAAATATAATGCCGAAGATACAAACTATACCTAAATTTCAGAAACAGCTTCTTCTTTTGCTGATTTTTTGGATTTTTTACAAGTTTTCGTTTCGTTATTATTTACATCCGCAGAAATGTCATCTCCGTCAGCGACTTCAGTTGTTTCAGTGTTTTCTGAATCCTCATCCTCATCAGCTTCGACTTCTTCATCTGATTCTTCTTCTGAGAACTCATCCTCATCAGCTTCGACTTCTTCATCTGATTCTTCTTCTGAGAACTCATCCTCATCAGCTTCTTTATTTCTGTTTTGTGCTACAAGTGCTTCTTCTATTTCTTCTTCGTCTTTTGCTCTTATTACAGGAATTGAAAGCATCAAAGCAACCTGATCGCCTTCTTGTTCAAAATTAAGTTCAAGAAGTTCTTTATCCATTTCCAAATATTTTGAAAGCAAATCTACAAGTTCTCCACGCATTTGTTCCAATATTTTTGGAGTTAAATTTGTTCTGTCTTGCATTAAAACCAGTTTTAACCTGTTTGTTGCAACGGATTTTGATGCTTCATCCTCATCCTCTTGCGGTTTAAAGAACCTTGCAACCGTATTATAAAAATCAGTTAAAAGTCCCATATTACACCTTCGCTTTCAATTTCGCAAAAACATTTTTAATTTTTGCCATAAGCCCTTTTGGCTCATCTAAATCTAAAAACGGAACTTCGTCACCTAAAATTCTTTTTGCGACATTTCTATAAGCTTGACCTGCAAGTGAACTTTCATCATTAACAATAGGCTCACCTTTATTTGTTGATGTTATAATGCCGGTATCTTCCGGAATTATGCCTATTAAAGGAACTTCAAGTATTCCTACAACATCATCCACGCTCATCATTTCGTTATTCTTAATGAGGTTTGGTCGAACTCTGTTTAACAACAGTCTTGTACTCGTAATTTCTTCTTTTGTGTTTAAAAGACCGATAATTCTGTCAGCATCTCTTATTGCAGACATTTCAGGGGTTGTAACAACGATTGCTTCGGAAGCACCTGCAACTGCATTTTGAAATCCCTGTTCAATACCTGCCGGACAATCTACAAGAACAAAATCATTTTTTTCTTTTAATTTGTCGCAAATATCTCTTAATTGTTCTGCATTCACAGCAGATTTATCTCTGGTCTGAGCAGCAGCTAATAAAGATAAATTAGGATTCTTTTTATCTTTAACCAATGCTTGTTTTAATTTACATCTTTCTTCAATTACATCAACAATTGTGTAAACGATACGATTTTCAAGCCCCAGAAGTAAATCCAAGTTTCTTAAACCTAAATCCGTATCAATAAGAACTACTTTGTGCCCTTCTTTTGCAAGAGCTGTTCCGATATTTGCACTTGTGGTGGTTTTTCCGACTCCACCTTTACCTGATGTTATTACTATTACTCGACCGGTCATTAATCTCTCCTTAACTTTTTATAAATTACAATTTTTCCATCTTCAATTTGAGCTTCTTCAGGAGTAAACTCATTCGTTTTTTGTACATAAGGTACATTTAACGTATCATTGCGCCTTGCATATAAACTTGCTATCCTTAATTGTATCGCATTAAGTTTTAAAGCTCTTACTTTGGAGGTTATATTACCGTTACAACCCGCATGAGCTATACCGCCCAATATTCCCCATACGGTAATATCGCCTTCAGCTATAATTTCACTTCCCGGGTGGGCATCACCTATTATAAGAATATTCCCCTCATAAGTAACAGTTTGTCCTGAACGAAGAGTTTGACTCAAATACAAAGTCGGAAGTGATTTTGTATCTTTTGAATGTTCCTCAGCACCTTGCGGTAAAACTTCACCTGTATCTAACAAAATATATTTTCCGGCATCATCATTTGAAATTAGGCCTTCCTTTGCAGCAAGTTTTTCAAATTCAGTTTCAAAATGTTCAGAAGGTATTATTTCGGATAATTCATGTTCGGATTCTTCAGTATATACATCATCTACACCTTCCATTGTGCTAATAGGACTAATATCGGATGTTTTTATACCGGCATCAACTTCAACAACTTTATTTTCACCTTCGCAAAAGTCATCAGCATTGTCATCAACAGGAACTTCTTCTGTTACAAGTTCTTCTTTTACAATAACCGGCTCACCTTCTGATACACTTTCAGTTATATTCTTTGTCTGAATATCATCACTGACTTTTGAAACAAGTATCCCTAAACTGACTGCAGAAGCCTCTGTTTGTTCGGAAACCGTATCTACCAATGCGATTTCTGCATCAGTCGATTCTATTAACGCTTTAATACTTAGTAACTGTGACTGTTTTAAATCTATACCGCCTAATTTCAGACAAATTCTTTTACCTTTTACATCGGGATGTTCCATTATATTGCTTAATTCATAAATCAATTGATTTGTATTCTTTGAATTGCTCAGATTTATGATAAAGCCATTCTCTACAAAACCTTTTTCCATTTAATCACCCAAAAACTAAACTAACACAATAACAGAATAGCCCAAAGATTTTTACAATTCAATAAAGTGTATCGGATTGTAACAGCAAATTTTATTTTATGTGTTTTATAATTAAACGAGAATTTTTCTATTATATTTCTACATACTCACAAAAAAATGATGCATAATATTAAAAATACATTTATAATTTATCTATAGTATACTATGAGGATAAAATTATGATAAAAAGAGGTTTTACATTAGCAGAAGTTCTTGTCACACTTGGTATAATAGGGGTGCTTGCAACATTAACAATCCCTGCGCTTATGTCTAATTATCAAAAAGAACAAATTGCAACATCACTTGTTAAAGCTATTTCAGCTATGGAAATTGCTAATTCCATAATGATTGTTCAAAATGAAATGTATGGTATTCGTGAAAATTGTCTTGGTTTACAAGATGAAGAGGATATTGCCAATGCCACAACAAAATATGAAGATAAGTGTTTTGAACCACACATTATGTCAAAATTGGGTGCAGCTAAAATTGATAAAAATGTTACTTACAATAATGCTGATTTAAATGGAACAGAAACAATTGATTATACAAGTCAATATATTTATCAAAATAAAAACAATATTGCATATATTTTCCCGGGAAATAATTTTGGCAAATACATACGTTTATGGATTGATGTAAATGGCATCGAAAAAAAACCAAACCAAAAAGCAAAAGACTTGTTTGAAGTATATATTGATATCGATAATGAAGGAACTATACTTCCTGTTGGAAGCAAACGGTTTGCTGCTGATCCTGACTTAGGTGGTGAGTCTTGGGAAACATCAGGTAAATGCAGCAAGACAGATGATTTTACTACAATGGATTGGACATATTGTTCAGGCTCAATCGTTGATAATAGTGGTAAAGTTATTTATAAATGGAATTAATTATATAAAATAACATTTATATAAAAAAGGGCTTCTGTTATCAGAAGCCTCTTTTACTATTGATATATCGAAAATTAATCTTTTTTTACCGTGCTTTTTATGTGGAGTTCTCTTAATTGTTGCAAAGAAGCCTCACCGGGAGCGTCAGACATAAGACACTTTGCACTTGCGTTCTTTGGAAATGCTATTACGTCACGGATTGATTCGGTCCTGCATAATAGTGCAACCAATCTGTCTAAACCGATTGCCAAACCTGCATGTGGTGGTGTACCGTATTGGAGAGCATTGACCATAAAACCGAATTTTTCGGTTGCTTCTTCTTCTGTTAATCCAAGTGCTTTAAAGATTTTCTTTTGAACTTCTGAGGAGTGTATTCTTACAGAACCGCCACCTAATTCTGTTCCGTTATAAACAACATCGTACGCTATTGATTTCACATTACCTAAATCACCACTGTCTAATTTATCCAAATCTTCTAAATTTGGTGAAGTAAACGGATGGTGCATTGCCATAAACCTTCCTTCTTCATCTGACCATTCAAACATTGGAAAGTCTACAACCCACAAAAGATTGTGTTTATTTTCATCAATTAAATTCAATGATTTTCCGAAATGTAATCTTAATCTGCCCATAATGTCATAAACAAGTTTCGGTTTATCAGCGACAAAGAATATTATATCACCGGCTTTCGCATCGGCTCTTTCTTGAATAGCCTTTGCTTGTTCGTCAGTAACAAATTTTAATACCGGAGATTTCGCTGTGCCATCCTCATTGTAAATAATATTAGCAAGAGCTTTTGCTCCAAATGAAACAGCAAGTTTTGTAATATCATCAATATCTTTTCTTGAATATTTAGCTCCGCCTTCGATTTTTATACCGCGGACAATACCACCGTTTTGAAGAGTCTTTTTAACTATTTCAAATTCTGATTGTAAGATAATATCACCAATATCAAAAAGTTCTAAGCCAAATCTTGTATCAGGTTTATCAGAACCGTATTTGTCAATTGCTTCCTGCCACGTTATTTGTTTAAATGGAGGATTTATAGAAACACCGGCAGCATTAAAGGCATCAACTAATAATCCTTCAACAACATTTATCACATCTTTTTGCTCAACAAAAGACATTTCCATATCTATTTGAGTGAATTCAGGTTGTCTGTCTGCACGCAAATCTTCATCTCTAAAGCATTTTGCAATTTGATAATATTGCTCAATTCCTCCTACCATTAAGAGTTGCTTAAATATTTGCGGTGATTGAGGAAGTGCAAAAAATTTACCTTCCTGAACTCTTGACGGAACAAGATAATCTCTTGCACCCTCAGGAGTAGTTTTAATCAGAATAGGTGTTTCAACTTCCAGAAATCCTTTGTTATTCAGATAATTACGAACCGCCTGAACGATATTATGTCTTGTTGTTAAATTATGAAGCATTTTGTCATTTCTTATATCCAAATAACGATATTTTAAACGAATATCTTCCGAAACAGTTTCATCTCCTAATACAAAAGGCAAAACTTTTGATTCTGATAATATGTTTACCGATTCAGGATACATTTCAACTTGCCCCGTTGGATATTTTTCGTTATATGTTTCTTCCGGCCTTTTGGATACTCTGCCTTTTGCAGTTATTACATATTCACTTCTGACTTTTGAAAATACTTTATGTACTTCAGGGTTAACTTGCGGATTAGCCACCAGCTGAAAAAATCCGCTTCTGTCACGAAGTTCTATAAATAAAATACCGCCGAGATCTCTTACTGTTGAAACCCATCCGGATAATGTAACTTCTTCATCTAAATTGTTTAAATTTAATTCTCCGCAATTATGCGATTTCATTCGTGTTTTCAATTTTTCAATCTCCCATAAAAACTTTTTTTATTTTGCAACTTGATTTTAACAAAAACAGGTGTGATTGTAAAGATAATGCAATGCGAGTTTGAATACCGTAAAATAATTCATTTCTACTTTTACGGTTTTAATAATTAATTTGCTTACACATAAATATACGTGTATAAATTAGAATTGAAATTTCTTACGCTACTTTCGCAAATAATTATTGTACTTGCAATTTATTTAAACTTTCTTCATTGTTCATCTTTGCTTTGCGTTTTTTATCTAATTTATTTGTAATATAAATATTTAAATTAGGAATACCAAGACCAAGAACCAAACCGGAGAATAAATATCCTGCTAATTGTGCCTTGTTTAATACACTCATACGTTTTTGGGTTGATTTTCTGATGTTTTCAGGAAGTTTATCCAAATCTTTAATCATTTCTTTGAATTTCTTTGCAATAACTTTATCACCGTCTTTTTTAACAGTATCAATTCTGTTTTCTGACAATGTTTCTATAAGAATTTCATCTCTTGTTTTAAGCTTAGAGTTAAATACTCTCGACCAAAAACCTTTATTAGCAGTTTCACTTGTTCTGTTCATAACTGTTTTATCAAGCTTTTTGTCGAGTGCTTCTGCGGTCATTCTGTTCACAAAATCACCTAAAACAAGCCAACTTAAGAAACCGAGAGTATCTTTTGTTAAAGATTCCCTTAATTCATCCTTATCTCTAGCTGAAAATAGTCTGGAAATAATGGTTAAGCCGTAAACACCCTTTAATTGGCTAATTGTCGGCCAAAATCCTTTGAATTCCATTTTATCCATAAAGCCTTTTAAGCCTGTTCCCAATGTTCCAAGTACCATTGCGAAAAATGCGGCAGCACTTCCGGCTTTTAAGAGTTTAAATTCCATACTTTCGTCTTTACTTCTGCCTTCGACACCAACAAAACCGTCTTGCCCTGTCTTTTTCTTTGTTAAATACATATTAAGCGGTTGTATAGACATACCGACTCCGGCAGCAATCGCAAAACCTGCTATTGATTTTATACGTTTAAACTTAGATAACTTTTTCAGGTATTCATTTGCTTCTATACCATTTCCGGATTTAATCTGGGATTCAAAAGCTTCTTTAACTTGTTCTTTGTTAAATGCTTCCGAAACTTTATAAACATCTTCCAGTAAAGTTTTTAATGTCGTTTCACTTACTACTTTGGCTTTACCGTTAGCTTCTTTTTCAACAGATTCCAATATGTAAGTTGATTGAGCTCCTGTATCAGCCGTAATTTTGTTTAAAATAACGTCTATTGAATTACTTGTTTTTGCATTTGCCCATTTTTTGTAATTCATATCTTTGTCGTTAATCGCATTATCAAGAATTTTTACAACTTCATCTATAGTTTTATCAGATAATTTAACAAAACCCTCCTTGTCTGCTTTTGCAGATGTTGGATTGAATGCTTTTAAATTTTTTAATGTTTGACGGAGATAATCTGATTGGTGGCTATTTTTTGCCAATTGAGATGATTTATTTTGCGCTAAAATATTTAAAGTTTCAGGTGCAGTCATTATTTGATTTGATTTTGTCCCGTATTTACGATCAATACCCATCAATGTAGTTGCTAATGCACCGGCTCCTATGCCATAAACGCCTACCAACGTATGATTGGCAGTGCCTGATGCCTCACGACGAGCGGTTTCTGCACCTGCCAAAGGGCCTCGTCTTATTAAATCACTGCCTGTCCTTGGTACAACCATAAATGATATATCTACAGCGTTTGCGCCAACAGCTTGGTTTGTAGCAAGATATCTTAAAAAAGCATCTCCGGCCCCTTTTGAGCTTGGACTGATATTTATATTGTATTTATCATTTTGGTTTAATTGTTGTACTTTCATATTTTTTACACTACCTTTATTAATAAAACACGAAAAAATTTTTTTTGCGTTTTAAGTATTTCAAGCAACCAATGTCGCTTTTTCCTGTTTATTGCGGTCTGACGATACTGCACTTTGTGCTAATTTAAGATCTTCGGCATGTTTTCTTGCTGTATTCTTTCGTAAAAAGATTGGAATAATCAACCCCAGTAAAGTCAATGATACACCTAAATTGGTCACTTGGCAAGCTGAACGATATCCCGTAGCTTTTTTTAATTCTTTTTCTATTATTTTCTTTTGTTCACTACTTGGTTTTAAACCTTTTATTTTTAATTCTTCTTCTGTTTTACTGATAACTTCTTTTGAAGATTTTAAGTTGACATCCTTAAACCAGTGCCATGCTTTCTTTACCATATTTTCATTACCCTTTAAAGGTTTGGTATCATTCAAAAGTTTTGTACCTGTTTTCTTTTGAATAATAGTTGCGGTTGCTTTTGCAGCATAATCACCCAAGAAATATAAACTGAGGAATGTCGCTATATCCCTAACAGTAGCTTCTGCAAGTTCATTTTTATCATCAGCGGCTGCCATTCTTGACATAAATGTCGTTGTAGAAATTAATCTTGCTTGATCCATTGTCGGGAAAATACCCTTAAATTCAAGCAAGTTCATTGTAGGCATTTTCATCATAGATAACAATCCAACCGTTAGCATTGAACCCATAGATATAAGTTTTTGTTTTAATAGCCCTTTTTTCTTAGTTTTTTCATCTATTTTATTAGAATTCTCTTTTCCGTAATCCTTATATATAGGTGCACCTTTTATTCCGGATGTTTTTTCCGTTATCCACCTGTTAATAAATTGCATTGAAGCAGCCAGAGGAAGAACAACTGCCAAGCCAAGCAAACTCTTTGTACGTACGAGTTTTTTGCTCTTGTTCGAAAATTCAGTCATTGTTATGTTGCCGTCAGCTTTTTTGTACTCTTTAAAGAATTGTGTGCAGTTTTTCAATAAATCTTCGACATTATTTGCTTTTGCCGGATTATTTCCACCGTTAACTTTTATATTTTCATAAACTTTTGTCTTCGAAACTATTTCATCCGATATTTCTTTTATCTTTTTCTTAATCTCTTTGTTTGAAGCATTACCGTCTGTAAGATTACTAAGTCGTTTTGCATAATTATTCAGTTCTTCTTTGGTAAGAATATCTTTAAACGCAATTTCTTTATTGCCTTTAAAGCCTTCTATATTGCCAATTATAGTTTTAATTGAGTCTTGCACCTTATTTTGAGAACTCGATGCTTCATATACCTTAGAGAACTTTTCTATCATATTTGAATCTGCCCAACAAGAAGCCATATTTGATTTTTTAGGCATTATTAAACCGTTCAAAAGCTTTGCTATACCGAGAGTTATAACACTTGGTATCATGCAGTTAACTATTAAACCGGAAGATTCACGTCTGAACGCCTCAAATCCTGCGAACCAGTTTGTTAAAGATTCCACAAATGTTCTCGGAAGAATGGCTGAAAACATATCAATAACGGCAACATTTATCATAGGATTTTGTTCACAAGCCTGTACCCCTTGTATAAGTATAGGAAGAATAGCCCCCTTAAAGCTTGGATTGGACATATCAGTCTTGTCGTTGTTGCGGGCTGTATAACAGTTGTTTATTTTGTTGTTTTCTACACTGATTCTATTTATCATACACATTTCTTCTAATGCAACATATTGATTATAACAATACGCACATGTATTTAAAAGCAGTGCAAATTCAAAATTGCCTAATTTTTCTCTATTGTAAAGAAATTGTAAACATGGTTTTTTGAATGTTTTTTTTATAATACAACTTTTTAAAATGACCGGTCGTTCAAAGTGTGATTGTTTTTTTACTAATACAAATGATTTATTATTTTTTACTCAAATTATAGGCATGCTTAATTGTAAATTTTTGTAACAATTTATTTGTGCATTTACTATTTAGTACAATTGCAGAATTTTATAAAACTGTTATAATGGATGTGTAGTTTTTATTAGTTTTTAGAGGAATTTTGGATGAAAATACTTATTTCAAATGATGATGGCATACTTGCTAACGGTATTCATGCGCTGATTGAGGCACTATCGCCTTGTCATGATGTATATGTTGTTGCTCCTGACCGTGAAAGAAGCGCGGCTGGACATTCCCTAACTCTGCATACACCGCTAAGAGTTGAGGAGGTTGACCCTAAATATGGAGCTAAGCGTTGTTGGATGACTACAGGCACGCCCGGTGATTGTGTAAAACTCGCAATTAATGCCATATTATCCGAGGATGAAAAACCTGATCTTGTTATATCGGGAATTAATCATGGGCCAAATTTAGGTGCGGATATTTTATATTCAGGAACAGTTAGTTGTGCAATGGAAGGGGCTATGATGGGTTATCCGAGCATTGCAACTTCTCTTGCCAGCATGAGGGGCGAATTAGAAGATTTTAAAGTAACAGCAGCTTTTATAGCAGAACTTATATGTAAGCTTGATGCATATAAAATACCGCCGAAAACAATTTTAAATGTCAATGTTCCCGGTTTAGAGAGAGAAGACATTGCAGGTATTGCTGTTACTGAGCTTGGTAGCAGAATGTTTACCGACGAGTATGAAAAACGGATTGATCCAAGAGGAAAAGTTTATTATTGGATGGCAGGTGAATTAGTTACCGAACCTGATGATGCTAATACTGATATTTCAGCGGTTCGCAACAATCTAATTTCTGTAACACCTATAACTTATGAAATGACAAGAGTTAATATTATGAAAAATTTAGAAGAAACTCTTTGTAAAAATGATTTTTGTAATTGGTTTAAATAAAAACAATTAACTAGTTACTTAAGGTTATATTTAAAACGGTAAATTGCCTTTTTTGGTGATTTACCGTTTTGGTTTGAGTTTTAGTATGGAATTATGAAAATAAATTCTTTTTTTAAAATATTAAACAGAAAAATAAATATGTATGATAAAATGGCAACCAATCCGTTTATTGAAAATAAGCGTATTGTGATTGTCTGGATAGAAGATGATATTGAAAATGATGATGAAAGAGATATTTCCTCATTAAATTAAATACAAATTTTTAGATATATAAATGTTTTTATTTTATTGAATTTTTAAACTATTGTTTCAATTATTAAGTTTTATTAAATATTTCAACTTTAATTAGCAAAAAAAAATTTTTCGGGGTTTACTCTTGGAGGATAGCTTAAAGAAAGGAATATGTATGTTTTTAAATTCTACTGCAAACGATTATTCAAAAAATTTATACACAAATAGGAGTTGCAATATAAACTTTAATGGGACAAAACCTCAATTACATGAAAATGAGTTAAAAGCATTATTATCACAAGATATTTGGGCGCCTAAACTAAAAGTAAGGATGCCACAATCCATAGAAGAAAAAAAAGTATTAATAGAAATTTTAACTAAAAGATTAGAATTAGATGAGCTGGTAAAATTAACAAATAATAAATTTAAACTGTTAACAGATTTTAATTATCTAAATTCATTAATAAAAAACGATCCGGATAATTCACAAATACCGGAATTGAGAGAATCATTGTTTAAAGATGGGGATGTATCGACAAGATATAACAAAATGGACGAAACAATTAATATGCTTAAAAAGCAACACAAAACGGCGTATGACTATTTGGTAAATTTAGGTAATATGTCTGAAAAATTAATTGATAACCATAAAATAACCATAGGTAAAATGCAAAAATTTTGGGATGATATAACGAAAAACGACATCAACTCTGATGGCAAGTTGTCAACAAAAGAAATTTTAGAAAAAGTCACTAATAGCGAAATTGAAGATAATATTAAAAAAAAAACAGATACTAAATCTGCACCAATTTTGACAAAAAGAAATGCAATTACAAGTATTGAAAATAACTATGAGCAAGCATTGCTTGAATCTTTAAATATATATCAACCTACCAGTAATCATTCTTCTGATGTTAAATATGCCAAAAAAAATTCTGAGCAATTTATATCAACAATTTTAAAACATTTTCCTGAAATAAAAAATCAATTGGCTAAAATTTATGATAGGGTCGAAAAGAAAATCATGAATACGGTTATAAGATTGATAAATGTAAAGCGTGTTGTAGATGGCAATATTGTTCAAGGTGTTCAGGTTCATCCTCTGGACAGGGTGTGGCAGGATATGAATGAAAGAGTCAAAATTGCAAAAAATGCAATAAAAGAAATTGAAGCTATAAAATCAGAACTGGTTAAAAAGCCAAATGATGACAAACTTAAATCCGAATTAAATAAACAAAATGCGATTTTAAATGAAGCCAAATCAGATTGGTTGGAACTACTTGATTACAGTGTTAAGTGGGAGGTTGAAAATCAAAAATTATTTGATGAGGCTGATAGACTGCGTGATTATTCATATTTGACATCAAAAAATGCTATAATAAAACAACATAGGGAATTATACAACCTTGTTAAAGAAAATCAAAATACAATGCCGGAAGAAAAATGGGCTGAAATTTTTGCATAAAAATTATGCATGAAAAACAAACGTAAATTTTTATTCTTTGCTTGGAATATTATATTTGTTATTTTTGGTGTTAAACTCCCAGTAAGATTTTTTATTAAATGTATTCACCGAAGTCACCATATTAAGATAGTATAACAAATGTTAAGCATTTTGAAAAACTGTTACAATTGGCTAAAATGCATATAGGAAGGACTTCTTAGGGATTATATCCCTAAGGATTTAACTATCTGCCGATGGTCGGGGTGTCTTGACCTGTTCGCATTAAACGTGTCTTCGGATTTTCTTTTCAGAAACTTCGTTTCTTCTAAAGAAAAGTCCTCCGCACTCTGCTCACAGGTCGCTCGAACCGACTCGTGTCGGTTCTCCCCCTTATTACAAGCTTAATATTTATACTAAAAAAAGAGCAGTAAAAACTGCCCTTTTATCTGCCGATGGTCGGGGTCGAACCGACACGTAGTTGCCTACACCAGATTTTGAGTCTGACACGTCTACCAATTCCATCACATCGGCTTATTATCTTTTCAATATAAATTCATTAAATCAAAAAAATATTAAAATATCAATTACTATTTTTACTTTTTTGCAAATATCCTTATAAAATATACTAACGCCAATTAAAAAATTATTACTTAACCCCAATAATATCATTATGCAAAAAACATTTCTTACCTTTTTAATATTTTTAATCACAGCTACGCAAACTTTTTCTGCTTCAACATTCGAAGGTGGAGTTAGTGCAGAAGGTTCAGGAATTTCAAATCGAATTATTGACCAAAATACAGGGAAAGGTGTTGGCGGTGCAAAAATCAGTATCCCAAAACAAAAATATTCAACAAAAACAAATTCTGACGGCTATTTTGAACTGGATACCTATATTGACGGTGCTTCTATTATGTCTGTTCAAAAAGAAAATTATAAACCTTATTCGGTTACAATTACAGATAAAACTATGTCTGCACCAATCGTTATCGGTATTGAAAAATCTAATGCAAATGATTTGGTTATAGATTCAAATATGTACCACTTAGGTGACAACAACTATTCCGATTTGTCCGCTAATGCTGGCGAGTTTAGAATGCAAGCAATCGGGCCTTTTTATACAAAAAGATTTATTTTGAAAAACCTTAAATTTAACAAACCTATTTATGTAATTATCGGTTCGATTATAGGCATAGATACAGAAATGGCACGTTCCATAGGACAAAATCAAATTGCAAACGCTTTTTCGTCACCGCCTGAATTGTTTTTTAACGGAAACAAAATCGCTGAAATTCAAATTAATGGTGACGGTCAACGTATTAAAGTACCACCATCTCTTATAAAAAAGAATCAGGTTAATGAGATTACACTTAGAACAGGCAGAAATCTTATGCAAACAGCTTACGTCGACTATGATGACATTGAATTTATGAACATTTTTTGTGAAAACTAAAAATCATTAATAACTATATTCTAATAATTATTAATTGAAATTTTCTATAATGCAATCAAAAAAATAATATATTTTTTATAAAACTAAATTTAAAAGGGGGTATTCTATTACATAAAATACCCCTCTAACAACTTATCTGTTTAAATTCGTATATTTATCACTAAGTTTTTCGTTGATTGACATAACTAAATAAATTAAGTAAAAAACAAAAATAAAACTTATCAGCCCTGCCCATAAAACACTGAGTCCTGCCCAAATTCCTTGTGCTAAAGTTATTTTTATTGTTGAAATGATTAAGCCGACAATGGTTACAATTGCCATAATATCAACAAATATGCCACCAAATTTAACGATAAAATTTTTCATATACATCTCCTTTTTTTCAATATTATTTTAAAATATTCACAAAAAAATACTATTATCATATTGGATATCATTGAGCATAAGATTTGTTAAAATAATTGTAATGACGGCTATATCAACTTGCATTCGCAACAAAGCTGGCATGCGCCAAAAACTCCGCCTGATGCTTTTAAATTTTTCCTGAAACAACAATATTTAGGATTATTATACAATTTTTTAATACTTTTTTCTTTTACATTGCCTATTTTTATAGATAAACAAGGATATACAAATCCCTCGGGATTAATCATAATATCACTGTACGGATAAAAACAAGGTTGATAAATTTCGTTAACAGGTTTGTATTCCGAAGTTTTGAAAAAATCTTCAATTCCTTTAAGCGGATTTTTTAAATACTCAAACTTGGGGGCAAATCTTATTTTTACATTATTTTTTTGGGACATTGAATCCAATTCTTTATAAATTTCTTTAAAATGCTCCATATCAAAATACGGTTTTATAGGATAATTTTTATTATATTCGGGTATGAAATTTTCTTGCAGTATTGAATTTTGTTTCCAGTGATTATTTCTTAAAAAAGAAATAGAAAAGAAATTAAATTTCATCTCTTCACAAATTTTATACAATTTTGGCAAATCGTCCAGATTGTTTTCTAAAACAATAGTTTTTATATCGATCATTTGTTTCGGAACTTGTGATTTTAAATTTTCTAAATTAGAAACTATTTTATCAAAAATACCGTCTTTGCCACGATTTTTGTCGTGATTTACTCCAAAACCGTCCAATGAAACCGAAAGCAAAACAGGTTTTGAGTCTTTAAATGCTTTTATTTTATTATCATCAAGTAAAATCCCGTTGGAAACAACATGAACTTTTCTCCAAACCTTTTTGGAAGAATACTTTAAAATTTTATCAAAATCAGTTCTTAATAAAGGTTCTCCACCTACAAGTGTAATAATTCCCCAAAAAGGAATTTGGTTTATAACATTTTTCCATTCTTCAAAAGTAAGTTCTTGCTTGTTTCTTTCACCTCCAACATAACAATAAGGACAATTTAAGTTACATCTGTATGTTAATTCCAAAAAATACCTGATTGGGGGCAAAGCTTTTCCATATCTATTATTGTATGAAAGCATTGTATAAAAGTTTCTTGCCGTATCAAATAAATTTGAATAATTCATAAATCACCCGTTATTACTAAAACTCATATTAACATAAAGTTTAATGTTTGTTTAGCAAAACAAAGTTAATATTATATAGAATCCTCATCGCTCTAACGACTCCTCCCTTTTTGGGAGGTTTTTTTATAAATTAAAATTAAATGCTATGAAATTTAACTAAATCTTGTTTACGCATCCTTATGTTTTCGGGAGTGATTTCAACAAGTTCATCATCACCTATGTATTCAAGACATTCTTCCAATGAAAGTTCTTTGTGCGCTTGCAATGTAACCATGACATCAGCAGTTGAACTTCTCATATTGGTTAATTTCTTTGTCTTACAAATATTGACAACAATATCCTGCGCTTTGTTGCCTTCTCCAATTATCATACCTCTATAAACTTTGGTATGCGGAGTTACAAAAAATACACCTCTATCTTCAAATTGAGCGAGTGCATAAGGTATTGCTTCCCCTTGTTCATGCGCTAAAATAGATCCGCTTCTTTGTTTCGGAATATCTCCCGCATAAGGTTTGTATTCATCAAAAGTGTGATACATAATACCGTCACCACGAGTCATACGAATAAATTCAGAACGAAAACCAATCAAACCTCTTGCAGGAATTGAAAATTTCATCTTTGTCCTTCCGTTAGAATTGTTCATTTCTATCATAGTTGCTTTTCTGCCTGACAATCTATCAATTGCACCTCCTGCATATTCTTCCGGAACATCTATAAGCAAGTTTTCAAACGGTTCACATTGTTCACCGTTTATAGTTTTATAAATAACTTCCGGTTTTGAAACCTGAAATTCATACCCTTCTCTTCTCATAGTTTCAATTAAAATTCCGAGATGCAATTCTCCACGACCGCTAACTTTAAAACAATCCGTTGAATCGGTATCTTCTACTCGCAAGCTTACATTTTTTTCTAATTCATCGTAAAGCCTTTTTCTAATCTGTCTTGAAGTAACAAATTTGCCTTCCTGACCTGCATAAGGACTGTCATTAACGGAAAAATTCATTTGCAAAGTCGGCTCATCAACTTTTATTAATGGCAAAGGGTTAATATTGTTTGAATCACAAATTGTTTCTCCGATTTGAATTTCAGAAAAACCTGCAATACCCACAATATCACCTGCTTCTGCTGATTCGATTTCAACTCTTCCCAAATCTTTAAAACCGAACAATTTTGTGATTTTTCCTTTGTTTACTTCCCCTGATGCATTTACCCAAGCTACGATATCTTGTGAATGAACAATTCCGTTTACAATTCTTCCTACAACAATTCTTCCTACATAGTCATTATAATCAAGAGTTGTCGCCCTGAATTGAAAAGGTTTTAAAGAATCGCCGTCAGGTTCTTGTATATTTTCTACAATACAATCCAAAAGCGGAATCATATCTTTTCTTTCATCATTAAGATTCTTTATTGCAAATCCGTTCAAACTGCTTGAATAAATATATGGAAAATCAATCAAATCTTCTCTGTCGGTTAATTCCGTAAACAAATCAAAAACTTTATCCAATGTCCCGTCAGGGTTAGCGGCAGGTTTGTCAATTTTGTTTATAACGACAATTATTTTGATTCCAAGTTCAAGAGCTTTTGATAACACAAATCTCGTTTGAGGCATAGGGCCTTCCGCAGCGTCAACAATAAGCAATGCACCATCAACCATGCCCAGTACACGTTCAACTTCACCGCCAAAATCAGCGTGTCCCGGAGTGTCCACGACATTTATTTTAATTCCTTTATAATCAACGGATATATTCTTGGAAAGAATGGTAATTCCTCTTTCTCTTTCCAAGTCGTTGCTGTCCAAAACTCTTTCCTGAACTTGTTGATTTTCTCTGAATACTCCGCTTTGTTTGAGTAAACAGTCAACCAGTGTGGTTTTCCCGTGGTCAACGTGCGCGATTATTGCAATATTTCTTATATTTTTAGACGTCATAAATTTTTCCAATCATTCTCTAGTGTACATTATACACTTATATTGTATTAGCTAAAGCTTTAATTGCAATATAGGAGCTTTAAATTATGCAAAAATTTTTAAGTTTAATTTCAAATAATTTTACATAACGAAGGTGTGGAAAATTTATATTTTTTTCGGTAAGCTCTAACTTTTACCAAATATGTAGGATGACATTTTTTTGATAGTCATTATAATTTGTTATATGAGAATATTGCTTTCCCTATTAATTTTGTTGATGTTTCCAATTTTAGCCAATGCGGAAGTTATTAAAGCTGAAATATCAGTTAATGATGTTCCCAAGGCTTTGCTTGGGACTTGGAGGGTTGATTCCAAGCTTGATAATACAAATGCGTATGACAGATTTCGTCCGCAAGGTGTAGATTTTTGGAAGTTGTCACTGTTCGATGATAAATTGACACTTGATAATCCTAATACAAAAGTTAAAGCACAAGTATCCTTAAATACAGTAGAAGGGAATCTCATTGTATTTACTAAAAAAACCAACTATGATAATAATAAAGTTCTTACTGACACTGTAAATATTCGTCTTAACGGTGAGAAATTTTCCGGCATAAATACGCTGACATTGGAATCATATTCTTTAATTGACAATCATTTAATGAAAACAGAAACCGCACAATATCTCTTAAAGGGTGAAAAATTATCAGGTGATACAATTCCCCTTAACAAATAATAAATGTGTGTTTATAAGTTAAAGTAGTCGTTTAGCTTGCTGACAATTTTTTGGGCAGATGTTCCGTCACCATAAGGATTTTTTGCATTTAATCTTGTTTCTGATTTTGGTTTAGATAAAATTTTCTCAGCTTCATTGATTATTTTATCAGTATCTGCTCCAACCAGTTTTGATACTCCTGCTTCAATTCCTTCTTGTCTTTCGGTTTCGTATCTCATAACAAGTACAGGACATTTAAAAGTCGGAGCTTCTTCTTGAATCCCGCCTGAATCAGTCAATATAAGTTTTGCATTCTTCATCAAATAAACCAAGCTTGGATAATCAAGTGGTGGTAAAAGTTGTATATTATCATATTTTTCAAGTTTATTATAAAATTTGTCATGCACATTCGGGTTTGGATGAACAGGAATAACAAAAGTGTGATTGTCGTACTTTTTAGCTAAATAAGATATAGCTTCAATTATTTTGTCTATACGTTCTCCATGGTTTTCTCTTCTGTGTGCAGTTATTAAAACAAGGTTTTCGTCAATTGTTATATTTTTACTTTTAAAGAACTCTTCAGATTCTTCCACAACTTTGTCGGACAGGCATGAAAGTGCATCAATTACCGTGTTCCCTACAACATGTATTTTGTTTTCGGAAATCCCTTCGTTTAACAATGCAACCATATTATCAACAGTAGGTGCAAAATGAATTTCTGCAACTCTTGATGTCATTTGACGCATTATTTCTTCAGGAAACGGTTCATATATATCATAAGATCTAAGACCTGCTTCGACATGAAACACCGGAATTTTATGATAAAAAGCTGTTAATGCTCCGCAAAGAACAGTCATTGTATCACCTTGTACGACCACACCGTCAATTTTATTCTCATCAAACACTTTATCAAGTGAAGTTAAAATTCTTGCCTGAATTGATGAAAGTGTTTGGTTTTGTGTCATACAATCAAGATTATAATCAGCTTTCAGTCCAAAATAATTAAGAGTTTGATTTGAAAGCTCTTTTTGCTGCTCCGTATTACAAACAATAACATTGAACAAATCAGGTTTTTTCTTCATTTCAATTATTACAGGAGCCAGTTTGATTATTTCAGGTCTGGTTCCAAGTATAAAAATTATATTTTTCATACTTAACATTATACAATAAAAGATTTTAATATTATAATAAATGTTAAAGACAAGGAGAGCGAATTATGCGACAAAGACCGCAAGAACAAGATAAAATTAAAAGAAGAAGCAATTTTGATAGCGTAGAAGATAATTTAACATTAGAACAAGCCAAGGAAGAAGCTTCAAGATGTTTAAACTGTAAAAATCCAAGATGTGTTTCGGGTTGTCCTGTGAATATTAAAATACCGGATTTTATAAAAGCCATTAAAGAAGGTAATTTGGAAAAAGCAGGAGATATTATAAGGGAAACAAGCATGCTACCGTCAGTTTGCGGTAGAATTTGTCCGCAAGAAAGGCAATGTGAAGGAAATTGCGTTTTGGGTATAAAAGGTGAAGCAGTTGCAATAGGTGCATTAGAAAGATATGTAGGTGATAACACTTTTGCTAAAAATGAAATTTATTCGTCGACCGGAAAGAAGGTGGCAATAATTGGTTCAGGCTGTGCAGGATTAACTGCGGCATCTGATTTAAGAAAAGCGGGGCATGAAGTTACTGTATTTGAAGCTTTGCATAAATTTGGCGGTGTTTTAAGATATGGTATTCCGCCATTCAGACTTCCGAGAAAAATTCTTGACAGAGAAATCGATAACTTAAAATCAATGGGCGTCAAATTTGAAAAAAACATAGTCGTGGGGAAATCCGTAACATTAAAACAGCTTAAAGATGATGGGTTTGATGCAATATTTATATGTTCAGGTGCAGGACTACCCAAAATGATGAACATTAAAGGTGAAAATCTGAATGGTGTATTTTCTGCAAATGAATTTTTGACAAGGGTTAATTTAATGGGTGCTAATTATGAAATTAATGCAACACCTTTAAAAGTTGGGAATTCTGTTGCTGTAATAGGCGGTGGAAATGTTGCAATGGATGCTGCAAGAACCGCCGTAAGAGTCGGATTTAAAACGGTTTATATTGTATACAGAAGAACAGAAAAGGAACTGCCCGCTAGACTTGAAGAAATCAGACATGCAAAAGAAGAAGGAGTCGAATTTAAATTTTTAATGGCACCGTATGAAATTCTTGAAAAAGATGGTTATGTTAATGGTATGAAATTTGAAATAATGGAGCTTGGAGAGCCTGATGAATCAGGAAGACGCAAGCCGATTGGAACAGGGAAATATGAAATTCTGGATGTTGATACTATAATCGTTGCACTTGGAACTGGCCCAAATCCGATTATACAAAAATCTTCCGAGCTTGATGGAATTGTATTTAAAACAGACAGAAAAGGATATTTTGTTGTTGATGAAACAACAAGGGAAACTTCTATTCCAATGATATTTGCAGGCGGTG
The DNA here is from genome assembly GCA_024408765.1 of bacterium. Classification (GTDB taxonomy): domain Bacteria; phylum Cyanobacteriota; class Vampirovibrionia; order Gastranaerophilales; family Gastranaerophilaceae; genus CAG-196. The sequence continues at coordinate 11,953 of JAKSUR010000007.1, read as the reverse complement.
ATGTTGCACCGGTGGGAACTTCTAATGCAATTAATGCCATGGGGGCAGGTAAAAAAGCAGCAAAAGCAATTAATGATGCATTAGGTATTAATTAAATTTATAGTTCTTTACATAAATTCTTAATTGTAGTAAAATTATGTTGTAAATATGTATTTATAATAGGATTAATGAGAGATGCTGATTGAAAAATATTTGGAAGTTGTTGTAAAGCAAAGGGGTTCGGATTTACATATATCAGCCGGATTACCACCTGTTGTTCGTATTGATGGCAATTTGCAAAGAATGGATGTTCCGGCTTTAAAACCGGAGGAAGTTGAATTACTACTGTTTCCGATGCTAAACAAGGAACAACGACGTAAGCTCGAACAGGATTGGGAATTGGATTTTTCATACGGCTTACAAGGATTGGGTCGTTTCAGAGTTAATATCTATAAAGACAGAGGGAATTATGCGGCAGCTTTTCGTGTAATTGCATCTAAAATCCCTTCATTTAAAGAATTAGGTTTATCGGATACCGTCAGAAAAATGGCTGAAAAACCAAGAGGTTTGATTCTTGTAACAGGGCCAACCGGTTCGGGTAAATCAACTACGCTTGCAGCAATGATTAATTATATAAATGAAACAAGATCTGAGCATATTTTGACAATTGAAGATCCTATAGAGTTTATTCATCCTTCAAAGCGTTCAATAATTCATCAAAGAGAATTGGGACAAGATACAAGAAGTTTTGCGAATGCTCTTAAATCAGCACTTCGTGAAGATCCTGATATTATTCTTGTAGGTGAGATGAGAGATCTTGATACAATAAGACTTGCTCTTACAGCTGCTGAAACCGGTCACTTGGTGTTTGGAACACTCCATACTTCATCAGCTTCTCAAACTATTGATCGTGTTATTGACGTATTTCCGGAAGGACAGCAACAACAAGTAAGGGTGCAGCTGTCTAACTCACTGGTGGCTGTATTTTCACAAACATTATTGCCTTTGCTTCAATCAGATGGTACAAAGCAAGGTCGTGTTATGGCACAAGAGGTTATGTTGGTTATACCTGCAATTGCAAACCTTATTCGTGAATCAAAAGCTGCTCAGATTTATTCGACAATGCAGACAAATTCTGGTTTTGGCATGCAAACACTTGAAATGTCTTTAAGAGATTTATATTTGAGAAAACAAATTACTTTAGAAGATGCTCTTTCTCGTTCAAGTCGACCGGAAGAATTTAAGCGTGCAATTCAACAATCATAGTTATATTTTATTTAATATCTATAACACATACTCCGTCGCCACCTTCAGCATCTTCGCCGATTCTGTATTTGGCGACATAAGGTGATGTTGAAACGAAATCTCTTACGGCTGATTTTAACGCACCGGTTCCGTGTCCGTGAATAATATACACGGGAGTTAAGTTTGCAAGGCTTGCTTTGTCTAAATATGCTTCTAATTTATCAAGAGCTTCTTCAACACGTTCTCCTCTTAAATCCAAAGTATTTGAAATATCATAGCGTCTTAACTTAAAAGATGCTTCAGGATATTTTGGAAGTGTTATTTTTTTTGCAAGATTTTGATTAAATACAGCAAGCCTGTTTTTATTAATTTTAGTTTTAATCATGCCCATTTGAATTATAAGAGAGTTGTTTTTATCAGGGAGAGAAAGTATTTTCACCTGTTGATTAAGTTCTTTAATCATAACTGTATCATTAAGCTTTATTTTATCCCAATCAAGCTCTTCATAAGTATCCGCTTCATCTTGTGCTATAATATCATTTCTGAATCCGTTTTCAAGTTTTGAAAGTCTTTCATAAGAACGCCTTGCAATTTTTTCGGATTTTTCTTCTCGAAGCTCTTTCAAAATCGCTTTGATTTCTTCTTTCGCCGTTTCCATTTGTCCTTCAAACCTGTCTTTTAATATTTTAAGCGATTTTTTCTTATCTTTTTTTAATTGCAACAATTCTTTTTCGTAATGTTTTTTTAGTTCTTCTGCCTGCGCATTTATTTCTTGTGCATTTTTTAGGTTATCATCAAGCTTAACTTGTGTATCATGCAATTTTTCAACGGCAATACTCGAATTATCACGTTGCGTTATAAGAAGTTCTTTTGCTTCCCAAACGAGATTTTCATCCAATCCTAAATTTGATGATATTAAGATAGCATTACTTAATCCCGGGATTCCGATTATTAATTTATATGTAGGTTTTAAAGTCTCAGTATTAAATTCTACACTTGCATTTTTAAAATAAGAATCAGTATATTCAAGAGCTTTCAATTCACCATAATGTGTAGTTATAACAGATGCGACATTTTTCTTTTTTAATGCTTTCAATATAACTTCCGCAAGAATTGCACCTTCTTGGGGGTCAGTTCCGGCACACAATTCATCTATTAATACAAAACTATCTTTATCAGAGAGTTTTAGAATGCTTATAATATTTTTCATGTGTGATGAAAAAGTAGAAAGGCTTTGTAGTATACTTTGTTCATCACCAATATCCGCAAGCACATTTTCGTAAGGATATATAATTGCTTCAGCACAAGGAAGAAACATGCCGGATTTCATCATTAAGATAAAAAGACCGACTGTTTTTAATGTAACAGTTTTTCCACCGGTATTTGAACCTGTAATTATTACGGAATTGTAACCTCCGCCTATTGAAAAATCATTTTCCACAATATTATCAATTCTGCCTATTAACAGCGGATGGCGCATTAAATCTATTCGTATAAATTTTTCAGGATTAACAGTAGGTTCAACTGCTTGAATTTTTACAGCATACCGTGCTTTTGCAAATATTAAATCTATATTTGCCAACAAACCTTCCGAATATATTAATAACTGCAATTCTTTTTTTATACAATTTGACAAATCTGTTAAAATACTTATTACTTCTGCATATATTTTTGATTTAAGTTCTCTTATTTTGTTGTTCATCGGTATTATTTGAGAAGGTTCTATATAAAAAGTTTTATTAGTTGCAGAAACATCATGAACAATACCTGAAACTTTACTTTTGTCAGAAGCTTTTACCTGAAATACGATTCTATCTTCTCTTATTGTATATATATTTTCCTGTAAATGAGATTGAAATTCAGAAGAGTTCATTAATTCCTGTATTTTTTCTTTTAATAAAATTTCAGTATCTCTTAAAGAAGCATATAAACCTGCAAGTTCCTTAGTAGCAGTTTTTTTAACTATACAATTTTCATCAAATGTATCGAAAATTTTGTCCTCTAACTCTTTGTTTGAATAAAGTTTATCTGCTAATCCTGCAAGACATGTTTCATAAGTTAAATTTTCCCTGATAAAATTTTTAACCAGTCTGAATGTTCGTATTGATTTAGTAATATCAATAAGTTCTTCTTCCGTAAAATATTCATGTTTTAATTTTAGTGCTGTAAAATTAACAATTTTTTCAATAGGAATATCTTTTGCATTATCAAGAACAGATTTTGATTCTCTTGTTAAAGATAATTCTCTGTTAATATCTTCTGTTTTAACAAATGGAGTAAGCTCCATACACAGCTTTTTTGATTGCTCTGTTTTAGCAAAAGCAGAAAGTTCCTTTAATATCTTGTCGTATTCGAGTGCTTTTTGTGATTTTTGGATAATGCTCATAGCTTTATGATTATATAAAATAAAGATTTTTGTACAAGTTTATACTTCAAAATTATTCGTAATTGTGTGTAAATATTCAAGCAATTGACAGAAATATTCCATATTAGAACTTCCGTTTAATACCAAATCCGCATAGCATTTAGATGGTTTTATATACTTTTCACCCGCTACAAGAATGTAATTCCAATGTTTTTTTGCATTTTCAAAATCTTGGTTTCTTTCTGTAAATGCTCTGTGTAAAAATCTTTCTTTTCTTACGTCTATATCTGTTTCAACATAAACTTTTACATCAAAAATATCCTTGATTCCTTCGTACATTGTAGCCATACCTTCAACTATTATAATTTTATTTGAAGATATAAATTTTGATTTTGGAACAGAAACTCCTGTGCCGTTTGGAAGATACTCAGGCGCATAAATATCTTTACCTTCTGCAAGTGATTTTAAATCTTTTTGCAAAATATCAAGCTGAAAACTTTCAGGAGAATCAACATCATAACCGTTATCTCTTAAAGCATCAAAGGAGCCGTATTTTTTTATTAAATCTGAAATATCATTAAAATAACTATCAGTAGCCAACACAGATACCGGCATGTTAAAACTTCTTATAACACTTGAAATTGCTTTACATAATGTTGACTTACCGGAAGCTGATTCACCGGTTATTCCTACCATAATTCTTTTTTTATGCTCGGATACAAGTCTGCAAGAAAAATTTTGAATAAAATCATCTTTTACATAATTAAATATAGGTTGATTAGCTTTGCTATCAAAATTAACCAATTGATGAAATTTGGTCTGTAAATAAAATGCCATCAACTCACGACCGGCTTGTTTTGAAAAATCCGGTTTTAATATTTTATCGTTTGAATTAAGTTCTTTTTCAATGAGGTTATGTAAACTGTCTTTATCTTTTGCTGTCATTATGTTATTCCAATATTAAGATTCAAATAATTCGCTAATTTTATCAGCTATATCTTTCGGATCAATTTCTTGTGTTACTTTATTTATTTCCTGTGCAGATTGATACATTTTTGCTGCCTCAACCTTGTCGCCTGTTATTGAAGTTGCTCTTGCTAAATTAAAGTATGCAAGTGCATAACTCGGATTTGATTCAATTGCTTTTGTAAACAATTCTATAGATTTATTTATTAATCCTAAATCATCAAGGTAAATAACTCCCAAATTGTTATATGCTATATCGTAATTCTCGTTATATTTTATTGCTAGTTTATATGACTTCATTGCTTCTTCTGTTTCACCTTTACCCCAATATAAGAAACCTAAATTACAATGAATTTTTGCATTGTGCGGTTGCAGTTCCAGCGCTTGCCTGTATGTACTAAGTGCATTATGATAATCTTCTTTATCATAAAAAGCGCTACCTAAATTTACATATATATCAATATCCTCCGGAGTAAGAACATAGGCTGTTTGATAAGCTGAAATTGCAGCATCCGGATCTGTTTTATTTTCTTGGTAAACAAAACCGAGAGTTTGAGCTATTACACTTGTCCAAGTACGGTTAGGATTAAGGATTATTGCAGTTTGATAATTAGAAATCGCTAAATCAAATTCACCTTTTATATAATAAATATTCGCCAAATTTGAATATAAATCAGGAATGTTAGGCGCCATTGCTATAAGTTTATTATAAACTTCAATGGCTTGATTATAATCACCTTGTTCTTCATACGCATGGCACAAATGCTTATATGCAGCGATATTAAATGAATCCAGCCATATAGCCATTTTATATTCCGTTATAGCATCTTCAAAATAACCGGTTGATAAATAAATATCACCTAATACACAATAAAGAGGTGCAAATCCCGGTGCTTTTTCTATTGTATCTTTATATATTTGTATGGCTTTTCCGTAATCTTTAAATTGAACTGCATAAAAACCCGAAATAAATACAGGCAAAAATGCAAGGTAACTAATACTTCTTAAAACATTTGATATTGCGATTTTATCAAAAGGTAAAAGTAAAAATGCAAGCATTCTTTCAATTGTTGCTCTGAATTTAAGCTTATTATCTCTGAAAGATGATGCATCATATAGTTTATATAAAAGATGATGTGCACCGGATGAACCGAACTTCGTACACTGAGTTGCCGCTATAGCAGCATCAATCGCATCAGTGAAATGAGCTTTTTTTATAAATGTTTCGGCAATCATGTAGTAAGCATTGTAATAATCATGTTTCTTCTCAAGCGCTGTCGTAAGATATTTTAAAGCCTTATCTAAATCACCTTTGTAATAAAATGCAGAACCCAATTTGTAATATATTTCATGGGAATCCAGCAAAGATTCCATTGCCAGTTGATATTCAGTGATGGCTTCGTCTACATATCTGCCGGAATTATAAATATCTAAATGCCATTTCATGTACAAATCCCCTAATCTTACATGCAAATTAGGATTAGAAGGGTCTTTCTGCAAATCTATTTTACATCTTTCAATTTGCATATACATTTTACTTTGTAATTTATCAATAATTTGTTCTTCTTCATCAACTGTTTTTTTCATAATTATACCTGTTCCGAATTTGTGCTGTACATATACATATAATATAACAAAGATTGCCGATCTGTATCAGAAATATAATAGAATTTTACCGTATATTCATTTTCATATATAGGATCAACTTCTGATATTGTTCCATTAAGTTTAAGTATACCATATTTTTTTGGTAAAAATACAGTCACACCACATGATGTTCCTACTATGAATTGTTCATTAGAATAAAATCTCAGAAAATTCGTTGAAATTTCATAAGTTTTAGCTCGGTATACCTGTTCGTCAGCCGTTTTTATTTCAACATTTTCAATAGCACCGATAACCGGAATATCCTCTTTTTCTGTAAATCTTAAAGAATTATAATCCAGCTCTATTTCAAAAACTTCTTCCAAAGGTGAGGATATAATAACGGAATTAAAATCTATTGTTCCTAATTTTGAAAATGCCTTTGCAGAAACTATGTTTCCCACTTGTAATAAATTTATATATCGCATAAAATATTGCGGCAATGTTAAACTCAATCTGTCATTGTGTACATTTTCAATCACACATGTCATTTCAACCACATTGGAATTTTTTTCAAAATAAATAGCTATTTTTTGACCTTCAGCAAATAAATCCATATTAATATTATAAAAGAATTAATGGCAAAATACAATAATTAAGTACATCCTGTAAATTTAGCATTTGTACATTGAGTTTTATCGCCAAATTTGTTATAATCATTACATACAAATTTGAGAAGAGGAAAAAGTATGAACAATATTGTTATTTATTCTGAAAAACCAATGCAAGAACTTGAAAATATTCTTATGGATGTGGATGAAGCTGAAATAAGAACAGTAGATATTAACCAAATGAAGGAATATGCACTTATAAATCCTTCTTTAATGATTGTTACAAATATCGACCTTGCAAAAGATACGCTTATGACAAACAAATTTCCATGCCCGATTTTGTTTATCGGAGCTGTAAGAAGAGACTTTACTGTTAGAGCAGAAGGTTTTGATTTTATTTCTGACTATAATAGTAAAGATGAATTGATTGTTAGGGTTAATGCTTTATTAAGAATCAAAGCTTTAAAAGATAAACTTGAAAAAGTAAGTACAACAGATGATTTAACCGGACTTCACAACAGAAAATACCTTCAAGAACGCCTGGAAGAAGAAATATCCCGCTCTAAAAGATATGGAACGAAGCTTTCTTGCATATTGTTCGATATTGATTTCTTTAAAGTCGTAAATGATATGTATGGATATGAATGGGGAGATATCCTCTTAAGAAACATAGCAAACAAGCTTGATGCAATGGTTAGAAAAGAAGATATTCTCACAAGATATGGTGATGAAGAATTTTTACTTGTGCTTCCTAATACATCAGAAGAAAACGCATTTCTGTTCGGAGAAAGATTTAGACGAGAAGTGGAAAAAATGGAATTTATTCCTGCCGGAGAAGAAGAAGCACACAAAATTACTATATCAGGAGGAATTTCGACATATCCTTGCATGAAGGATGTTGATGAAGATGCAAATACCGTTATAAGATATGCGGAACACGCTCTTTATAATGCTAAACACAGAGGGAAAAATAAAATTATTCAATTCTCTCAAATGAACTTGGAAATGTAACAAATATAAACTTTAATATTATTAAAAACGACTGATTTCAAACTAATCGGTCGTTTTATTTACTAATGTTTCTAAATGATTTTTATAGTGTCTAATGTTTTCTTCCGAGTTGAAATCTGCTTTTAATAACGCTTTGTTTATTGCATCTAATGCGTTTTTATAATCACCAATTTCTTCATAAGCAAATGCCAAGTAGTGATATATATATGCAGAGTTTTGTGTTTCAGTTAAATATTTTAACAAATGAATTCTTTTGATTTTTGCTTTGTTGGCAAAAGATTCATAAATGTCAAAATCAGCCCTTGCACCTGCATCATCGCCCAATGCAGTTTTTATATCTGCTCGCATTTTATAAAGAAAACCGCTTGCTTCTTCTCCTCCAACCTCATTTATTGCCATATCAATATATGCGAGTGCTTTCTGAGGATTTATTTTGAAATATTGTTTGGCAAGTTCATAATATCCCTTCATTCTCTCCTCTTCAATTAATACAGTATCAAATGAATATTTTATTGCTATATGTTCTCTAAGCGTTTGTTCCGGAAATTCTCCGAACGGTTCTGCCCTTTTGAGTGCATCAATAGCAGATTCGTCATATATATCATTTCCTGAACTCTCGATTATACCTGATGATACAATTCGTCCCTGCCTGTTTAGCTTAAAATATACCTTTACATGAGCTTCTGCTAAAAAGTCAGGCGGTTGCCAAGTCACATGGAGTTTATTTTGTACATTTGACATATATTCTGAAAAACATTCCTGCACCATAATATTAGCCGGCGATTTATTTTCGTAATTTTCTTTCGCATGCAATGAATTAGAAAATAAAAAAATTCCAAAAATTGTTGATGTGATAATCAAATTCTTAAATTTCATATACAATATTGTATTTTAAATAATTTTTATATACAACACTTGAATCAAAAAGCTTTACTCATGAATTTGATATGTCTTGTACATAGAACACTTGGATTATTAAATTTTGTAACAATTGAACTAAAAAGCCTAAAGTTTTTCAGAAACATGCCGTTAAAAATATTGTAAGACAGTTTATGGAGTATTTGTTATGTATATGTTAACAGGATGCTACAACTTTAATGACAGTCAAGATATTATCTGCAAGTTTTTAAAAGAATTTTGCGATAGTTTGATTTATAAATTCTACACCTATGAAAGTGGTATGAATTTTTAAATAATATAGGTATAACTCTCAAAAATACGTACATAAGCACTCTGAAAAGGTGCTTTTTTTTTGCTGAATTTTTTGCTAAAATATAAATCAGATTTGGGTTAACATATCCGAATAAATTTCAACGGACTAATAATGAAGAGATTTCTTTTTTATATATTACTATTCTTAAGTTTCATAAGTGTTTTTGCGAATCAGTCAATGGCTAACGGTTTGCCTATCAAGGTTATGGGGCTGAATTATGATACTTCAGGCTCAATAATTTCTGTTAATACACAAAACCCGAACAGTGAAGTACAAGAACCTCAGATGATAAAATCAGTAAGGCTTTCAAATCCGAATCGCATTTATTTTGATATTAACAACGCCGTGCTGATTGGCGAAAAACAACAAATACTTTTTGAAAACAGCATTATTAAAGAAATAAAACTCGCTCAATTTGATACTAATCCAAATATTGTAAGAGTAGTTCTGACCTTTGAAGAAGCTTATGATACTTCAAAAATAAAACTGTTATCATCGGGCGGATGTGTCATAATCAAACCGGAAGTCCCAAAACTGTCTAACGATTATTTTAATCTTATTTATGATGAAACAGATAATAAAACCGAATATTCAGGAGTGAAAGCAAGTTCACAAGTTGTTCAAAAAGTTGCTATCCCTGCCGAGCAACCTGCCAATGCTTCTGCAAGTGCTGTACATGAAATTGAAAAAGCTTTTCAAAATACAACTCTTTCAAATACAGACGGAAAAACTTACGATTCAATTATTACAATTGATCTTTCATCAAAACTAAAAATGCGTACAAAATATTTTATAAATCAATATATTGTTAAAAATAACGGTTTATTGGTTAGCGGCATAGGACAATTAACAACATCAAGATTGTTTTATCTTACATCTCCAAAACGTGCAGTTATTGATTTGCCAAATACCTATTTAGATAAACCTTATAGAAATAAGGAAATCTCGTTTTGCGCTGATTTATCTTGCAAGGATACTGCAAAAATAGGTCAGTTTGATTATAATACGGCAAGAATTGTGATAACATCAGATAATGCCGAAAAATATATTCCTATATATTCAAAAGATTCTCAATCATTATTTTTAGTAAATTCAGATAAATTGAATCATACTGAACTTGAAAAACAAGAAGCTAATCTAAATAAAGCTTATGTGAAAAAGATTGATACCAAAACAAATGAATTAATTCTTTCTTTTTCGTCTTCGGTAGTACACTCAATTGTAAGAAATGACAATGCCTTTAGTATATTTTTGTTTAATGTAAAAAGTTATAACGAGCAAGATTTGGTAAAAACATTTGCAAATACAGTTTTCAAAAACTTTACAATGTCGCTTCTACCTCAAACAGGAATCAGGCTTAGCGGTAAAATCGGCAAAAAAGATATTTTAAAAATTGAAGAAGGCGTTGACGGAAAAGCAATTAAAATAACTTTGAAACGTGATTCTGATGACGATTTATTTATAGAAAAACCATCAAAGAAAAGCAATTCCAAAAATAAAAATAAAGTAGTTATAGACCCGGGACACGGTGGTTCTGATTACGGTGCAATAAGAGAAGGTATCAATGAAAAAGATATTACATTAGATATATCACAAATGGTAGCATCAATTCTTCGTTCGAAAGGATACAAAGCTATTCTTACAAGGAAAGACGATTCTTTTCTATCACTAGAAGACAGAGTGGCTATTTCGGAGGATGAAAATCCTGAAATATTTGTAAGTATTCATGTTAATTCTGCTGTGTCAGAAACTCCAAACGGGATAGAAACTCATTGGTATCACGATTACAGTAAATCGCTTGCCGAAACAGTTCATAAACATTTTGTAAAAGAATTTCCAAATTCAAATAACAGGGGGTTGTTTAAATCCAAGTTTTATGTAATTAATCATACGACATCACCTGCAATTCTTTGTGAAATAGGATTTTTGTCAAATCCCGAAGAAAGAAGTCAAATAATTACTAACGAAAGAAAACAAAAAACCGCAAAAGCAATTGCGGAAGGTATAATAGAATATTTGAAAGGTAATAAATAATATGGATACGAATTGTCCTATAGGTTTTTTTGATTCAGGTGTAGGCGGATTATCCGTTTATTCATTGTTTAAAAAAATATTACCTTATGAAAACACCTTGTATTTTGGTGATTTAAAAAATATGCCGTATGGAAATAAATCTAAAACAGAGCTTTTGCAATTTGCACGGATGATTCTTGATTTTTTTAAAGAACAAAATGTGAAAGCGGTTGTTATTGCTTGTAATACCTCTTCTGCAAATGTTTATGACATTGTTAAAAGCGAATACGATTTTAAAATTTATCCTATTATCCAATCTTGTGCAAAAGTTATTTCGAATATGAATTTCAAAAAAATCGGAGTTTTTGCAACTGTTGCAACAATAAATTCAGGTGCGTACAAAAGTGAAATTCAAAAATACAATCCGAATATTTCAGTAGTAGAACAATCGTGTCCAAAATGGACAAATTTTGTTGAAGGTGGACAAATTTATTCGGAAGAATGTCTTTCAAATATCAAAACTCAACTGGACAACATGATGTGTTATAACCCTGAAAGAATCATTTTAGGGTGTACCCATTATCCGTTTTTAAAACCTGTATTAACAAAATTTGCAGATGAAAAAATGTTTATCGATCCGTCAGAAATTTTCGTTAAATTCATTTTTGATGATTTAAAGAAATCAAACATGCAACGTATCTCAAAAGAAATGGGTACGGAGAAATTTTTTGTAAGTGCAAACCCTGAAAACTTTGTTAATAATGCAAGCTTGTTTTATAAAGTAAACAAATTGCCTTCTATAGTTTAGATTTAACCCAATTTTCAATGACTTTAAGCGGTGAACGAGTTATTGCCAATGCCCAAGCAGATATATTTTTGGTTATAACACTTAATGCACCAATATTTGCACCTTCTTCTATCGTTACAGGTGCAACAAGAACAGCATTAGAGCCTATTTTTACCTTC
>JAKSUR010000069.1 GCA_024408765.1 bacterium | reverse complement strand
ATGACGGTGTTTTAGAAAGGAGATGTGTTGAGCTGTAATTTGAGTAGAACAGTTGCTTTTGTCGGTTCAAGGAAGGCGAGTTTTGCAGGCAAAGAAGGGGTTAAAAGTATAATTTCAGATTTAAGGAATACCGATATTTGTATTGTTTCAGGTCTTGCAACCGGAATTGATGCTGTTTCACATCAAAGTGCAATGGAAAATAATCTTAAAACAATAGGCGTTATAGCAAGCGGTTTTGATTATGTTTACCCGAGCGGAAATAAGCACTTATACGAACAAATAGAAACCTGTGGTGGTGCGATTGTAACCGAATATTATCCGTCGTTTGAGCCTATAAAATTCAGATTTCCGCAAAGAAACAGAATTGTAACCGGCTTGTCATACGGAACGGTAGTGGGTGAAGCGGCATTAAAAAGCGGGGCTTTAATCAGTGCAAATTTAACCTTGGAACAAGGAAGAGAGCTAATGTGTATTCCGGGAGCAATAAATAATATAAATACCGAAGGTGTTTATAAGCTTTTAAAAGACGGTGCAACAATGGTTACAAAAGGGGAAGATATTTTAAATACACTCGGATGGGAAATTTCTAATCCTATTCAGACAGCTTGTGACTCTGAAACAAAAGATATTTCTCAAAAATATTTACCTATATACAATATAATATCTATAGAGCCAAAGAGTTTTGATGAAATTCAAGCTGAAACTAATATTGAAACAAATGAACTTCTTATTTGTTTGACAGAAATGGAATTGTGCGGTTTAATAGAACAGTCGGATTGCGACATATATAAAAGGTGTAAATAGATAAGAAGGTAAATAATATGGCAGAAGCTTTTGCGGAAGGAAAACCACATAAATCAAAAAAAGAAAGAGCCTTAGTGATAGTTGAGTCTCCTGCGAAGTCTAAAACCATAAAAAAAATTCTTGGTGACGGATATCAGATAGAAGCGAGTTTCGGACATGTAAGAAATTTACCGGATAATGTTTTGGGATTTGATGTTCATAATGATTTTAAACCGACTTATGTAATAATTCCCGAGAAGAAAAAAGTTGTCACAAAGTTAAATGACTTGGCAAAGCGTTCAGATAAGATATATTTGGCATCCGACCCTGACCGTGAGGGGGAAGCAATTGCTTGGCATGTTCGTGAACTTTTGGAAGTTGATGACAAAAAGGTTTTCAGGATTGAATTTAATGAAATTACACCAAAAGCCGTAAAGTATGCTGTTGAACATTCACGACAGATTGACATGGATAAAGTTCAGGCACAACAGACAAGACAGATTTTAGATAAGCTTGTCGGATATAAATTATCTCCTGTTTTGTGGAAACAATTAGGGAATTACCATTTGTCGGCAGGAAGGGTTCAATCGGTTGCACTTCGTATGATTTGCGAAAGAGAAGAAGAAATTGAAGCATTTATTCCAAAAGAGTATTGGTCAATTCATACTGTTATGGATAAAGATGAAAAACTCTTTGAAGCTGAAGTTGTAAAACATAAAGGTAAAAAATTCGATATAAATAATGAAGAAGAAGCCAATAAAATTAAAGATTATTTGCTCTCGCCCGATTGTAAATATGAAGTTGAAAAAGTTACACAAAAAACCACTAAACGCAAACCGACTGCGCCATTTATAACTTCAACTCTTCAACGTGCGGCGAGTTCAAAATTGGGCTTTGGTGTTCAAAAAACCATGCAGGTTGCACAAAAGCTTTATGAAGGTATAGAAATTGACGGTTCGCCTGTCGGTTTGATTACATATATGAGAACGGACTCCGTTCGTATTTCTGATGATGCTCACGAAATGGCAAAAAATTTCATTTTAGAAAATTACGGAGAAAAATACTATCCTCCTACAACGAATATATATGTAAAAGGAAAACAAAATGTTCAAGATGCACACGAAGCTATCAGACCTTCGTATCCAGAAAGAACACCTGAAAGTATAAAAGCGTATTTGCAACCTGAACAATACAAGTTGTACAAGCTTATTTGGGAAAAATTTATGTCTTCTCAAATGGCACCTGCTGAAATCGGGAATAAAACCATTGAAATTTCGGCAGGCGATTACGGGCTTAGGGCAGGAACAAGCAAAGTTGTATTTGACGGATTTTTAAAAGTTTACAACGATTCCGAGGAGGATGAAGAAGAAAAAGAGGCAAAAATTCCTGATTTATCTAAAGGTGATATTGTCAAATGCAGAGAGGTTAATCCGAAACAGCATTTTACTCAACCGCCTCCGAGGTACAATGAGGCTTCACTTGTAAAAGCACTGGAAGAACAAGGAATCGGTCGTCCTTCTACTTATGCAACAATTATTACTGTCATTCAGACAAGAAAGTATGTTGAAAAGAAAGATAAAGCTTTGTTTCCGACACTTTTGGGAAGAACTGTTTGTAAACAACTGGTTTCGCAATTTGCGGATATAATGGATTATAAGTTTACGGCGGGAATGGAAGAAAAACTTGATGCGATTGCGGACAAAAAAGCGATTTGGAATAAAGTTTTAAAAGATTTTTATACACCGTTTATGGAAGAAATAAACTCTGTAATGAAAACCGCACAAAAAGTTGTCATTGAAAGCGATAAAATCTGTCCGAATTGCGGAAAGAAAATGCTTGTAAGGACAAGCCGTTACGGGAATCAATTTTTAGGATGCTCGGGGTATCCTGAATGTAAAACAATAATTTCCATAAACAGCCTGAATGACTTAGATGATTCTTCAAACGGAGAAAATCAAAACGGTGAAGGTTCAAATACTCAAACAGTGGAAGAAAAATGCGAAAAATGTGGCGGTCAAATGATTTTAAAAACCGGGCCATACGGAAAATACATTGAATGTGTTGAATGTAAAGCCAGAAAGAGATTTATACGTTCAACGGGAGTAAAATGTCCTAAATGCAATGAAGGTGAAATTGTTGAAAAGAAATCAAAATCAGGAAAAATATTTTTCGGGTGTAATAAATATCCTGATTGTGACTTTGCACTTTGGGATGAACCAACAGGTGAGCATTGTCCCGATTGCGGTGAACTTGTTGTCAAGCGTACCACTAAAAACGGAATTGTTGAGAGTTGTTCAAACAGAAAATGCGGTTACAAAAAAATAATTGAACAACCGCAAGCAGAAGAATAAAAAGCGGAGGTTTAAACTCCGCTTTTTTGTATTTATCCCAAAATCAAATCCCCGTTTTTTTTGATATGTTCAATCAAACCGCCGTCATTTAAAAGTTGAATCATGACATCAGGTAATGGTTCTATCATAGTAATCGTGCCTTTTGTAATATTTTTTAAAACACCTTCTTTGATATCCAATTCCAGCTCATCTCCTGCATCTATACCGTCAGTATCGCACTCTATTGCAAGGAGTCCTATGTTGATAGCATTTCTGTAAAAAATTCTTGCAAATGATTTTGCAATAACCGCACCGACACCTGCAATTTTAATAATTTGAGGTGCATGTTCTCTTGATGAACCCAAACCAAAATTATTTTCGGCAACAACAAAATCACCTTTATTCATTTCTTTTGCAAAATTTTCATCCGCATCTTCAAGAACATGTTTGGCAAACTCTTGCAAATCCGAACGCAAATGGAATAATCTGCCCGGTGCAATATGATCAGTAGAGATATTATCGCCGAATTTAAACGCTTTTCCTCTCATATTAACCTCTCAATTGTACGGGCATTACAAGATAAATATAATCCTCATCAGAACAAGGTGCAAAGACGGTAGCCGATAAAGGTGAATTCAATTTAACCGCAATTTCTTCCGATTCAACAATTTTCAAAAATTCCAAAACAAATTTATAGTTAAATGCAATGGTTAAAGGTTCGCCCGTATATTTAATATCAATAATATCTTGTGAATTACCTGCTTCGGGCGAATCGCCGGAAAGCTTCAAAACTCCGTCAGCAAATTCAAATTTTACAATGCTGTTTTTTTCATTAACCATAGTTGCAACTCTTTCCAATGCTGATATAAGATTAAATTTGTCAATCACAGCTTCTTTTGGGAAAGTTTGCGGAATAAGTTGATTGTATTTAGGGAATTGTCCTTGCATAAGTCTTGTAATAATTTTTGTTTTATCCGTTGTAATAACAATTCTTTTTGCTTCCTTACAAATCTTCATATTTTCAGCTTCGGCAAGCAACGAAATTTTAGAAAGCTCCGATAAAACTTTTGAAGAAATAAGCATTTCAAACACTTTTTCACTATCAGCAGAATTGTTTTTGATAACTTCTCTTACACGAGCAAGCCTGTTTCCGTCTGTTGCAGCCATTTCTAAGATATTTTTATTAACTTCGCAAACCACACCCGACAGCAAATTGTTCGTTTCATATCCTGCGGCTGCTGAAACTACTTCTCTAATCGCCTTAACAAAAGGTTTTGATTCAATTTCAATTGAATCTTCTTCCGAAATACTTTCTTCAACTTGCGGGAATTCATTTGCAGAAATACCGATAATGTCAAATTTTGATTTATTACAAGTTATTGTTGCGGTAGAACCGGCAAGTTCAATTTTTACAAGTTCACCTTGCAATCTGGAGATTATTTCTCCGAGTTTTTTAGCAGGTAAGGTAAATTTCCCTTCTTCTTCAACTTGTGCAGTTATAATAGTTGTGATTGAAAGGTCAAAATCTGTTGCGATTAATTTGATTTGATTGTTTTCTACAGTTTCAATCAAAACATTTGCAAGCACAGGTTGTAAACCTTTTACAACCGTAGCTCTTTCTACGATTCTAATACCATTCAACAAATCTTCTTTACCTACAACAAATTTCATATATAATACCCCTCAAAAATGTCTTATTACCCACTTATTTTATTACAAATTGACAGCTGTGACAAGTAAAAATTACGATTGTTTAATAAAAAAAACAATCACCATATTACATAATGAGGATGCGGAAAAAACCAAAAAATGTAAATTTTTGTAAATTTAAGTTAAAAAACCCTAAAGTTTTGCATAAAAATTGCCGATAAACATGCAAAGTATCGAAATATCGGAGGGAATATGTCACATTTTGGAGATTCGTTTAATATAACAAGAGCACTTTCTTCACCTTCTTATGCAAAAACGATTTGGTGTAATTACATGCACTGGAAGAAAGACGGTCTTTCCCCGGAAAAAATTGAGGAAGAGTATGGCGTATCAGCAGAGGACATAGGACAAATTGAAACACGATGGCAGAATAAACTGGCTTCTTGGAAGTCAAGTACAGCTCTTGATGAAAACAAATATATAATAGATGATAGTGATTCCTCTTGGGATGATGCGTACAAGAGAGGTCAAGAATCCATACAAAAAACAACCGGTTACGAAGGCACACAAGGACAGAAAAACGGACAAATTTGGAATAATGTCGGTCAAGGTGCGGCTCTCGGTGCTCGTGTAGCAGCGTCCGCATGCAAAGGATTGATTAATGGCGCAACAACTGAATTTGGAGAAAAGGTAACTAATAAAATGGTAGAAAAAACTTTAGAAAAGACTGGGGAAAAGGGTCGTGAAGCTGCGACAAAAGCCTCAGAAAAAGCTGGTAAAAAAGGTGCTGAAGGTGCATTTATACTAATAGCCTGTGCATTAGACGGTGTTAGCGCAGCTACATACAGAATTGCAAAACCAAACGATAAACAGCATAATGTTGTAAAAGAACTTACTTCGGATATGGATACCCAGATGAGTAATACAGCCGGCGCACAAAGAAGACTCAACGAATTAGACGAAGAAAATATAGAACGTGGAGACGATGCTAATGCAGGTATTGAAGAAGCAAATACAAGCATTGTCGACACAAAAACGGAATACGATATTTATAAAGAAACAGTTGAATACTACGATAAGGAAAAAACACGAGGTCATGAGTTTACGGAAGACGAGGCAGAAGTATATGAAGAATGTATTAAATACATGACAGAAAATCCTGAGGATGTCAAAATGACACAAGAAGAAGCCGGCTCCAGGATAAATGAAATTTATGACGAAATGGCAAATTCACAAGAAGAATATGATGCTCAGGCAGAAACAATTGCAAGCGTTGAAGGTGTGACTGATTATGCCGCAAGTATTGATAAAACTCAAAAAACACTCTGCTATGTTGAAGGCGGTATTCAAACAGCAAGTGCAGGTTTTGCTGGAATAGATGCTTATAAAGCCGGTTCAATGGCAGCATCAACGGGTTGGTGCGGACTCGGTGTGGCTTATGGCGCAGCCGCTGCTGTAGCAGGTGTAGCGGCAGCGAGTGACGTATGTGCGGCAACCGAGCAATTCAACTGGGCAGAAGAAGCCGGCAAGCTAGTTAAATCACGTGAAGGCGTTGAAAAAGCGAACGCAGAATCACTCGTTTCATACGACGAAAACATAGATCATTATGCTTTATATATGGAAGATGTTGAGGGTTTAGAACTTATAGATCCTGATGATATGGAAGCACCGACCGAAACAGATACTTCATCAAATGGCACAGAGAATCTTGGCGACCCGAACAACCCTGATGATCCGAATAAGAAAAAATAAGGTGCAAAAAATTGCACCGGACAGGAAGGCAGGAGGGCAGAAACCCAACCTGCAACTTCATCATAAGAAAATTCCTCACCTTTATGGTATATTTTACCATCTCCTTTCGTTAGTGTATTACTTTCTTTGCTTATGGTAGCATCTGTACATTTGCTGTTTTTGCAATTATTTAAAAAATAAATAATTTTTTTTGTGAAGAATTGCTAATTTTTCGTAGCATTTCTATGCAAATAATTTAGAAAGTTTTGTTTATTCGCCATGTCTTTTAATTGAAAAATCCAATTCTTGTGGTAGAGATTTCAATATTCTATAAATATCTGATAATTCGCCTTTTACTTCTGTTCACACTAAAAAATATATTATTCGTAATTGGCAACTATTTTCACAAAAATTTAATTTATTTGAAAAATTAAATAAATATTACAAATACAGAATAATATTATTAATATAATACTTATAAGTGAAACCCGTTTGCGATAATCATATACAAACGCCACTATAGCAGGAATTACAGAAATCACAGCGATGCCAACAAAACTTGAAACCAAATCATAAAAATCATCATTTTTTAAAATCATTTTATGCCAAAATACAGGGTGTTTATTTATTGAATTTGCAAACCAATATGGAATCATTGCATTTAAAAACAATAAAAGATAGGAAAATTTTATCAATAATGAAATAGAGTTTGTCCTTAATTTGCTATTGCAACAAGGACAAACTCTATCATTTACACTAACTAATTCTTTACAATATGGACATTGTATCTCCAAACTTTCACCACAATGACTGCAGATTTTATTATCTTCGGAAATATTGTTACAAAAAGGACATTCAATCATACTAAGCCTTGCATCCTTTGCTGCACATATAAATTGAAAACATTATAATTCCA
>JAKSUR010000068.1 GCA_024408765.1 bacterium | reverse complement strand
TAAGCGGAAATTTTAACTTTGCTTAAAAGAGGAAATTTCTATTTTGCTCTTACAACTTTGCTGCGACAATTGACATTATCTGCTACAAAGTATATAATTAACCATGTAGAGTTAGTTGGGGAAATTACAAGCGATATAGTTAAGAAGAGAAAGGATATATAAGATGAAAAGAACAGGTTTTACTCTTGCAGAAGTTTTGATTACATTGGCTATCATTGGCGTAGTCGCTACAATGACGCTTCCCGCATTGATGAACAATACGCAAGAACAACAAGCTATAACAGGTTTAAAAAAGGGTATTAACACTTTAACGGAAGCAGCTCAAACAAACCAAGCAGTTGCCGGATTTGATTACGCAGGATTGATAGAGGACTCCAAGGGAGTTAATACGGCGGGCGTTGACGAGGATCAATCGTTGACAGGTCTTTTGGTTAACAGAACCCAAGTAGATTATAAAGCATCTAATAATGGTGGTAGCGGTGATGCTAATGCTATTGATTCAGCTAGCGGTAACTACGTTGTCTTTTTAAGAGACGGTTCGGCACTTTCTTATCCAACAGCTAAGCAGACAGGTAGTGATGTTGCCGAAATTGAAGCGGACGGTTTACCGCATGGTTTTGGTGTAATTTATGATATTAACGGGATAAAGAAACCAAACTTATTATCAAATTGTGATAGCAAAGCAAACTTAACGGCAGATTCAACTAGTAGAAAAGATGTATCTACTGATTGTACAAAAGCTAACAGAGTTATCAAGGATCAATTCGGTATAAGACTGAGAGGTGCATTCGCTTATCCTAACGGTGCTGCTGCAAGATGGGCATTCGGACAATAATCGGTTTGAAATCCAATAAGTTTAAAAAGAGCAGTTTTAGAACTGCTCTTTTTGTTATGTTTTACTTGATATTGGATAAGATTCCAAACAACTTAAAAATCAAGTATTCTAAATTATAAAACTTGTCACCCTGAATTTGCGGATTTTCGGTAGGGCAACGGACGAAGTCCTAGCCCGTAAGGTGGAGGTCGGACGTTACTCCGCCGACACCCCGAATAATCCAAGAGATTTCAGGGTCTTACCAACTTGTAGTTTTACTTGATTTCGGATAAGATGCTGAAACAAGTTCAGCTAGACAGCCAGACAGTTACCTAGTTACCTAGCCGCCCAGCTGCCTAGCTGCCAATACTATACCTTAAAAGATATTCTTCCTGCTACAACCGGCGGAATATTATCACCAATTGGTTTTAAATTCTTTTTGTATTCTTCAACATTCGGTTGAAGTACGCTTGACAAAACCTTAGGTAAAGGTTTACCAAGAACTAAGGATTCAATAATTTCTTGATATACTGTTGAAAAAGCTCTTGATTGAGTCATAGCGCCAGCCGCTTCGGGAGCTAAACCTAAGTCCTTTGTTTCAACAAGTTCAACCATGGAAGGCCCATATTCTGAATTCGTTTTTGAAATTGCACCAATATAACCTTCAACATTTTCTTTTGCAACGCCTTTATCAACAGGAGCTGTTAATGCAAATGCAAATTTGTTTTCAGGTTTATACCAAGCCTCAGATGAATGGTGCATAGCGTCTGTTATTTTTGCTATTTGTTTTGCGGTATCCTTCATTGATTCATTTTGCATTTGAGCATGCCATCTTTCAGTTGAATTAAACATATCGCCAAGATATTGATGAACACTTGTTTTAATGCCGTCAAGTTTTGCAGAAGCCCAGTATGCGGCTTGTGCAAGAGGCGTATTTTTACTTAAGTCCGGTTCTACTGCTATAACAGACATTTCTGATGCACCTTGTAACATTTTGACCATATCTTCTTTTTTCATACCTGCCCATGCAAGTGTGAACAAAGCGTGGTCATCAAGTGCTGAAAATCTTCCGCCAACGTCATCATGGATATACAAATCGCCCAACCATTGATTCGAATCGGATAAACGTCTTAGCTCGCTTTTGTCGGCATTTTTGTCAGTTACAGCAACCATATATTTTGCAATCTTGTCGTTTGTTGTATTTGGGAATAAACCGCTTTCATCAAATTTTCTTCTAAACATGTCCATTATTCTTGTCATGCCATCTTTTGTTTCAAATGTTGAACCTGATTTTGAAGCAACAAGATAATTGGATTTTGTAACATCACCGTCAATTTGTTGTAAATATCTGTTAAAACTTGTTGAATCAATATCTGAATAAAATTTAACTTTATCGCCTTTAAGGTTTAAGCCATTAATACCAAGCATGTGTTCAACAGTGTGTTTTGAACCGCCAATACCAAGAACGGTAAGAACCTGTGCTTCATTTTGGCTTCTCAATTTATTGACCATTGCATATATGCTGTCAACTCTTTTCAACTGTTCTTTTGGTAATTCAGGCCAGCTTAAAAATTGCCCTTCCTTTCCTGATCTTGATACAAATTCATCTACCGCATTCGGTAAAACTGCTTTGACTTTTCTTGCCACTGCATTGCCAAAATTTGCATTAATATTCGTTGTCATGCCAACTTGCGGATGAGCGATTGTTAAACTTTTTACCATGAAAAACCTCCTATTTATAATATAATACACACGTATATTGTTTATTGTTGTGTGAAATCAATAATTACTTAAAAATCTTATCAAAAGTATTAAGCATATCGTCAAAGAATCCTTTTACGTTAGAATATACTGTTGATTCTCCTTTTTCATCGTAGTGTACGGTACTTTCTCCGCCTAAAGCTATTGTTCTTGACGTCCTTACTTTTCCATTCCCGCCATAATCTAAATATGCACCATCCACTTTGTAAAATGGATAACGCATACCGTTTCTGTCACGATATGTAATACCAAATTTTCTGTAACCTCTATCGGTATTTATTTGTAAATATTGACCATCATTGTCAGAACCTGCTACAAGCAATGCACCGGTTTCGTCTTTTGCTATTATATTTACATTTTGTCCTATGTCTTCAAGGCTAGTACATGTAATGTACAAGTCCGGAAAATAATCCGGATGTTCTTTGATATAATTAAAAATTTGCCTATCAAGAACTTGCAAATTTTGTTCTTCTTGAATTGCCTTGAATAATTTTCTCCAAATTCTTGTTACACCCATATCTGCTTGCGGTAAATGATCACCTAACTCTTTGGCAACCGCATTTACTTTAACGCCTTTAAATCCTGTAGTTTGCATATTAGTATTTGCCTGATTATTGCTACTAATAACATTGTTAATTGGTAATATATTCATAAGAACCCCCTGATATATCTTGGTATGTATTAGGGTATATTAAACAGATATTACATGCAAGATTTTGTTAAGATTTATTTCACTTATTTCTATAACCGTAATCATTTGATATAGTTCTTCCGATTGATTTAATTTTAAGTTTAATATCGTTTTTGCTATGTTCGGGGGTTTCATTAATGCAAGCTTTGTCTGGATATATTTCATATTTTGAACGATATTCCAAAGACGTAACATTTGGCATAACCACATTCGCTCCGCTTTGCAGTGCAATTATCCTTCCGTTCGGATTTATGGTTTCCATTGCTGTAGTTGCCGGTATGTTTATATCAGGCAAATTGATTCTTGTTAAAGCCATAACTTTTAATGCAAGCCAAAAATCACCTTGTTTCGCATCTTTCAAAGGAGTTTGTTTATGCGGTATAAAAGGCCCAATCCCTATCATATCGGCATTAAGTTCTTTGAAAAATATAATATCATCAGCAAGTGATTCGATTGACTGATTAGGAAGCCCCACTAAGCAACCTGTTCCGACTTCATATCCCAATTCTTTCAAATCATACAAACATTGAATTCGATTTTCAAAACTTGCATTCGGGTGCATATCTTCATACAAATTCCTATCCGTAGTTTCAATCCTTAGCAAATACCTGTCTGCTCCTGCTTTTTTATAAGCATTGTACTCGTCAAAAGTTTTTTCTCCAATGCTCAGAGTAAGTGCAACATCAAGTTTTTTTATATCTCGAATTATTTGACACATTTTATCCGTATCGTAATAATCATCTTCACCCGATTGAAGAACTATGGTTTTATATCCCATATCTCTTGCTTTTTTAGAATATAAAATAATTTCGTCCTTTAAAATTCGGTATCTTTCGACTTCATTATTCGGACTTCTTAAACCGCAATATTTACATTGACGTTTGCAAATATTTGAAAATTCAATTAATCCTCTTAAATGAACTTCATCTCCGACATATTCATGACGAATTTTATCGGCTTCCTGAAAAAGTCGCTCATTTGTTGTTTCATTAGATAAAATATCAATAATTTCTTGTTTATTCACTCAAATATTTTATCACAGTTTATTATTTATTTCTTTGCTTTCTATTTGAGCAATTCCATTGTTCTGTCAAGTATGCCGTTCATGTAAGCAATTGCCATTCCGTAGTTTACCATTGGAATATTTTGCTCTTTTGCTTTTTTCATTCTTGATTGCATTTCTGTTTCGTTAATCATACAGCCGCCGCAATGAATAATTAAATCAAAACGAGATAAGTCTTGCGGGAATTCACCTCCTTGAGTAAATTCGAATTCAAGGTTTTTACCTGTGTAATCTTTTAACCATTTAGGAAATTTTACCGTTCCAATATCATTGCATTGTCTGTGATGCGTACAAGCTTCCGAAATCAAAACTTTTGAACCGTCTTTAAGTTCTGATATTTTTTTTGCTCCGAAAATAAGTTCATCCAATTTTCCTTTGTATCTTGCCATTAGTATAGAAAAAGAGGTTAATGGAATTTCTTGCGGTACAATTGATTTAATCTCACTGAAGGCTTGTGAATCTGTAATTACAAGGTTTGGCGTAATTTTTTGCAGAATTTGTCCAAGTTCATTTGGCTGACAGCATAAAGCAGTTGCGTGCGTATCTAAAATTTCTCTCAGAACATTTTGTTGCGGTAAAATTATTCTGCCCTTCGGAGCGGATTCGTCAATAGGAATAACAAGAATAACAACATCACCCGATTGCAATTTATCTTTAATAATAAATTTTTCGGTTTGGTTCTCTCTCGCTATTTTACCGATTAATTCTTTAAGACTGCCTATTCCTTCGCCGGTTTTTGCACTGACTTTAAGCACTTTTTCATCCCTTGTTGATGATAAAGCTAAATCACATTTGTTGTATGCAATTATGTACGGAATCTTTTTTTGTACAAACATTTCAACAAGCTCATTGTCTTTTTCTTGTAATCCTGTTGTTGAATCCGCCACCAATATTGCAATATCTGTTTTGTCCAGAACTTGAAGTGTCTTTTCTATGCGAAGATTACCCAATTCGCCTTCATCATCTAATCCTGCTGTATCAATAATAACAACAGGCCCGATTGGTAAAAGTTCCATTGCTTTTTTGACCGGATCGGTTGTTGTACCTTTAACATCTGAAACGACTGAAAGCTCTTGATTGGTAACTGCGTTTACCAAAGATGATTTCCCGACATTCCTGCACCCGAAAAAGGCTATATGTAATCTTTCTGACGATGTAGTTGTGTTTAATGACATATTATCACCATATTTTCTGTTCTAAAATCGAAAATCTCTTTGACCTTCCTCTATTTCTTTAAGAATTTCCGTTAGTTTTGCTTTGACTTTTTCATTATCTACTTTGTGGATTTCCTTTTCAATAAGTTCTTTACCAATCTTGCGTGTATCTTCGCTCGCATAATCCATAAGAAATTCTTTTAAAGTGATAAGTGCATTCGGATGACAGCAGTTTTGAATTTGTCCCGTTTTGCACAGTGACATAAATCTGTCCCCTGTCCTTCCTTCCCGATAGCAAGCTGTGCAGAATGAAGGAATGTAACCTTGTTTTATTAGCCAATTGACAACTTCATCTAATGTTCTTTGGTCGGAAACATCAAATTGTTCTGTGTCTGTCGGTCTTTCTTTTTCTGTATAACCTCCTACGGATGTCCTTGAAGCACCGGAAACTTGCGAAACACCGAGCTTTAAGACCTTCTCTCTCAATTGTTGAGATTCTCTTGTGGAAATAATTATTCCCGTATAAGGAACTGCTATCCTTGTAAGTGCAACTATTTTAGCAAAAGTTTCGTCATCAATTCCGTTATCAAATTCATTTGGATTAATGTCATCGGCTTTTTTAACACGAGGAACTGAAATTGTGTGAGGCCCGACACCATGGACTGCTTCTAAGTGTTCTGCATGCATTAAAAGTGCGGTAAATTCGTATTTATAAGTTTCCAAACCGAATAGAACCCCCAATCCTACATCATCAATACCGCCCTCCATAGCTCTGTCCATAGCCTCTGTATGGTAAGCATAATTATGCTTCGGGCCGGTAGGATGCAACCTTTCATAACTTTCTTTGTTATATGTTTCTTGAAATAAAATATAAGTTCCTATTCCTGCTTCTTTTAAAAGCCTGTAATTTTCAACGGTTGTTGCTGCAATATTAACATTTACACGGCGAATTGCACCATTTTTGTGTTTAATGGAATATATTGTTTTAATACATTCCAAAATATACTCAATTGGATTGTTAATCGGATCTTCTCCTGATTCTATCGCAAGACGTTTATGTCCCATATCTTGAAGTGCAATAACCTCCGCTTTTACCTCTTCTTGAGTAAGTTTTTTGCGTGGAATATGTTTGTTTTTATAATGATAAGGACAATAAACACAACCGTTTACACAATAATTTGAAAGATAAAGCGGTGCAAATATTACGATTCTGTCGCCATAAAAAGCTTCTTTAATTTCTTCCGCAAGTTTATAAATTTTACTTAAAACATCTTTATCTTCGCAAGCCATTAAAACACTTGCATCTTCATGCGATAAACCGTTGCAATGCACTTGTTTTCCGTTTCTTACGGGTCTTGCCTTGTCTAAAATCTTTTCTATTAATTCGAGATTGTTTTTATTTTTTTCGGCATAATCTAATGTTCTTAAAACTTCTTCATGGTCAATAAATTCTTCTGCCTTCATTGATTTTTTATTATACATATTATCTCCTTTTATACCTGTATCAGCAATTCTATTTTACGGAATATACAGCCTTTGCGCTTACATTGTCCAAATTTCCGATTTTTCCCGTAAGTGCGTTTATAATATCCATTGGCGCATCAAGTACAACGCTTATAACTCTTATTGATTTTTCACGATAAGGGATTCCCATTCTGCCTATTATGTAATCCGAATATTCGCTCAAAAGGTTTTGAATATCACAAATTATGGCATCATTTTCCACAATTATTCCTATTATTGCAACACGAGTTTCCATAGATTCTCCTTATTTTTTGTAATTAATATCTTTCCGTAAAGGTTCGTAATCGGGTTTTTTAAGAATAAATATTAATAAACTTATTCAACCCCTCTCCTCAACGGTTAGACACATGAATATTATTTGTCAAATGAATATTTCTGTCAACCTGAAAGTGTGTAATATTTAAGCAATATAAAATTGAGTAGGAGGGTGTCCAAAAAGTCATGGACACTCTTTTTTTTAAATTGATACAACAAACATATTAAAACACCTGTTAATATTGAATTAGAGGTAATAATACGGGTAGAAAAAATAACAATAAGGTTACATTTAAGCCATACAATAT
>JAKSUR010000067.1 GCA_024408765.1 bacterium | reverse complement strand
GTTGTAGGTTTAAGTCCTGTTTTTTTTTTATCTCATTTTACAAGCTCGGGATCAGGTTCACATGGCGTTTTACCGAAGTATCCGAGTAGCATTTTCGCATACCCAGGATTAGCTTGCTCCCAAGGATGTTCGGTTATTGCATTTAAGAATGATTGCTGTGCATAAAATTGTGAAACGGGAGTAACTGATGTCGCAAAACCGCCTCTTTCAACAACTTCTTTCATATTAGCAATTAATTTAGGAAATTTATCCAACATTCCCATATCTTTCAATTGGTTAACCGTTGTAGCTGTTGCACCACCGGGAAGCGGAGCTTGTATAAGAATAGGATTTACAGCTAAAGAAATCGGAGATATAGGATAATCTTTCATGCATTCCTTGAAGATTTCCTCTGTTTCCATGATCTTCTTTATATCTAATCCTAAATCGTATTCAGTACCTTTAAGAGCATGCCACATAGAAATAATATCAGGTTGACCGGTACCGCCTGAAACGGGTTTCATCGCCAAATCTATTCCGTCAGCACCACCTTCAAGAGCTGCCAAATATGCAGCTAATCCTGTACCGGCCGTTTCATGCGAATGGAATCTGATGTGCATATCGTTGCCTAAAAGTTCACGAGCCATTTTTACTGTCGCATAAACTTTTCTCGGATTTGAAGTTCCTGAAGCATCTTTAAAAGCTAAACTGTCAAACGGTAAGCCACTATCTAAAATATTTCTTAAAACTCTTTCATAAAAAGCTACATCATGAGCACCTTCACAACCATAAGGAAGCTCCATTAAAGTAATTGTTACTTCGTGAGCCATTCCGTATTTTTTAATACTGTTAGCTGAATCAATCAAATTATTTACATCATTCAAAGCGTCAAAGTTTCTTACGACATTTACACCGTGTTTTGCAAACATTTTAGCGTGCAAATCAATTACATCACGAGGTTGAGAATTAAGCCCTACAACATTTACACCTCTTGCAAGCGATTGTAATTTTATATCAGGTCCTACTGCTTCTCTGATTTTATCCATTGTTTCAAACGCATTTTCATTACAGAAAAATATAGGAGCTTGGAATCTTGCACCACCTGCTGTTTCAAAATGCTTAATACCTGCATTTACAGCTGATTGAAGAGCAGGAATAAAATCTTCCACAAGAACTTTTGCTCCAAAAATTGATTGAAATCCGTCACGAAAAGACGTATCCATTACCTTAATTTGTTTTGTCATTTTTATATCTCCATTTATCTTATTTATATATTTTTACTTTTTCCCGAACATTGCAGAAACTATTGCAACTGCAATTTCAGAATCATCCGATGCTTTTGCATTTTTCTTGTTTCCGACCGCAACGGCAACCGGTTCAGGAAATATTTTATTAATTTTTTCAACAACTTTTGACATAACATTCATTGCAAAAATCATTATGCAAAGAAATATCAAAACAGTTCCCATTCCTATAAACATCAATGCAAAACCTTCATTTAATATCTGATTCATAAAATATCTCCTATTAAAAGTATTTGTTCTTTATTATTTTTATCAATTATTTTTAATGCACCGTTTTCGGTAATTTCGACTGCCAAACCATCAACAGTTTTGTCAAAAACCTTTACTGATACATTTTTATTGAGAAAATTGGCTCTTCTTATATAATCATCTCTTATTAAAGAAAATCCTCTCTCTATAAATTCATCATACATCAAACAAAACCTGTCATAAACCTTTTTTAAAAATTCATTTTTATCAATTTCTTTTCCGACTTCAATATTTAAGGCAGTTGCAGGTTGGTCTATTGAAACAAGATTTTCTTTATTGGTGTTAAGATTTACCCCAAAACCGAGAATAATACCTTTTAATTCATTATCAGAAATTACACCTTCTGCCAGTATTCCTGAAACTTTTTTATCATTAATTTTTATATCGTTAGGCCATTTTATTTCTGGTAATGTACCATATTCTTCCATTATTTCCGCTAATACAATACAAAGATATTGAGTTAGATTTGAATATACCTCTTTCATCACAGCAGACGGTTTTAATACTAAACTCGCATAAATATTATCCGTGCCGGTATTAAGCCACTTCCTCTTTAATCGTCCTCTTCCGTCCGTTTGGTTGAAAGTATAAACCAGAGTTTTATCTTCAATTTCTAAAATATGTTCTTTTGCCCATTTGTTAGTCGAATCGACAATATCTAAATACAAACTCTTCATATAAATATTGTATTATAAAAAATATTAAGCGAACAACATTTCTAATATGGAATCAGAAGCTTCTTTGGCAGAATATTTATCAGTTAAAAGGCTTTTCACTTTTCCAAGTTTATTTACAAAATCATTTCTATAGGTTTTATCGTAAAGCAACCTTTCTGTTTCATAACAAATGTTGTCTTTTGTAAATTTTGACTGTAAAAGTTCAGGTACAATATCTTCACCTGTTATTATATTTGGCAACGATATTTTTTTAATACATCTGACCATTAAATAAATTAAATATAACATCCATGGCCCTTTGTAACCTATAACCATAGGGGTTTCGTACAGCGAAGCTTCCAGTGCCACTGTTCCTGATGCCAAAATAAGAGAGTCTGAAACACTTAAAAGTGCATGATTTTCACCTTTAATAACTTTAAAATTTGTGTCTTTAATATATTTATTAAAAGTGTCATCACTTAAATTCGGTGCATGAGAAATGCAAACTTGAAGTTCAGGATGTTTTTTTTGTAAACTTTTAGCTCCACTGATTAAAGTTTTTGCAAGGAAAGAAAGTTCAATAGGTCGTGATCCGGGGAAAACGGAAACCAATGGTTTTGAAATATCAAATCCGTGTTTTTGAAAAAACTCGTTTTTATCAGCTTTTTCAGGTAACTGTTTTACCAGCGGATGACCGCAAAAATGAACATCAATACCATATTCTTTATAAAGCCCTTCTTCAAAAGGAAATATACAAAGAACTTTATCTACATATTTTTTTATCTTCTTAATGCGCCATTTTCTGCTCGCCCAAACTTGTGGCGGAATATAATCAACGACCTTTATTCCGCTACCTTTTAATCGTTTTGCTACCCTTAAATTAAATGCACCATAATCAATTAATAAAACCAAATCAGGCTTAAACTTATTTAAAATATAATCGCAAACCCTTTTTTCCAAAGTTAAATGATCGATTACAATTTTAAAATTAAACCCGAATGCGGACATTTTGGAATGGTCACAAAAAATTTTTGCACCTGCCTTTTCAAGGCTTTCACCTCCTATAGCTTCTATACACACATCCGAATTGGCTTCTTTAATAAGTCTTACAACATTCCCGCCATGGATATCGCCTGAGTATTCTCCGGTAATTACAAAAATTTTCTTCATTATACTGCCATTATTACTATATTATGCTTGTTAGCATAATCTACAACCTTTTCTTGATCAACAATAATAGTTTGACCTGCTTCAACAGCTATTAAATCCGCTTTATATTTATTCATTGTTTTAAGTGTTTTTAAACCGATTGCAGGTATATCAAATCTTTTATCCTGAGAAGGTTTTGCCACTTTGATAACTCTGGCATGCCTTTTTGCCAGTTTGCAACCACGCTTTATGCACTTATCAGTTCCCTCGATTGCTTCAACAGCCATAATCATTTTGTCTCTGATTACAACGGACTGACCGATATCAAGCTTGCCTGTTTCCTTTGCAAGCCAATAACCATAATTTACATCATCAATTTGCTCTTGTGTGGGCTGTATATTACCGAGAACGCCGGATGGAATCATAAGATTTTTAATAAACAATGTTTGATCAAGAACGGTTACGCCAACTGCCTCTAATTCTTCTATTATCATAAGCATAACTTTATCATCATTTAAGCGAATAGCTTTTTTAATAAATTCAATTGCTTTTGAATCAAATTTTGGCCGTTTTAAAATAACTGTCTTACTAACCTTACCCAAAAATGTTAATTGTTTTATATCTTCATTTTTTAATACTTCGCCTATTTTTAAAGCTTCACCCGGACATAAGGAATACACCTTAGAACAGTATTTTTTTAATTGCTTATAATTATCATTTGAAAGCGAAATACATACAACATCAAAACCGTTTTCTTTTGCGTGTTGCGCCATTATAACAGGTAATAATCCGTCACCTGCAATCAATCCTTGTTTATGTTCCAATACAACAGACATTAAATCTACTTACCTCCCAAGCTCATACCCATGATTATACTACAATAATTGATTTAGACAACTTCCTTTTTCCATTCTTTATAAAAATAAATCGACAAAATAAAGTATACAATCCACATAAGAACGGTAGAATAGACAGCTTCACCTTCCAAGGCAATTTTTATCCACATTAACGCAGAAAGTCCGTTAACACTCATCCATACTTGCCATTGTTCAATACAGCGTTTGACGGTTAAATACATGCCACTTATCGATAAAACCGTGGTTATTCCATCTATTACAGGGCTTTTATCTCCTGTTAAGCACAGTATTCCTGCAAATATTAAAATGGCAGAAAGTGAAACAGTTGTTATAATATATCGCTCTTTTGGGGGTAATTTAGTTTTGATTATTTCATTTTTTTCTGCTTTTAAATTGTTATTCCACTTAAAAAACCCTATAGTTTGCATTGGAATATAGTAAAACATGTATAGTAGCAAATTGCCCCAAACAGCATTGCTAAATGCTAAATAACCATACAATCCTGAGCCTGCAAGACCAAACAAATAACACTTCGGATTGCCTTTTCCGGCAAGAGTAGTATAAGTTATTCCAAAAAACGCAGAAAATACTGCTACTAAGCTATCCTTAAAAACGACAGCATTTGCTGCCAGAATCAAACATATTATGAATGCTCCAACAATTTCAAAATTTTTCCAATTATAAGGTTTAACAGTTATCATATTTATGTTATCTAATAAAAAAGGATGAAAGTAAATTCTATTGATAAAAATTCTGTCTCATTCAACGGATTTTATAACAACAATATTATAAAAAAGGGATTAAGTTTTGCCGAAAACAACGGTGCACTTTTTGTGTCGACAACGGCACTTATTTTATCTGCGACAAGACCAATTGCAATAATGGCAACTCCGAAAACCGATATTGAAAATAAAAAAACAGCATGTGTAAAATCTATTACTTCAACATTACTTGATTTTGCCATAACTCTTGCAGTTTCACTACCGATTGTAAAAGCAGTCGGAAGAATTAATACAAATCCTGAAAAATATTTGAAGAAAGAAACAATAAACAATTTAAAAGAAAATGCTAAAGATTTAACGGATTCAAATGCTTATAAACTTGCAAATCAACTTTTTAAACTCGGTATAGGTATAGCAATAGCAGCTCCGAAAGCAGTTTTAAATGTCCTTGGAATGCCTTATGTTTCATCATTATTTTTTAAACAAGAAAAAAATGAAGAACAAAAAAATTTAACTTTTAAAGGTAAAGAAAAGTCGAAACTATCTTCTCTAATCGGGAAAATTATTGATAACAAATCCGTTCAAAAATTTTCAAAAGAAAATGCTGATTCAAATTTTCCGATGCACATAAACGCAATAAGAGATTCTCTGTCAACAACAGTTTTTATATTTGGATTAAAAAAAAGTAAGAAAATTAAAGAAGAAAGAAAGAATCCTTTGATTTACAATTCTGCAATAGCTACAACTTTAAGCATTATATCAGGATATCTCCTTGATTTTGCGACAAAAAAACCTGCACAAAAATTCATTAAAAAACTGTCTGAAGCTAATAAAAATGACCCTAACTTAAAAAAATATATTGACGGTTTTAAAATTGCAAAACCTGCTGTTATTCTCGGGACAATGTATTACATTGTAATTCCCGTAATTTCAACATTTTTTGGAGAACGCATTGGAGATAAATCTAAACAAGAATTTATGCATTAAAAATAACACTTTTTGATTTTTATAACAGTATGTTGTATAAATATATTATGATAAAGAAGTTTTTGGGGAGTATATTCTTGGTTTTGTTATTTTCACTTTCTGCTTTTGCTGAAAATGAAAATGTTGTTACTCTTGACAAAAATAATATTGAAAAACCCGAATTAATTTTGGGAAGTAACTCGGAAACTATCAAAGGTTCGCTGTTACTTAACGATTCGGAAACGCTTTCCAAAATAATAGATACACAAAAAGAACATGACATAAAAGATTTGGAGCTTTTATGGAAAGGAACTGTTGAAAACAATCAGGTTATAGAATTTGCATTAAAAAAATTGGCGACACCTGAATCCCAAAGACGAATACACTCGTCATTAATGGCTAAAACACTATCGGCTATCGTATCAGGAGCATCGTTTGTACCGAGTTTAATGGGGGCAAATCCTGCTATACAAACATCAGCTTTTTCGGCAGGAAGAGTAGCACAAGGGCTTTTGAACAAAAAAAATGTTCCGCAAGAAACTCCGCTTACGGATACAGAACTTATTGAACTCGCAAGTATGATAGAGGATTTGCAAGACACTCTTGTAAGTTCTTATTACAATTACAAAAATACCCTGACTCAGCTTAAGCTTGTTCGTTCAAAGATGTTACTTTACGGCAAAAATTACTCTAATGCAGTTAGCGGAAAAGATATAATGGAAATTTCAATTTCTACCGCTCTTTATGATTCAATGAGATTAAAAGAGTATGAACTTGAACAATCTTCGAAAAAATACCATATTCAACTTCAACGACTGGCAGGAAAAAAAATGGTCGATTCATTAGAAATGTATCAATACGACTTTGATTCCGTACTGTACAAATCGGGAGTTGCACAATGATAAAAAATATCTTATATTCAATTATTGTATTAGCAATCTTTATAATTCCGGTTAAAGGTGAATCTTTGGAAGATTTAAAACTTCCTAAAGATAGTTTTTACAGATTCGGAACAACAGACTTGCCGGAAATAAAATATGAGCTTAATATTCAACCGGAGGTTAAAATCGTTAAACAAAAAGAGGTTACGGTTGAAGATAAAAAACCTGTTACTTATGCCGACTTGAGCATGAAAAAAATGTCAATGGAAACTTCAAGGCTCATTGAATTAGACTTTGATGATATGCAAAGTGATCTTTCACTCCTATGGCAAGGTGCTGCCACAAACAGTGATACAATAAAATTCACTATATACAAACTCGCAAACCCTGATAAAGACAAGCCGGATAATAATGCGGTAAAAAAAGTTTTAACAACAATTGCAGGCATGTCCACCCTTGTTGGTGCAAGCATGGGAAATCCTGTATTGGCAAGCGGTGCTTTGATAGGCGGAAATACTCTCGGGATTTTATCACAAGACACAAAGGCTTTAAATTACAAATATACACAAGTTACGGATGCGGATATGATTATCCTTGTAAGAAAAGTTGAAGAATTACAACAAAAAGTGGTTGATATGTATTACGATTATATGTCAGCAAAAAAACTGTTTGATTTAACATCTCAGATGGTGGAAAGATCTTATAAGAATTACTTATCAGCACAAAAGGCATCAAAAGAAGTTATCCTGATGACAGATACATTTTACAGAGAAGCTTTGGATGAGCATCAAAAAGCAAGAGGTGTTTTTTTTGAAAAGCGTTCAAGGCTTGAACAACTCGTAGGCAATCAAATTTTTAGAGATTTTGAATCGGCGGTTGACAACAGAGAAGCTGATGCTAATAAAAAAAGTTGATTTTTTAAGAGTTTATATTAACTTTTGTTGTTTTGTATGTTATGATTCTATCATACAACGATAAGGTAAATGTTATGTTTAAAAAGAATCTTGAAGCTTTAAACAACTCTGCCTTAAAACGCAGATTGGAAAAAATAAATTCTGATACAACAAAAAACGGCATTACATATATGATCACAAAATCAAATGATTATATATTATTGAAAGATGATGTACCGATTGATGATTTGATTAATCCAAGAGAAGCTATAAAAGAACATTT
>JAKSUR010000066.1 GCA_024408765.1 bacterium | reverse complement strand
TATATAAGAATTTTGTTTTTTATTGTATTGCTGATAATCCGAATGTATTGTAAGTTTTTTACCATCATCCGTATATGCTATTGTTTTTGTATTACCGCTGACATTCATATCATTACTAATCGGATTATAAACAAAATGGTTTCCTTCCGATATATTTCTGTCTTGTTTTACTGTAGCATTACCTATTAAGTCAATCTTCTTCAATGCACCTTTTGAATCCGTAGTAATAACAGCTTTATCGGAAATTGTATCAATGTCCTTGTATTTTATTGCAACTTTACCCTGTGCAACCATTATATTGCTTTTTGTATCATACTCCTGCTCATCGGCATTTATTATTGCAATAGGAGTGTTTCCTTCTGTTATTATTGATTGTGTATCGCCTTCAGCTCGTACTACCTTATTAATTAAAGAAACTTTAAGAATATTTGATTTAACTTCTCGTTTCTTATTTGCATTAACTTCAAAAGCATAAGGTTTGTCGTAAAAAGTAGCTGTGTCAAGTTTGTTATTACGCCTGATTGTCACATCCGCACGAGGACTGACAACTGTCAGATTGTCCATTTTAACCTTAACTCCGCCGTCAAGTTTGATTTTCTTTTCATTATCAGCAAAAGTTTGTGTTTTAGATTCAATTACCAAATCAGAAGCTAAAACGGCTAAACTCGAAAATATTAATAAAAATATTATTAAAAGCTTTTTCATTACTACTCCTTATCTTTACCAAATACTTTGGTTTTAGTATTTCCAATAATTTTAAACTTATCATAATTCGCTCCGATAATACATTTATCGGCAATTGCTATCATATCTTTTCCACGCTTAATCCTGACATGACCTTCTGCAACGGTATCTTTATCAGAGCCTCCCCAAATAAGTTTGTTCGCTTCAAGAGAAGTGTCATTTTGAAGCACAATATATGTATTTTCATACAAAGTGATGCTCTTTTCCTTTTCATCATATTCACCTTTTGATGATTGAAAACTCATATAAACTTCATTATTTTTATAAAAATTTCCAATTACATTATTAAGTCTTGCAATTTTATCTTTGTTATCATAATTTCCGTTTTCACCGTATATTTCAAAATATTTCGTTCCATCCTTTGTTTCTGTAATAATAATACCTTCTGCATTAACTTTTTGTTGCTCAGGCCCGTTCTTAATTTGAGCACGATTGAAACTACCTGTTATAATACCTGCCGAAATAAATGCCCAACTTAAAACAGCTAAAATAACAAAAAGAATAACCACATATATTTTTTTTCGTTTATCTAAAGTTTGAAATTTAGGTATAATATTTTTAAAATAACTCATAACAGTATTTTAGCACAGAATTAATGAATGAGTAGCTTTTGCTTAACAATTAGGTTTAATAAGAAACTTTATGGCATTACCTGCAATGTGTTGTTTCATTGCATATTCAACCTTTTCAAGAGGAAGTGTATCTGTGATGAGTTTTTCTACTTCTATTTCCCCTGACGATATCAAATCAAGAGCTTCTCTGAAATATTTTGGAGTGTGATGAAATACACTCATCAACTTAATATCACCATAATGCATTTTTGTTGTATCAAAATTTACTGTTGAACCGGATTTACATCCGCCAAAAAAGTGTACTGTTCCCCCGGGGCGTACACAAGAAAATGCCATTTCCCATATTTCAGGAAGTCCGACACATTCCACTACAACATCTAAACCTTTTCTTTCATCAGAGAAATCTCTGAATATTTTTTCAGGATTCGGATATTTTTTCAAATCTACAATTTCATCTGCATGAGCGAATTCCTCTGCCAGTTTGAGTTTTATCGAATTTCTGCCCGCAACAATTACCCTTGCTCCTTTTAATTTCGCAACTCTCGCAAACATCAATCCTATTGGCCCAATTCCTATTATTCCAACGGTTTGATTCGGTTTAATGTCCGTTCTTGCTGCACCATGTACAACATTCGCAAGTGGTTCGCAAAAAGCCGCTTTTTCTGTTGAAAGACTATCAGGAATTATCAATGTATTTTTCTCGACTATTCTTGGCGGTATAACAATATATTGAGCATACGCACCATTTAACAAATCTAATTTTTCACAAAGATTATATTCTTCTCTTTTACAATAAAAACATTCTCCACATGGTGCCGAATTGGCTGCTACAACTCTATCACCGACTTTAAATTTAGTTACACCATCTCCTATTTTTGCAACCGTGCCTGCAAATTCATGCCCGAATCCTGACGGAACACTTTTTATTAAAACAGGATGACCTCTTCTGTATGTTTTAACATCAGTACCGCATGTAAGAGCGGATTCAACTTTAACCAAAATTTCACCCTTTGAAAGAGGTTTTATTTTTGTTTCCTCGTAGGATATATTTTCAGGGCCGTAATATAAAATTGCTTTCATTATTTATTCCTTTTAGGCAAATTTCTTAATATAAGTATAATTCCTACAATAAATATTATAAATACAGATACAATAATTGCAACAGGAATTCCCATAATATACAAAACGCTGTCTATTCTGTAATGCTCTACAAAAATTCTTACAAAAGAATACAATATTAAATAGATTAAAGCAAGATTTCCGTCTTTTTTATTTTTCCCGAATTTGACAACTGCAAACAATAAAAGAAATATTCCCAAATCCAAGATACTTTCATACAAAAATGTCGGGTGAAAATATTCATAACCTTCATAAGGAATTGGTCTATATTGTGGCGCTATATATAATTTCCATGGAAGCTCGGTCGGACGACCAAAGGCTTCTGAATTAAAGAAATTCCCCCATCTTCCTATTGATTGAGCAATTGCAAGTCCGATTACCGAAATATCAGCCAATTTTAATACCGATAATTTATGTCTTTTTGCAAATATTAAAAGTCCGATTAGACCACCTAATATGGCACCGTGTATAGATATTCCACCATGACGGATTGCAATAATTTCAGTCGGAAATCTCAGATAAAAATCGCTGTTTAATAAACAATAATAAAGCCTCGCACCTATAATTCCAAATACAATCACATAAGGAGCAAGATCTATTATTGTTTCTTTTTTAAATTCATAAAATTTACAACTTATATATTCAGATACAAAAGTTCCTACAACAATTGCAAGAGCCAAAATTACTCCGTAAAAATAAATATGCATACCAAAAATTGTGCAAATTATTTGTGAATGAGATGCAAACATCTACCCTTCCAAATCTTCTGATTTTGTTTCTTCTGTTTCTGCTCGTCCAAATGATTCACAGTCTTTAATCAGTTCTTCAACAGTTGTTCTATCATCAGCCTGAGAATTTAATTCCAAATATTTTTTAAAATTTTCAATTGCCAAAGCTTTCAAACCTTCTGCCTTTGTTTTATCTTCTACTGAAGCTTCTTTTTTAGAAGAAACTTCTTTTTCATCTTCTGCATTTGCAACGTCAACCAATGCATCAGCATACTCGGATTGAGCTAAACCAAGAGAATAGTAAAAATTTGCATGCTCAGGTTTAAGTTTAATGCCATTTTCAAACGCCTCAATAGCCGTATCGTACTTTTTAGCATTAGTAGCCGCAATACCGAGATTGTAATATGTTTGATACATTGTAGAATCAAGGTCAATACTTGCTTGAAGTCTGTTTATTGCTGATTCATAATCACCTTTTTGCATATATTCCGCAGCTTTGTTATTAAGCTCCTGCACCGCAATATTATTAATACAAGCGGTTGAAATTACCGCAATAAACAGCACGACAGCTATTAATAATGCTTTTTTCATATATAAAATTTCCTTTAACTCTCTAAATTATATGCTTAATTTTAGTATATTGTGTAAAATTAATCAAGTTTATTAACAATTACAATCCTCAATAAAGCACAAAAATGACTCTACAAGAGAGTCATTTTTAAATTCCCAAATTTTTCCTTTTTCCGCTTGCAAAACTGCTAATCTAACAATGCGTCTAAAATTGCTGCATTTTTAGTTGCAATTGCAGATGATTTTACCCTGCTTTTGTACATATAAGTACGCAAAGCCTCTCTAATCAATTCGGAGCGTGTCCGATTTTCGCCTTCTGCTACTTGATCAATTCTGCTCAAAAAATCTTCCGGCATGGAAATTAGTACTCTTGCCATATATTTCTCCTTTACTTTAAGTATAGTGATATTTGATATCCTGTATATATATAAAGTATCAGACATAAAAAAAATTGCTATTTGGATTATTAAATATTAAGTTTTGTTAAGGAATATCTGTGGTAAAATATCCTTATGATTAATGAAACTCTATCTTTAAGAAATTATGCATATATAGGTGAT
Organism: bacterium; assembly: GCA_024408765.1. Classification (GTDB taxonomy): domain Bacteria; phylum Cyanobacteriota; class Vampirovibrionia; order Gastranaerophilales; family Gastranaerophilaceae; genus CAG-196. The sequence goes on along the minus strand of JAKSUR010000066.1, from coordinate 3,648 downwards.
GCAGTTTGGGAAATATATGTTAGAGAATACACTATTTTTCAAACCCAAAACTCTAAAACCCTACATAAAATAACAACAGAGAGAGTTAATGCAAGCTTTCAAAAAAACATGCTTGATTTGATATGGGAAAACTTAACCGAAGAAGAACAAGAACTTGCACGCAGAGGCAGAAATTTGCCAATTCCTGTCGGAAGAAAAAATATACAAGCAATATATAGACAAGCAACTGCTTTTGAAGTTCTTATAGGTTATTGGTATTTGCATGACAAAGAAAGATTAAACTACTTTTATAAAGTTTATAGAGAAACAGAATTCTTTCGCTAATACATGAGTTTAATTTTTTGTTTTTGCATGCCAAACTTTAAAACACATCAGTTTTTACAGGGTTTTTAAACTTGGTAATATTATTTTGGAATAACAATTTAACATCACCAACGGGGCCGTTTCTGTTTTTTGCGACAATTATCACTGCTTCACCCTTATTCATGGCTTTTTCTGCCATTTCGTCTTCATCAGAAGCAGATTTATAATAATCATCTCTGTATATAAACATAACTATATCGGCATCCTGTTCTATAGAACCGGATTCCCTCAAATCAGATAACATCGGACGCTTGTCTGTTCTTCCTTCCACAGCACGAGATAACTGCGAAAGTGCAATAATCGGAACATTTAATTCTTTTGCAAGTATTTTCAAACCCCTTGATATACTTGAAATCTGTTGCATACGATCTTCTCGTCCCGTACCTTCAATCAATTGTAAATAATCTATCACAATCAACCCTAAATTTTTTTCCGCCATTGCCAATCGTCTGCATTTTGCTCTTATATCAGTAATTGTACAACCTGCCGTATCATCAATATAAATTTTCGATTGTGAAAACTTATCCATTGCAACTGCGAGTTTTTCCCAGTCTTTTGAATTTAAATCACCGGTCTTTATTCTTCCTGCATCAACCTCGGCTTCTGCTCCCAAAAGCCTTTGAGTAAGCTGATCTCTTGACATTTCAAGAGAGAATATTGCAACAGGTACATTTTCTTTCAGTGCAACATTTTGTGCAATATTGAGTGCAAAAGAAGTTTTACCCATTGCAGGACGCGCAGCTATAATAATTAAATCAGATTTTTGTAAACCGTTTGTATATATGTTATCCAAGTCATAAAATCCTGATGACACACCTGTTAATTGTCCCTTATTTTTTGCTCTATCCTCTAACTTTGCGTAAGAATCATATACCAAATCTTTTATAGGCAAAAGTGCTGATGAAACTTTTTGAGAAGCAATATCAAAAATAAGTTTTTCAGCAGTTTCTAGGGATTCTTCAATCGGATTCAAGTCATAACCTGAATTTATAATCTCTGAACCTGCATTTATTAAAGAACGCTTAATTGCTTTTTCTTGAACTATTTTTGCATAATATTCAACATTTGTTGTTGTAATTGTTTTGTAACTCAAATCGTTAATAAACGCACGACCGCCAACCAATTCAAGTTTTTGATTAATATTAAGAGAATCTGAAACCGAAACGATATCTATTTTTGTTTCACTGTTATACAGCTGAAGCATTGCTTCATATACATATCTGTGTGCAGGTTTGTAAAAAGATTCCGGTTTTATGTGTTCAACAACCCTGTTCATACATATCGGACTAACTAAAATTGCACCTAAAATAGCCTCCTCTGCATCTATATTTTGAGGCATTAATTCTGATAATTCAGACTTATTGTTTTTGCTTTTTGTTGAATATGATGTTGACATTCAATAAAACCCCTTTAAAGTATTTTGACAGCAAAATATTTTACCTGCAACAATATGTTAATTTATAATAAGTAAACATTTATGTAGCACTTACGGCATTTGATTTAACAATTTCCAAAAGACGATTTACCATTAAATCTTCATATTGGCTTGCCAAAGCTTCATCTTTCGCCTCGAATCTGAGTGTAAAAACAGGTTCTGTATTGCTTTGACGAATTAGTGCAAATCCTCCGCCTTCAAAAACTATTCTCATACCGTCAAGAGTAATTATTTCTTTAATTTTTGTACCAAAGAACTTTGGATTTTTTGAAATATCAGCTTCAAAAGTTTCAAGCGTACTTTTTTTCAAAGAATTTGGACAAGAAAGTCTTACTTCATGTGATGAATACACCTTTTTAAAAGGCTCTAACATATCTGATATTTTAAAATCTTTATTTTCTTGTTTTTTCTCTGCTAAAATTTCTATAATTCTGCACCCTGCATAAATTGCATCATCAAATCCGTAATATTTATCTTTAAAGAATGTATGACCGCTCATTTCACCTGCAAGAACAGCCCCGACTTCTTTCATTTTGGATTTAATATATCCATGACCGGTTTTACACATAACAGAAATACCACCTAATGAATTAATTGAATCAAAAAGCACTTGCGAACACTTTACTTCCGATACAATAAACGGCTTTATTCCCTTTGCATTATATTCTTTTATGACATTTTGTGCGTATATAAATAACAATTTATCACCTGTTAGAGAATTTCCTTCTGAATCTATAACACCGATTCTGTCACTGTCACCGTCAAAAGCAATACCTATATCCGCACCGTTTTCAACAACAGCTTTTTTAATATCATCAAGAGTTTTTTCATCACTCGGGTTCGGATGATGATTAGGAAATCTCCCGTCAGGAGTTGAATATAATTCAATTACTTCACACCCCATTGCTCTGTACAGCTTTGGTGCAACAACCCCTCCTGTTGCATTTGCACTGTCTACAACTATTTTTAAACCTTTTCCTATTTTTCCGAATTTATTTATCATTACTTCTGTATAATCAGGAATTAGATCGTATTCAATGTACTGTCCTACACTATTTGAAGAATTTTGTAAACTGTATTCAGCCTCTGCAAGTGATTTAACATCTTTTATTTGTTCTTCATTCAAAGATTGTTTATTATATGTCATCTTCAATCCGTTGTATTGACTCGGATTATGACTTGCCGTAACAATTAAAGCTCCTAAAACCGAAGCATATTTTGTTAAATACGGAGGCAAACCGACCACTTCGGAATAATATCCCAACGGAGTCGGAGCAAGACCAAGATTTACAATATTTGCGCCTTTTGAAAGCACGCCTTTGATAACAGCCTCGGTTAAAGCAGGTGAATGAAGTCTTGCATCTCTGCATATAGTAACCCATATTTCAGAATAAGATTTTCCTGTTTGATTTGAAAGATATTGAACAAACGCTCTTCCTGCGTAATAAAAAACTTCTTCAGTTATGTCTTCACCATAAATTCCTCTAATATCATTTTTACCAAATGCTGATAAATCTAACATGTCTACCCCTCTTTCAATTATTGTATTATAATAATACCATGCAAAATAAAGCATGTAAAAATAACATCATAGGGATATATTTTATTCTCCCTGCATTTATAGGAACTCTGATTTTTATTATAATTCCTATTATTTGCTCTTTTGGGCTGAGCTTTACCGAATGGGATTTGTTAAATGAAATAAAATTTATAGGATTAAACAACTATAAAGCTGTTTTAACCGAACCTGTTTTTTTTCAAATATTTTTAAATACGATAATTTATGCTATTTCTGTAACTCTGTTTGCAGTTGTGATTCCGCTTTTAATAGCCTCCGTTTTGTACACTAA
>JAKSUR010000065.1 GCA_024408765.1 bacterium | reverse complement strand
TTTTTTTTTTTTCACTCTTTGTTTTGTTATTTTTTATCTGGTAAATCTTTAGTGACAACTGTAATAACACCTATTTTTACATTATCTTTTATTATTGTTCTGCTTTTTTCTTTTGTTAGAGGATTATAATTTGCTGTAATAGTTCCTGCACCTATATTTACATTTGAACCAATTTCGCTGTCACCGAGATAAGTGAGGTGACAAGCATTTGTATTTGATTTAATCGTAGTCTTTTTAACTTCAACAAAATTTCCTATTTTTACATTGTCCTCTATTATTACATCTCCTCTTAAATGAGCAAACGGGCCAATTTTACAATGTTTACCTATTTTGTTTTTACCTTCTATGTAGCATGAAGGATAAATTATTGTATCAGGTTCTATTTCTGTTTCAGGACTTATCCACGTTGAAATCGGATCAATTATAGTCACTCCGTTTGCCATAAGTTTTGATGCCACTCTGTTATTCAAATATCTTGATGCTTCTGCAAGATTTTCCTTTGAATTTATACCAAAAATTTCTTCATTATTTTTGAGAATATAAGCCAAAGTTTTCAGGTTATTTAATCCGGCCCATTTTACTATATCGGTTAAATAGTATTCTCCTTGTGCATTATTTGTTTTTAAATCTTTGAATGCAGGTTTAATTTTTGCCCAATTCAGGCAATATATTCCTGCATTAACTTCCTGAACAGATTTTTGTTCTGCAGTTGCATCTTTTTCTTCAACAATAGAATTAAGTGTATTATCATTATTCCTGATAATTCTTCCGTAATTTGTCGGATTATCAAAAATAGCACTCATCACCGTTAAATCTGAATTTTCTTTGCGGTGGAAATTGACGAACTCTTTGATTGTATCTGAGGTGATAAGAGGTGTATCTCCGCATAAAATGATAATTTCTCCGTCATAATCTTCCAACAAAGGAAGTGCCATACTAACAGCATGACCTGTTCCGAGTTGAGGAGTTTGAAGCACCGTTTTTGAATTTTCATAATTATTTTTAACAAATTCTTCGACTTTTTCTGCTTGATGACCAACAATAACAATGTTTTCATCTGCGAGTTCAGTATTATTAACTGCTTCTATAACATATCCTAAAAGCGTTTTATTAAATATTTCGTGCAAAACTTTTGGCGTTTCGGATTTCATTCGAGTACCTTTTCCTGCTGCAAGAATTATTGATTTTAACATATATTTTTCTCCTTTATGGTTTTGATTATAACATCAAATATTAATTTTTCATTAATATTCTTAAATATTATTAAAAAACATAGTATAAATAATAATGTTAGAGTATAGGAGGATAAAATTATGGCACTTAAACCATTACAAGACAGAATAGTTATCAAAGTTATCGAAGATACCGAACAAACTTCGGGCGGAATTTTTATTCCGGACAGTGCAAAAGAAAAACCGCAGAAAGGTGAAGTAGTTGCGGTAGGAGAAGGTAAAACCAATGATAAAGGTGAAAAAGAACCTATGGATGTTAAAGTAGGTGATATTATCCTTTATGCAAAATATTCAGGTACTGATGTTAAAATGGACGGTGTAGAATATAAAATTTTGTCAATCAAAGATGCATTGGCAATTGTTGAATAATTCAAATTGTATTAATTATATGAAAGGATAATAAGATGGCAAAAAGAATCATTTTCGAAGAAGAAGCAAGAAAATCGCTTCTAAAAGGTATAGATGCAGTAGCAGATGCTGTTAAGGTTACTCTTGGTCCAAAAGGCAGAAATGTAATTTTACAAAAGAAATTCGGAGCTCCGCAAATCGTTAATGACGGTGTAACCATTGCTAAAGAAATAGAATTGCAAGACGGATTAGAAAATGCAGGCGCACAACTTCTTAAAGAAGTTTCATCCAAAACGAATGATGTTGCAGGTGACGGTACTACAACCGCTTCTGTTTTAGCACAAGCTATTGTAAGAGAAGGTTTAAAGAATTTAACAGCCGGTGCAAACCCAATGTCAATGAAGCGTGGTATTGATAAGGCTGTTGAAATCTCTATTGAAAAAATTAAAAATCTTTCTCACCCTGTTTCTACAAAAGAAGAAATTGCACAAGTTGCAGGTATTTCAGCAGGTAACAACTCTGAAATCGGTGAATTAATTGCAGAAGCCATGGAAAAAGTTGGTCATGACGGTGTTATTACAGTTGAAGAAAGCAAGTCCTTCGGTACAAACTTAAAAGTTGTTGAAGGTATGCAATTCGATAAAGGTTATATTTCACCGTATTTCGTAACTGATGCAGAAAGAATGGAAGCTGTTTTGGAAGATGCTTATGTTTTATGCGTGAACAAAAAAATCAATTTAATTGCGGATTTAGTTCCTGTTCTTGAACAAGTTGCTCGTGACGGTCGCTCATTATTATTAATTGCGGAAGATGTTGAAGGTGAAGCTCTCGCAACACTTGTTGTTAACACTATGAGAAAAGTATTAAGAGCAGTTGCAGTCAAGGCTCCGGGATTTGGCGACAGAAGAAAAGCAATGTTAGAAGATATTGCAATTCTTACCGGCGGTCAAATGTTTACCGAAGAACTTGGAATGAAACTTGAAAATATTACAACAGCTATGATGGGTGTTGCAAAACGTGTTTCTGTTACAAAAGATGAAACTACTATTGTGGTTGATAACAGAACAAAAAGTGCAGTTCAAGAAAGAATCAGTTTGATTAAAAAACAAATTGAAGCATCTGACAGCGATTACGATAAAGAAAAACTTCAAGAAAGAATGGCTAAATTGTCAGGTGGTGTTGCGGTAATTGAAGTTGGTGCTGCGACCGAAATTGAATTAAAAGAAAGAAAATTAAGAATTGAAGATGCACTAAATGCAACAAGAGCAGCAAACGAAGAAGGCATTGTTCCAGGTGGCGGTGTTGCATTAATCAGAGTTCAACAAGAACTTGAATCAAAACTTGAAAAAATGAGTTTTGAATCTGATGATGAAAAAAGCGGCTATAAAATCTTAATGACTGCACTTGATGTACCTTTGAGAGCAATTGCAGATAATGCAGGTGCTAAAGGTGATATAGTTGTTGATAATGTTAGAAGCGAGAAAGATGCTTACGGCTATGACGCACTTCTTAACAGATATACAGATATGTTTGCGGCAGGTATTGTTGACCCGGCAAAGGTTACAAGAAGTGCATTGGAAAATGCTGCATCAGTCGGCTCAATGCTTTTAACAACACAAGCTGCTGTTGTTGAGATTCCTGAGGAATCAAAAGCTCCTGATATGTCAGCTATGGCAGGCATGGGTGGTATGGGCGGCATGATGTAATCATTGCCTTATAATAAATTAGTGAAAGAGGGTTTCGAAAATGAATTGAAACCCTCTTTCATTTGTTCTATCCCTAATCAACACATTTGCATCGAGTACATTTTAGTCATAATTTCTCCTATACTATATCAAGTTCAACGCAGTGCTTGGCAATTGATTAGCCGTAGAAAGAAGTGTGGCAGATGCTTGTTGTAGTATCTGTGACTGTATGTAAGTTGAAGATTCTTTTGCAACATCAGTATCTCTAAGAGTTGACAATGATGAAGTCAAATTCTGAGATTGAACATCCAGTGCCGATAATGCAGATGATATTCTGTTTTGTGCAGCACCAAGTTGAGTTACTCTTCCTGAAATATCATTAATAGCACCATCTAAGAAAGATAACATTTCTTTTGCGCCCATCGTTGCATCTGTTTGTAAAACAAAATCATTCGTTGCACTTCTGTACTTCAGGCCAGAACATGCCGCAGCAAAAGCTTGAAGATTTGCATTATTTAACAGATTAGAAATGTCACCACCTGCACCGGTTATCAACTGTGCTAATGTTTTACCGCTTTCGGATGCAACAGATGACATGCCTGCAAACAAACCGCTCATACTTGCATCAGAGAATAAATCAATTGATAAATTAATGCGGCTGTTCTTTTCTGCATACAAACCAACTTGAATATTAACTCCATCAGCAGTCATACCGACTTCTGAATTATCCGCACCCGTTTTCTTTGAATAAGACATTAATTTAATACCATTAAACTCGATATTAGCAGAAATACGGTTAATTTCCTGTAATCTTGCTACAACTTCTGCTTGTATTGCTTTCAAGGAAGCCGAACCATATGTTCCGTTGGCAGCTTGCTCCGTCAAATCTCTTACACGTTGTAAGTGACCTGTTAATAACGAATATGAATCCTCGGCTGTTGTTAACATATCAGCACCTGTCGCTGCGTTTTTAGATGTAACATCAAGTGAGCTCAGATGTGTTACCCATTGTTTTGCAATTGAATAACCTGCCGCATTGTCTGATGCATGGTTAATTGTGTAACCCGTAGACATTCTTTCCAATGAAGCGTTTAGTGCTTTTGTTGCACTGTCTAAATTCCTCTGTGCAATTAAAGAGGAAATGTTTGTGTTGATTGTAAGTGGCATAATGAATCTCCTTTCTCATCGATACGTACTTAGTTCCACTCATTTTTACGCAATCCGTGCGTAAACTAACCGATTTTCATCGGCTATATGTACTCTCTTTTCTAATAAAAAACGATTTGTGATATATACTTCTTACTATATTATTATTGTCATAACATATATAAAGTGTAAACTATTTATACAAAATCTTTTACAAAATTTAACTTAATTTTACATATCTTAACAAAAAGACAATTATCTATTTTATATATACTTTATATATATAAAGAGAATATTATGGCAATTAGTAGCAATTATCAAAATGAATATGTTGAATATCAAGGTCAAAAAGTAAAAGTCCTTGAACAAAATCACGCAAAAAGGACAATTACTATTGAATATAACGGTGAAATAATTACGGTTAACTTTAATGATATATTTGGAATAAATAATAATGATTGTGACACCGAATCAACAGATTCTGCGAGCAGGCATATAAATTTTTTAAAAGACAGAATAAAAAATTTGAAAGAAAGAATAAAATTTTATTGTGAGCTTTTTTCGAATTTGCTTGAAAATATTAAAGATATTCGCCATAAAATGCTGAAATTTTTGGGAAATCATGATGTAGATGATTATAAAAAACTTACCTCACAAAAAGATAGAGATACATACCTTGCAATGCTAAATGAAAGTAATAATTGCAAAAAAGATAAAAACAGCGCACTATGTTGGATTTTATCCGATTCAAATGATTGTTTAACAGACTGTTGCTATCTTAATAAATGGGAATCAATGCAAGCATTAACCTAATAAGATAATTGAAATAAAAGTTAATTTAAAAAAATACTTCTTAAAAAGGAGTATTTTTTTATGAAAATGTTAATGTTTGATTTCCGAAATTCCGAAAGAGAATATTTTAATAAGCACGATTTACCTGATTTTGATATTGAATTTATTAAAGAACCGTTGAATGAGATGTATGTTTTATCCGAAAAACAGCTTGAAGAAACTGTTATCATAAGTGTTTTTATAACATCGGAAATCACCGAAAATATTATCAAAAAGTTTAAAAATTTAAGAATTATATCTACCCGTTCGACCGGATACGATCATATTGATTTAAAATACTGTAATCAAAATCACATTGCAGTTTTTAATGTACAAGATTACGGAAAAAACTCAGTTGCACAATATACATTTATGCTTATTCTTGCGCTTGTCAGAAAATTAATACCCGCATACCTCAGCACACAAAAAAATCTTATAGAAATGGAAGCATTAGAAGGAAGAAATCTTGAAAATCTAACATTAGGGATTCTTGGAGGAGGTTCTATAGGAAAATCCGTTGCTAATATTGCCAATTTTTTCGGAATAAAAATTTTAATCTGCAGTATTGATAAAGATAATGAAATATCTACATTCGCCGAATATGTATCCATGGACGAAATACTTGAAAAATCTGATATTATAACTCTTCATTTGCCTTACAATGTAAAAACGCATCATATAATTGATGAAAAAGAACTTAGTAAAACTAAAAAAGGTGTCTTATTAGTAAATACCGCAAGAGGAGAATTGATTGATACAGTCGCTCTTTATAATAATTTGATAACAGGACAAGTTGGGGGTGTTGCACTTGATGTATATGAATGTGAAAATGAATCAGAAACAACCGTTTCTGATATAGAAGAAAATTGTTTACCAAATATTCTTGCAATACAAAAAATGCTTGGCATGAATAATGTTATAATAACTCCACACACTGCTTATAACACAAAAGAATCAGTTGATATATTATTAGATACGACTTTTAACAGCATAAGAGATTACTTAAAAGGACTTCATACAAACCAATTAAGACTGTAATTATTCACCAATAAACTCATATTTTTATTTAATATTTTCAAACAGAATTATTTGATTTGCAAACGGTGCAATTACATTAAATTGATTAATGAGGTGAAAATTCTATCCGACAGTCACTTTACAGAAATGTTTTTTACCTTTTTTAATTTTGAATCCTGAATTTATATCAGATTTACTATATTTAATTTGCATATCAGCAACGAGTTTATCATTGACCGTTATACCGCCTTGTTGAATTAATCGCTTTGCCTCACCTCTGCTTGATGAAAATCCGCACTTAATCAGCAAATCAAGGATATTTATAAAATCCTCTTCAAAATCTTCATTTTGTAAAGTAACGGTCGGCATATTTTCACTGTCACCATTGCCTCCGAACAAAGCTTTTGCGGCTGCTTGCGCCTTTTGCGCTTCATCATCACCGTGTATCATTTTTGTTAATTCAAACGCAAGAATTTCTTTTTTTTCATTAATCCTGCTGTCTTCCCAATGACTCATTTCATCAATTTGTTCAATCGGAATAAATGTTAACAATTTTATACACTTCATAACATCTGCATCATCAACATTTCTCCAATATTGATAAAATTCAAACGGAGAAGTCTTTTCAGGGTCTAACCAAACCGCACCTTTTGCAGTTTTTCCCATTTTCTTGCCTTCGGAATTCATTAATAGGGTAATTGTCATTGCATAAGCATCATCACCTGTTTTTTTGCGTATAAGTTCTGTTCCTGCCAGCATATTACTCCATTGATCATCTCCGCCAAACTGCATATTGCAACCGTAATTCTGATGTAAATAGTAAAAATCATAAGCTTGCATAATCATATAATTAAATTCCAAAAAGCTTAACCCTTTTTCCATTCTTTGCTTATAACATTCTGCACGAAGCATATTATTAACTGAAAAACACGCACCTACATCTCTCAAAAGTTCTACATAATTAAGTTTCAAAAGCCAATCAGCATTATTTACCATAATTGCTTTATCATCACCAAATTCAATAAACTTTTCCATTTGTTTTTTGAAGCAATTACAATTATGGTCAATAATATCTTTTGTCATCATGGTTCTCATATCTGTTCTGCCCGACGGATCTCCAACATGACCTGTGCCGCCACCGATTAACACAATCGGGCGATTTCCTGCCATTTGCAATCTTTTCATCAAGCATAATGCCATAAAATGACCGACGTGAAGTGAATCAGCTGTAGGATCAAACCCTATATAGAACTTTGCACCGCCGGAATTTATCAAATTCCTGATTTCATTATTATCCGTAACTTGTGCAATAAGCCCTCTTGCCTGTAATTCTTCAAAAATACCCATTTATATTCTCCTAATTTCTTATGTTATTTTAGCATAAAATGGGTGCGTAACAAACAATTTACATTAATCATAAAAAAAGACTCTCAAAAGAGAGTCTTTTAATTGGCTGGGGTGGCTGGATTCGAACCAACGAGATGGCGGTACCAAAAACCGCTGCCTTACCACTTGGCGACACCCCAAAGGTATACTTATATAATAGAATATCAATAACGCTTGTCAAGTTTTTTAATTTTACGAAATTTTACTTATAGAGGATGCGGAAAAATCCAAAAAATGACTTGCGGAAGCAGGAGTTGAGGATGAAATCCGAAACTCATTTCCACAATTTTTTGAGATTACTTGGTTATCGGCAATAAACGTGCCTACGTGCTTTTGCTTCGCAAAAGCACGTAGGCACTCTGCCGATAATCCGCTTTTCAAATCCGACCTGAGGTGTGTGAACATAAGGTTGTGTGCGGGATAGCACACAATCTTATGTGAAACCGTTTCCCGGAGTTTGCAGGAAAAATTTTAATTTTTCCGCAAACTCTATAGTATAATTTTAAAAGGTGTTAATTTAAAAATAAATACTCAACATAACCTTTAATAACGGTAATTTCACAATTACTCTTGATTAATTATTTCAACACAGAAGAAATAAATCTGATTGAATCATCTCTTAATTCTTTAAC
>JAKSUR010000064.1 GCA_024408765.1 bacterium | reverse complement strand
TAGTTATTTGGGTGAAAAAGTTACATCAGCAGTTATAACTGTTCCTGCATATTTCAATGATGCTCAAAGACAAGCAACTAAAGATGCCGGTAAAATCGCAGGTTTAGATGTTCTTCGTATTGTAAACGAGCCGACCGCAGCTGCCTTGGCTTACGGCTTGGAAAAAGATAAATCAGAAAAAGTTTTGGTATTTGACTTAGGTGGCGGTACTTTTGACGTATCCATTTTGGAAATCGGTGACGGTGTTCACGAAGTTCTTTCAACATCCGGTGATACACACTTAGGTGGTGACGATTTTGACCAAAAAATTATTGATTGGATTTGCGAAGAATTTAAAAAACAAGAAGGTATGGATTTAACAAATGACAAACAGGCAATGCAGAGAATTAAAGAAGCCGCAGAAAAAGCTAAATGCGAACTTTCATCCGTTGTTGAAACAACAATAAGCTTGCCTTATATTACGGCTGATGCTAATGGCCCTAAACATCTTGAGCTAACTCTTTCAAGAGCAAAATTTGAAGATTTGTCGCATGATCTTTTGGAAAGATGCAAAAAACCGGTTGAACAAGCTTTATCAGATGCAGGTTTGAGTAAAAATGAAATAAATGAAGTCGTACTTGTAGGCGGTTCGACTCGAATTCCCGCTGTTCAACAATTGGTAAAAGAATATACCGGAAAAGAACCTAATCAATCCGTTAACCCTGATGAAGTTGTTGCGGTTGGTGCAGCAGTTCAAGCAGGTGTTTTGGCCGGTGAAGTTAAAGACATTGTACTTTTAGACGTTACACCTTTAACATTAGGTATTGAAACATTAGGCGGAGTTATGACCGCACTTGTACCTCGTAATACAACAATTCCGGTTTCAAAATCACAGGTATTTTCAACCGCTGAAAATAATCAATCAGCCGTCGATATCAATATTCTTCAAGGTGAAAGACCTATGGCAGGTGATAACAAATCATTAGGTATGTTCAGGCTTGAAGGAATAGCTCCTGCAATGCGTGGTATTCCGCAAATCGAAGTAACATTTGACATTGATGCTAACGGTATTGTTAATGTATCTGCGAAAGATAAAGCAACAGGAAAAGAACAAAAAATTACAATTACAAATTCATCTAATTTATCAGAACAAGATATTGATAAAATGGTAAAAGAAGCAGAAGTAAATGCAGCAGAAGATAAAAAGAAAAAAGAAGAAGCTGAAATAAAAAATAACGCAAATTCTTTAATTACATCAGCAGAAAGAATTGTTAAAGATTTTGAAGGCAAAATTTCTGATGATGATAATAAAAAATTATCTGAGCAAAAAGAAGCTTTACAAAAAGCTCTTGATGAAAATAAACCTTCTGATGAATTAAAGAAATTATCTGATGAATTGCAACAAACAATGTTTGCAATTTCACAAAAAGCTTATGAAGCAGTACAAAAAGAAGGCGAAACAGTAAATTCTGATAACGCTCAACAGCAAGAATCATCAAGCGAAAATAAAGATGATGATGTAATTGATGCTGAATATACAAAAGATTAGGTTTCAATTAACAAGTTAAGAGAGGCGGTCGGGATAAAAATCCCGACCGCCTCTCTTATACACAACAAAAAATTTTATCAATTCAAAAGATAAAAACCAATATTCAAATAAGTTGCAAAAAGAATCCATAATAAATACGGAATAAGAACAATAGCCGATGGTTTTGAGATTTTATAAAATTCCATAATTGTTAAAATAACGATGAAATCTAATAAAATTAATATACAAAGTGCCAAAATTATATTGTGAACCAAGAAAAAAACAGGTGTCCAGCAAAAATTTAATATAAGTTGCATAAAAAATAGTATGTAACCATAAATTTTATTTTTCTCAGTTTTTTTAAACCCGAATAATATAATTGATACAAATATTGTTAAATACAAAAAAGCCCATGCCGGTTGAAATACCCACGCAGGCGGTGTAAAAGAAGGCTGATTTAAACTGTAATACCAATACATATCAAACATATTGTTATTATTTCACAATACTATTTCAAGAAAATTCCCTAAGCGAATAATATTTACAGGCTTAAATAATATTCCTTCATTAATTTTGCATCTTCCTCTATATTAGGACTTTCACAAATAATTACTCCTTTTACATCAAAATCTTTAAATGCTTTGAGTAAATCTTTGTAATTCATATCCGATTCCATTAGGTTAAGATGTTTTTTTTCGCCTTTTGAGCTATAATCTATCCCTGCAATATGGGCATGAAAATTCTTTAATGCTTTTTCACCAAGTTCATTTCCGATTTTTTCAAGCATTGAAGCAAATTCATCATAAGTATTCCAAAATCCGTTGTATCTGGCATGGATATGCGAAAAATCCACACATGGAAGCACTGTTTCAAATTCTTTTGAAAGCCTTATTATTTCTTCTAAAGTTCCCCATTGAGTAGATTTACCTGTTGTTTCAGGACGAATCCAAATTTTATTGCTGACTTTTTTTAATTCAGAAGTTATTATTTCGGTTTGTTTTTCAATTTGTTGATAAACCGTTTCCGAATCCTGACCAAGATAAAATCCTGCGTGATAAGTTATGCTGTACCCTCCAAGTTCATTTGTTGTCATTGCGGTTTCAATGATTCGCTGAACACTTGCTTCAACTTTTTCATTTTCTCTTGCATTCAAATTAATATAAAACGGAGCATGAGCCGTAATTACTTTGCCTGAATTTTTAACGTCATCTTTACTTTGTTCGGATATTCTGACTCCGTGGACAAATTCAAGCTCCAAGCCGTCTAAACCCATTTCGTCATGAATTTCAAAACCTTTTTTATATCCTTTATTTCCGGCTTTTAGAGGTACGCCTGCTGTTAAGAAATACAATTTATCCATTATCTGAATTCTTCTCCGATTTTTGGATTAACAATTCTTAAAAAATCTTTGCTATCACCAATAAAAAAACTGCCGAATTGTAAAACAGTCGGAACAAGCAAACCTTTTGAAGTTGCAATAAAGAATTTGTCATCTTCTATTTTAGATACCGTACCTGCAGGATGAGGAATTGAAAAAGCATCAGAAGCGACTTCGGCACGCATAATTTTCATTAAATTTCCTCTAAAAGTTGTACTGGCAAGAATAAACGGATTTAATGCCCGAATAAATCTTTCTATTTCTTCAGCAGTTTTATTGTAATTTATAAAAATATCTTTGTCGCCGAGTCCGTTACCTGAAATAAATTCACCGACAGGTTGTTTAATTCTATTTAGTTCTTGATTTTCATATACTTGAAGAACTTTAAGCAAAAGTTCAATTCCCAAAAAGTTCAATTCATTAAAAAGAGTTCCCATAGTCGCTTTTGAATGAATGTGGTATGCTTTTTGTGCAATAATATCACCCGTATCAAATCCTTCATCCATAAAATGAACAGTTATACCTGTCTCTGTTTCACCATTCATAATGACTCTTGAATAAGGATTTCCTCCTCTATACTTTGGAAGCATGGAAGGATGGACATTAATAAATCCGTCTTTTGTAGCTTCTAAAAGAACTTTTGGAATTTTATAATTGAAAGAACATACGACTGCCACGTCAATGTCCAGTTTTTTAACTTTTTCTATCAATTGAGGTTCATCAAGTTCATCATAATCAATATAATTTTGTCCTCTTTTTATCACAAATTTTTTAAAATCATGATACATGTTATGACTCTTTTTAGGCCCCAAAACTCCAACGATATTTACACCAGCCATTAAAAGTCCGTCCAACCCGACATAAGCCATATCAGGTATTCCTACAAAAAGTATTCTTTTTTTAAAAGACAATTTATTAAACATTACTTCACCACGAACAAATCAAGTATACCCTAAATTATAGAAATTAACAATTATATTAATAAAATTACTCAGTTATGCTATGTTGAAATAAACTATTTACATGATATAATATATACATACAGGGATATATGGAGGGAATATGGCAAGAGTATTGATTTCAATGTCCAATGATTTTTTAAGTAAAGTGGACAGTATTGCAACCAGCGAGCAAAGAACACGAAGCGAACTTATTCGAGAAGCTTTACGTGCTTATATAAAACGTAATGCAATTTCAAACAATGTAAAAGCGGAAGAAAACGCACAGATACTGTCAGAATTGTTGGGTTAAAATAAAAAGCTCTCTATTTTAAAAAGAGAGCAAAAGTATGTGAATGAAAATATTTCGGCTAAGTTTCATAAAGCCAATTACATGCCGAATTGAGCTTTATAAAAACTGCTTGAAGCTATTTTTGATTGAATATAATTTGTACCGTCATTATACGAAGCGATATGTAAATCAGCTAATTTATCCAATCTTTTTGTGAGTTTTGTTTGCGGGTATAAAACGGAGTCATTTCTTAAGCGTATCCAAGTAGCCGCTTCTTTTTGAGTGGCAATCGTTTCCTCCTCCAAGGTTGCTTTTCTTGCAACATGCATACTTTCGTGTGCTATTAAACAAGCAATTTGTTCAATGGGAGCATCAGCATAAACAGAATTGATAAGAATAACCCTTCTGCCTGTATTATCATAAGAATTTGTTGCATATACACTTCCATAACCTGATAAGTTATAAAATTTGATTTTTATTCCGTTTTTTTTCAAATTGGTAAAAATATCATACTCACCCGATTGTTCCAAAAGTTGTAATGCAGAAACTATTTTTGCATCTGATGAAAAATCTTTAACTCCGTATGCCAATGTTTGAGTTACAGTTAAAATTAAAAATGCAAATAAAGAAACTAATACTTTTTTCATAACACATACTCCAAAATCATTAACCTTATGTATGTGTTAACGGTCATTTTAGAACTATCTTTATATCGTTTGATTCTATTTTTACATAGCTTAATAAATATTTACGAACAAGCTATCTTTATCTGCAAAAAAACATGAATTGTTAAGAAGATTCTTAACAATTCGAGTACAATTTACATTTCTTAATACAAAAAATATTGGAAAAATCTGATTAGAAGTACAACACCTTATATAAACATTTAACATTATACCGGAATAAATATCACATCAGGTTTTCTGATGTGACGAGTTGTGCCGTCTGATGTCGCAGTACCATTACCTTGTGAGATTTCTACATGTCCGTATTCGGAGCTATACCCTTGTGACCCTTTGTTATAGCAAAGCACACATCCTGCCGGCAAGGCTTTTAAATCAACTCCATCAGGTGATATTTCCTTAAATTTTTTATTTTTTCTTAATATCTCAGGCATATCACAAGCATTACCGTTTTCATAATCACCCAAACCACTTTCTTCTATGGCACTTTTTACATATTTAGCACAATTGTGTGTAAATTCATCAGGGTTTTTCTTTTTATTTTTATTTATAGTTCCGTCATTATTAACACCAAAGCAGGTGTATTCTTCTGATATCTTTGCAAGTTTTTCACCCTTTTCTTTACAATAACCCTGAGCCGTCCACCATTTTAAATCCGCTGTATTGCCAACCTTCTTTTTAGATTTCGATGTATTATATGTCTGCATAGTAAATGCAATTTCTCCAAAATTATTCCATGTCCCAAAATTGCAAGATGAGTTGCCTCCGCTATATGAAAATGTATCAAACCCTGTCATTAAAGGTGGTGTAGAAATATTATCCATATATGGGGTAAAAAAACTGGTATTAGGCATCATAAAACAAGTAGGCTGACTAAACCAAGGACTACACTTCCAAAAATTTCCAAAAAGCTTTTGATTCAGGCAGTTTCCCAGATAAAAGCCTAAATTAAAAGTAGGTGATGAATTGAATTGAAAAAATGGACTAAATAATATCATGATAAAATATCCCGGTTATATATATAAAGTATGCATAACTGAAATAATTGTCATAAGAATTAAGTTTTATTAAGAAATGTTAAAATAATGAGGATGCGGAAAAAGTCAAAAAATGACAATTTTTTGAACTTTTTCGCATCCGACCTAAGGTGTGTGAAAAGCAAGTCGTGTGCGGGATAGCACACAACTTGCTTTGAAACCGTTCCCCGAAGTTTGCAGGAAAAATTTGAATGTTTCCTCGAATTCTAAATTACCAGTTTTCAGAACCAAATTCTTTATATTTTGTAACAAATCGGTTTAAATTATCAATTATCTTCTTATAAGAAGCCGAATCCTTATCACCCATTTCTATAAGAGTTTCATAATCGAGCATTTCTTCTTTTATCATTCTTATTTTTCGTTTTAATTCTTCATTTTTTATAAAAATTTCACCTATATATCCGCATTCATCATGAATTATAGCCAAAGGATTTGATGGAAATTTTTTACAAAAATCAGGCATTTTTTCTAATGAACATTTGTTTTCGGAGTTTAAATACTTGCAACGATAAAATTTCACCATAGGAAATATTTCTTGTACTTTTTTTACATAATTTTCGTTTATTTTTTTTGCAGAATCAGAACTCAAAGGAATAAGACTTTCAAAAAAATCATCATTTACCTTCTGAAATCCGTCACGCAAAAGAACTTTATCCCTGCTTTTAACAGGAATAAGTTTACAACACATACCGCAACCCTTACAAAAAACATCCATATACATTGTATTATAAAACTTTTTTTAAATTTTGACAAAAAGTTCACAAAAAATTTTTAACAGGTTATAATGTTATTACCTAAAAATAAGGAGAATTGTTTATGAAAAGATTAGTATTAACTTTTGGTTGTTTGTTGGCATTTGCATCTGTTTCTTATGCAGACGGAAGTGCATTTACTCCATTAAATTTCAATGATACTTCATACGTCAATCCGAGTTCATCAGCAACAACAGCAGTACCAACTCTCTCGGAAGAAGCTATCGGAAACGGAAATATACAAAATGCAATTTCTCAACTCGAAAGTGCACAAGTTGATATTAGAAATGACCTTTTGAATTACAAAACGAAATTTGCTGATGTTGATGCTCAATACAAGTTGGTTAAAGCAGAGAGATGTACATTAAAAAAACAAATAAGAAGTGTTGAAAAACGAATAAGAGAAATTGACAAAGCAAAAGAAAGAATCAGAAAAAATATGCTGTAACGGAGGATTATTATGAATAATAAAGTATTATTAGCTATAATTAGCGCATTTGCCATAGGGTTTGGTATTAACAATTTTGCGGTAAGCAACGGAATTTCTAAAATCGCTGTTGTTGATGTTCCTGCCGTAGTTAGCAAATCCGCACAAGTAAAAGCACTAAAAAAAGAACAAGCAACTAAAACAGCAGAAATACAAAATTGGTTAAAAGTTGCAACAGCAGATGTTGAAAAACAAAAAACAAAAGAAGGCAAAGAAAAATTAATTAAAAAATACAATGAAGAATATTCCAAAAAACAACTTGCCATTACAAAGAATTATGAACAAAAACTCATTGCAATTGACAAAAGCATTTCAGCAACAATCGCTCAACAAGCAAAAGCAAGCGGTTATGATGTGGTTTTGGCAAAAGGCGTTGTTCTGTATGGCGGTGACGATTTAACAGAAGCGATAGCCAAAGTCGTTAAGTAATTTTACAAAATTTTACAAAGTAACAATTATTTTCGTGCTATAGTAATATCAATCGGGGTAAAAATAATGATAACCATAAAAGATGTAGAACATGTTGCTAAGCTCGCAAGATTAGAGCTTACGGAAGAAGAAAAAGAAAAATTCACAAAACAATTGGGTGATGTATTAAAACATGTTGATGCCATGAATGAAGTTGACACATCAAATGTCGAACCAATGGCTCATGCAATTGATTTTGTCAATGTTATGCGTGAAGATAAAGTCTTTTACGAACAAACAAAAGATGAACTGATGAAAAATGCGCCTTATGAAGAAAACGGATTTTTCAGAGTTCCAAAAATTAATTAAAGAGGGTTAATAACCCTCTTTTTTTATAAGGTTTAACGGCAAATTTCAGCTATGAATCTCAACCAATTATGATTTAATACGGAGCGTATCGCATGACAAAATTCATTTTTATTACAGGCGGAGTAGTAAGTTCATTGGGAAAAGGTATTATCGGGGCATCTCTTGGTAAACTACTCAGAGCCAGAGGTTTTTCCGTAACCATACAAAAATTTGATCCGTATATCAATGTCGATCCGGGTACAATGAGTCCGTTTCAACACGGTGAAGTGTTTGTTACAGACGATGGGGCAGAAACTGATTTGGATTTAGGACATTATGAAAGATTTATTGATACAAATTTTTCTCAATTAAGCAATGTAACATCAGGTAGTGTTTATCAAACAGTAATTCAAAAAGAAAGACATGGTGATTATCTCGGAGCAACAGTGCAAGTAATTCCGCATATTACAAACGAAATTAAATCGAGA